>NZ_JBEXFP010000004.1:0-294284 GCF_040606825.1 Micromonospora sp. NPDC005367 | reverse complement strand
CCGTGCCGGGCTCTTGTTGCCATCCCCCATCCCGCGAATCGGGACTGGCGCTCAGCACTGGGCAACCCCCCGCGCCCGGCACCGCGGCACGCCGGCCGGGTCGGTTGCTCACGCCGGGCCGGATCGGAGTGTCTCGCGGAGGTTCTCTGCGGCGTCGGCCGGCTGGAGGTAGCCGGCGACGATGTTGCGGACATCGGTGGCCACCACGCGGGCGACGTAGCCGGCGTGCGTCGGGTAGAGATCGTCCAGGGTGGCCTCGTCGAACGGTTGGTAGGTGCCGAACAGCACGCAGAACGACTCGCCGGCGTTGTCGCCGGTGTTCAACGCGGTGGGGACGGCGACCTGCGACAGCCGGATCCCGCCGCGGGCCAGGCCGTGGGCGTCACGGGCCTTCGTACCGTCGGGGTTGAACACCAGCGGCGGCGCGGTCGGCGGCGGGGTTCCGCGCTCGACCCAGCGCGCCAGGTGGGCGTACGCGGCGGCGGTGACGTGGTGCATCGGCACCCGGCTGAACGGTGGCCGGGCGCAGGTGTACACCGGCGCGGCGCCCAGGTCGCGTTCCTGTATGGGTGCCCGGTAGACCTGGCCGTTGTAGCCGCTGTGCGCCGCACCGGCCACCTCCCACCGGCGGAACCGATCGGTGTCGGCGGGTCGGACGGGCGTCCGCACGTCGGTCTCGGACAGCACCTGGAACACGGGTTCGTCGCCGACCCGGGTCGGCGCGGAGCCCACGACGAAGGCGTACCCCTCGAACACCGGCCGCACCTGCGGCAGGACCCGGTCGTAGTAGACGGTCATCCGGCCGGCCGACTGCGAGGCGCCGATGGCCAGGACGGTGCGGGCCCGCAGCCGGCCCAGCGGCGAGACGCCGCGCGGGTCGGCGATGGCCTTTCCGGCCTGGGCGAAGATGTCGTACGAGAGTTCGTCGGCGACGTACCGTCCCCCGCCGGTGACGTCGAGCCGGCCGTACCGGGTCGGGCTCCAGCCGCGGAGCTGGTCGACGCCGACCCGCTGGGCGGAGACCCCGATCCAGGCGTCGCCGGCCCGGATGGTGGACTCGGCGTTCCACAGCGCGTCGAGGTCGTACCCGGCCGTGACGTTCTGCCACTCGACCAGCGCGACGCCGCTGAACCGGCGCGGGTCGGCCGGCCGACGCACGATGAGCCGGGTCTCGTACGCCACATCGGTGGCGACCCGGCTGCCGACGGTGTCCCAGCCGTCGGCCACGCCGGAGAGATAGAACTCCTCCTCGACATAGCCCTTGGCCGCCAGGTCGTCCGGCGTCGAGAAGAAGGGGTACGTGTCGGCCAGCCGCTCGGCGAGCGGGTCGCCCGGCACCGTTCCCGGTATCGGGCCGTGGACCGCGGCGCGGGCGATCGGCTCACGGTCACCGGTCGCCGAGGCGTGCACGGGTGCCGAGACGAGAAGTGTGGCGACCATGCTGGTGACCAGGCCGGCAGCGAGGGCGGCAACGCGCCGTGGACGTGTCATGCCGGAGACTCCTTCACAACGGGCTTCCTGGCCGTACCATAAGCGGCCGTCGATGGAGTGGGAATCGACTGGCGGCAACCTGAGACGGCAGTCGCAGCGGCCGTTCAGCAGGCTTCGAGCACGGCGCGGGCGGCACGTTCCGCGGTGACCGGGTCGGCCCGCCGCCCCCTGATCAGCTCCGCGTACAACATCGACTCGACGATCCGTACGTAGAGGAAAGCGGCGCCGTCGAGGTCGGCGGGCGACCAGGCGGGATCGGCGGCCGCGGCGGCGAGGATGGTCTTCTGCGCCTCGACGACCCGGACGTGCACACCGCCGGCCGGGGTGAACAGCACCCGCGCGGCCGTGACCGGCTCGGCGCGCAGGAAGGCCCGGAACGGCTGCGCCTGCCGCACGGCGACGGCGAACCGACGGGTGGTCTCGAGCACCCCGTCGACGCCGGTGGCGACGGTGTCGGCCCGAGCCTGGGCGAGCAGCCGATCCGCGAGGCGCCAGAGTACGTCGCCGAGCAGCCGGTCGCGGCTGTGCACGACCCGGTAGAGCGTGGCCCGACTGACCGCGAGACTGCCGGCGAGCGCGTCCATGTCGACGGTGGAGTGGCGGAGGAAGAAGGCGCATCCGCCCTGCAGGACGCGTTCCGCGCTGACCACCCGCCGCGACGGCACCGGCATCCCCCGACGATAGCGTCGCGGCCGACGGCGTCTCTACCCGTGCGGCGGGAACACCGCTGCACCGACCGACGCGCCGACGGGACGGGTCGTACGCGCCGGGCCGCAGCGGAGGACCCACCGGTACGCCTGGACGAGGCCCGTGTCGAACCCGACGGCCGATCCCCAGAGGAAGATCCGGAACCGGCGTTGACTTCCTCTGTCCCCTGAAGGAGGCAGGTTCCCGGCGGTGCTCATGCTGCACGCCGAGAGGTTGACGCTTCACAGCGGGACCCGACGGTCTCGGCTCCACGTCCATACACGGCAAGCCCTGCCGCGTTCAAGATGTTCATGGCAGCGTTGCTGTCGGCGTGACCCGTCCAACCGCACGACGTGCAGACGAACGCGACATCCCTGCGGGAAGCCGGGTCACGATGACCGCAGGCCGAACACTTTTGCGACGTACCCGCAGCGGGAACCTTCAAGAACTGACCGCCTCGTTCCACCAACTTGTACGCCATCACTCCGAGGCGGCTGTGCCGTGCCTGGACGATCCGCCGGCCAGGCACGACACCCGGCCGTCGTAAGGCAGGCGCTGACCGCGCCGGACGGGGCGCGTACGCATCGGCAACCGCTGTTATGATCACGGCGGCACGCGCGCACCGAATATTCGCAGGATCCGGTGGAGTTCATGTTCCCTGACGGCCAGGATCCGTATGCGCTTGTCGGCGTGACGCGCGATTCGTCAGTCGCGGAGATTCGGGAGCGCTATCTCGTCCTCGTGCAGATCTGGCATCCGGACAAGCATCAGTCGAGTTCGGCAAAGGTCCGGGCGGAAGTCACCCGGCAGATGCAGCGGATCAACGCGGCGTACAAAGAGCTGACAGATGCTCACGAGCGCGCGGCCCGCGAACGCCAGGACCGTGAACGCCAGGGCCGTGAACGCCAGGACCGTGAACGCCAGGCGCGTGAGCGCGAGAACCGCGAACGCGATACGCACCAACGCCGGGACCGCGAGCGCGAGACCCGCGAACGCCAGGACCGTGAGCGCGAAACGCGCGAACGAGAGCACGCTAGGGCGCGGTGGACCCACCCGCGGTTCACGAGTGCGAGCCCGCCTTCCGCTGTTCACCCGATCGCCATCTCACTTCGGTCCGGCGAGAGGGGATACACGCTGCGCGCGTACCTCGACGACCAACGGACCGACGCGGTTTTCCTCGGCGCGCAGAACCGTCTGCTCCTGTTCAGATCCGCGGAGTCGATGCGCACGTACGCGGCCAGGACGGAAGCGCACGAACTGGCCGGCATGCCGAGCTGGGCCGATTTCGTCGACCAATTGGGGGGCGCGGCGGCAGAGCCTGACGACGAGCACTGCTTCGACCTCGACCTCATCCTGTACAGCCTGAGATATCCACCGGTGCAGTGGGTCCCCGCGTTGTTCATCGCCAATCGCGATTTCATTCGGGAGGTCGCGGAGGCGTTCGACCTCGGTGACGTGCTCAAGCTGCTGACCGTGGGCTCGCCCCTGGATCACCTCGACGACCTGTTCCGGATCGCCGACCGGCCGATTGCCGGGTGGAGCGCACGCCGTCAGCTCGCGTCGGTCGACAGCGGCCTGGTTAGCAGTGCCTGGCGGAAGGCGATCCGTGGGATCGAGGAACACGTCCGCTGGCTACGGTGACCCGCGCCGGGCGGCCCGAGTGCTCGGGCGGCTGGTCCGCACGCTGTCGCGCGTGACCCGGTCCATGATGGCGGGGCTGCCGCCGGCGCCCTCCCAGCTTTCGTCGTCGAGCACGGACACGGCCCGGTCGACACGTGCCACGGCGATCTGGCGTCGCGGCCGGTTGGTCGACCTGGTCCACCCGCACGGAAGATGTACGCCGAGGTGCTTACGCCGCCGGCTGGCATCGACGCGCCCACGGAGAGCTGGCTCGCCGGCGAGGTCGCCCGCAAGAGCGCATGTTCGGCTCCACTTACGAGGTCGGCACCCGGAGATCCCGGCCGAGCTGACCATGCTGGTATGGCGGCTCCCGGTGGCGTAAGCCCGATGTCGAACTACGGCCCCTCATGGGCGACCACCACAGTGAGGCCCGCATCAAGCGTCTCCTGTCAACTCGACCGCACGGCGTGACGGACGAGGGCGTGCCCTGGTACGTCGGGGTTTGTATCCGGCCCAGCCAGCACCCTGGTCAGTGACGACACCCGCGCTGCTGGCGCAGATCTGCGCCGACAAACGGCTCGACAAGCTCAACCTACGCCTACTCGCCCCCACCGTGCTGGCGAGTCAAGCCAACAGGGCCGACATAATGGCCGCCCTACGCAAAGCCGGCTACGCGCCCCGCCAGCAGAACCCCGACGGCCGCGACGTCCTCGAGAAACCCGCCGTCACCGCGCCTGACGGACTGGAGAGCAAATGCTGATCGTACGCGCAACCAAGAAAATCCCGCCCGTCGACGGTGCCGCCCATCACGTCCACGCCGTTGACCAGAATCGACGGCGACGGACAGTCCCCGGCGACCTCGCTGACCACCGCGAGGGGCCGACTGAGGTCGGCCAACACGGCGCGCAGCTCCCGCGGAGCCGCGGCGGGGTTTGGAGAGTCGGGCACGGAACGAAGCTCAACGCCACCCGTCCCACTGCTGCTGCGGTCAGCACTGCACCTCCTCACCATCCCCTCGCCGGATAGCGAGATTACAGCGACGCGCCGTTGCCCGGCTCGACTTCATCCGCCACGGCCCCCGGTGCCGGCGGTCAGGGTTCGTGGTGGCCGGCCCAGGAGCCCCGGACGTGGCCGATGTGGCGTCGCATCAGCGCCGCCGCCCCCGGCGCGTCGCCGGCCACCACCAGATCGACGATCTGCTCGTGCTCGGCGGCCGAACGCCCCAGCTCGCCACGCTCGGCGAGATCGTGCAGGCCGTACAGACGACTGCGGGCCCGCAGGTTCCCGACCACGTCGATGAGATGCCGGTTGCCGGCGAGGGCGAGCAGCGAGAGGTGGAAACGCCTGTCGACCTCGACGTAGCCGATGAGGTCGCCGGTTTCGGCGAGGCGCTCCACCTCCTTCGTCAGCGGACGCAGCTCCTCGACCGCCGCCCGGGTGGGCTCGTTGATGGCCCGGGCGATCTCGGCCACGGTGGGTACCTCGATCAGCGCGCGCAGCGACGTGATCTCGTCCAGGTCCCGGTCACCCAGCTCCTTGACCCGGAAGCCCTTGTTCCGGACGATCGTGACCAGTTCCTCGTTGGCGAGGTCGAGCATCGCTTCGCGCACTGGCGTGGCGGAGACACCGAACTGCTCCGTGAGCATCGGCACGGAGTACAGCACGCCGGCACGCAGCTGCCCCGTGATGACCGCGCCGCGCAGGGCGTGCGCGATCTCTTGTCGGAGGTTGGGCCGGCCTCCCAACTGCGGCAGCGAGAGCGCGTCCGGGGCGAGGCGCCCGGTGGCGTCCGTCACGGTCTCACTCCTTGTCCTTTTCATCGCAGCGTGAATCCCAGTCCGACGGGATCGTTGTCCTCAAGGACAAAATGGTGTTCGCCGGTGCGATAGGCCATCCCTCGCACCTCTGAAACGTAGGCCGGGCGGCCCTCTGTTTGCACTTCCCGCACGACGCGGCCGAGGAATCGTGTTCCGATCACCGAGTCGTGCGTCAGCACCTGGTCAGGGGCGAGTTGCCCGGATGATGCTAGCAGCGCGATCCGCGCGGAGGTGCCTGACCCGCACGGTGACCGGTCGACCTCTCCGTCGGCGAAGACGGTGATGTTGCGCTGGTGGGGGCCGTCGGACCGTCGGCCGAGATCCTCGAACAGGATCGTGCCGTAGACACCGTCGAGCCGCGATTCGCTCGGATGCCGGGCCCATTCGGTGCCGTTGAGTTTCCATTTGATTTCCCGGCCGAGTGCGAGCAGTTCACCGTAGTGCTCCGGGGTGACCGACAGCCCGAGGAGCGAGGCGTCGACGGAGGCGTAGATCCCGCCCCCGTAGCTGACGTCCGCGCGTACCGGGCCGCGGCCGGTGTTCACGATGATGCCCTCGCCCAGTACATACGCGGGCACATTTCGGAAGCCGACCTCGCGGACCTCGCCGGCGACACAGGAGACTGTGGCCGTGACGCGACCGGACGGTACGTCGATCACCACGTCGGTCTCCCCGTCCGGGGCGGCGTCCACGAGCCCGCTGCGCACGGCCCACACACCCAACGCGATGGTGCCGTGTCCGCACGCCGTCGAGTAGCCGTCCTTGTGCCAGAACAGCACCCCGAAGTGTGCGCCCTCGTCGTTCGGCGTCACGAGGAAGCAGCCGTACATGTCGGCGTGGCCACGAGGTTCGTTGACCAGGAGCCGGCGTACCGCGTCGACCTGCTCGTCGCGCTGAGCGTGTTCGCGTCGTTGCAGCACTGTGGTGCCGGGAATCTCCGGGACGCCTTCGGTGACGATGCGGAAGGGCTCTCCCGCCGTGTGGTAGTCGGTGGCACGAATGTCCCGCATCGCCTCAGGCCCCCAGGTACGCCTCGACCACGCGGGAGTCGCGCGCGAGTTCACGGGCCGCTCCCTGCAGGGTGATCACACCGTTCTCCACGACGTACGCCCGGTGCGCGATCTTCAGCGCGGCGCGGGCGTTCTGTTCGACGAGCAGCACCGAGGTGCCGTCGGCGTTGATCTGGCGGATCAGGTTCATGATCTGCGCCACCATGAGTGGTGCGAGCCCCATCGAGGGTTCGTCCAGCATCAGCAGTTTGGGTCCTGCGACCAGCGCGCGACCGACGGCGAGCATCTGCTGCTCGCCGCCGGACATGTTCCCGCCCTGCTGGTTGCGCCGCTCGGCGAGCCGCGGCAGCAGGGCGTACACCTCGTCGATCCGGCGGCCGACCACGGCCTTGTCGCTCACCAGGTAGCCGCCGAGTTGCAGGTTCTCGTGGACGGTCAGCCGGGAGAAGATGCGGCGTCCCTCCGGCACGTGCACGACCCCGGCGCCGACGATCTCCCACGGCTTGGCCTTGGTGATGTCCCGGCCGAACGCGCGCACGGTGCCGCCGGTGGACCGCACCACCCCGGAGACGGTGGCGAGCGTACTGGTCTTGCCCGCGCCGTTGTTGCCGAGCAGGGTGATGATCTCGCCCTCGCCGACGGTCAGGGTGAGCCCCCGGAGGGCGTGGACGCGGCCGTAGTGGACGTCGAGGCCGTCGATTTCGAGTGCCCAGCGGCCGGCGGCGTCACTCATGGCTCATCATCTCCTCGTTCGTGTCCTCCTCCTCGTCGTCGTCCTTGCCGAGGTACGCCTCGATCACGGCGGGGTCGCGGCGTACCTCCTCGGGAGTGCCGTCGGCGATCTCCCGGCCGAAGTTCAGCACGACGACGCGGCGCGACACCTGCATGACGAGGTCCATGTCGTGCTCGATGAGCACGATGGCGATGTCGAGCGCACTGATGCGCTGCAGCAGATCGAGCAGCTTCCCCTTCTCGCCGTAGTTGAGGCCGGCGGCGGGCTCGTCCAGCAGGAGCACCTTGGGCCCGCGGGCGAGGGCCCGAGCGATCTCGACCCGTCGCTGCTCGCCGTACGGAAGGTTCCGCGCGAGACCACCGCGGTCGCCGCGCAGGCCCACGAAGTCGAGCCACCGGTTGGCCTCGTCGGTGGCCTCCCGCTCCGTTCGTCGGAACCGGGGCGTGTGCAGTAGCGCGTCGAGGGCGTTCTGTCGCAGCCGCAGGTGCATCCCGGCGCGGACGTTGTCGAGCACCGTCAGCTCACCGAACAGGCGCAGGTTCTGGAAGGTGCGCGACATCCCACGGGCCGCGACCGCGGACGGTCGCAGGCCGGTGATGTCCACGCCGTGCAGCGTGATCGAGCCGCCGGTGGGCTTGTAGAAGCCCGTGATGCAGTTGAACGCGCTGGTCTTGCCGGCACCGTTGGGACCGACGAGCGAGAGGACGTCGCCTTCGTGGACCTGGAAGGTCAGCCCGTCGACGGCCTTCACGCCACCGAAGTCCAGGTGCAGGTCCTGCACCCGCAGCAGCGGTACGGAATCTCGCGTGCTCACGGCACTACCTCCTTGCCCTTGCGCACGTCATGTTCCTCGGCTCTGCGCCGGTCGCGCCGGGACGGCCGTTCCGCGGCCCGGGCCGGCCACAGCCCCTGCCGACGGAAGATCATCACGATGATGAGCAGGATGCCGAACACGAAGTACCGGTAGTCCGCGGCCTCCCGGAGAAGCTCGGGCAGGACGCTGATGAAGATGGCGCCGAGCACGACGCCGGGCGTCGAGCCCATGCCACCGAGCACGACGGCCATCAGGATGAGGGCCGACCACAGGAAGGTGAAGCTCGGTGGGGAGATGGCGGACAGCTGGGCGCCGAAGAGGATGCCGGCGAGACCGCCCCAGATGGCGCCGCCGATGTAGGCGGCGAGCTTCACCCGGTACGTGTTGATGCCCATCGCCTCGGCGGCGTCCTCGTCCTCGCGGATGAACCGCCAGGCGCGGCCGAGCCGGCTGCGGCCGAGCCGCGCCGCGCCGAGGACGGCCAGAGCAACGACGACCACACAGGTGTAGTAGAGGCCGACCGGGCCGCTCAGGTCGACCCCGAGCAGCATGATGCCGGGGATCCCGTAGATGCCGGACGGCCCCCCGGTGATGGTGAGGTTGTTCGCCGTGATCCGGATGATCTCCCCGAAGCCGAGCGTCACGATTGCCAGGTAGTCGCTGCGCAGCCGCAGGGTGGGTCCACCGATCACGATGCCGGCGACCACCGCCGCGACGATGACGACGGGGACCGTGGCCAGCAGCGGCCAGCCGTACCGGGTGGCGAGGACGCCGCTGACGTAGGCGCCGATGGCGAAGAACGCGGCGTACCCGAGATCGAGCAGGCCGCAGTAGCCGACGACGATGTTGAGGCCGACCGCGAGCATCACGAAGAGCAGCGCGGAGGTCATCACGGACAGGGCGTAGTTGGTGGCGGTGATGAACGGCGCCAGCAACGCGACGGCCAGTCCGACCAGGCCGAGGTAGCGGTTCTGCTGGATGCGGTCGAAGAGCGCGCGGGCGCGGGCGGGTGACGTGGCGAGGTCGGTGGTCATCAGACACGCTCCGTGACGCGCTCGCCGAGGATGCCAGTCGGACGGAGCGTGAGGAAGATGATGAGGAAGCTGAAGGCGAAGACATCGCGCCACTGCCCGCCGATCCAGGCGGTGCCGATCGACTCGAGCAGGCCGAGCGTCAGGCCGCCGAGCATCGCGCCCTTGATGTTGCCGATGCCGCCGATGACGGCCGCGGTGAACGCCTTGAGCCCGATGATGAACCCCATCAGGAAGTCGATCTTCCCGTAGTAGCCGCCGGCCATCACGCCTGCGGCGCCGGCGAGGGCGGAGCCGATGAAGAAGGTGCGGGCGATGACGGCGTCGACGTTGATGCCCATGTACAGGGCCGCCGTCGGGTCCTGGGAGATGGCGCGCATGGCCCGCCCGGTCTCGGTCCCCATGACGAGCCACTGGAGGCCGGCCATCAGCAGGATCGCGATCAGGATGAGACTGACCTGCTGGACGGTGATGCGGGCGCCGAGGAGATTGACCGGGTCGCCCGCCAGCCGGACCGGGTAGACCTCGGGGTTGGGGCCGGCCGCCAGTCGCATTCCGTACTCGAGTGCGAACGAGGCGCCCACCGCGGTGATCAGCACGGAGAGCCGGGGTGCGCCGCGCAGGGGACGGTAGGCGACCCGCTCGAGCAGCAGGCCGGCCGTTCCGGTCACCAGCATCGAGATGATCATGACGATGAGCAGCGCCACGAAGCCGAGGCCGGTCGCCAGGCCGCCGGCGACGCTCAGGACGCCGAAACCGACGAAGGCGCCGAGCATGTACAGGTCGCCGTGGGCGAAGTTGAGGAGTCTGATGATGCCGTACACCATCGTGTAGCCCAGGGCGACCAGGGCGTAGAACGATCCGACGAAGAGACCGTTCCAGATGAGTTGGGTCATGGGAGTCCTTCGGGGCGGGGAACGCCCCGGCGGCGCACTCCTGGGAGGGCGCCGCCGGGAGCAGGCGACCTACTGCAGGGTGTCCTTGAGGACGATCTTGCCGTTCTCCACCGTGAGGATCTGGAAGCCACCGCTGGAGAGCGTGTGGTCGGGCGTGAACTTCAGCGGCCCGGAGAACAGTTGGAAGCCGTCGATCCCCTCGAGTGCCTTGATGACGGCGTCGCCGTCGGTCGAGCCGGCCTGCTTGACCGCCTCGGCGGCCACCCGGACCGCGTCGTAGGCCTGGGTGGAGTACGGACCGGGGGCGGCGCCGAACTTGCTCTTGTAGTCCGCGATCCACTTGTCGGCGCCCTGGACCGTCTCCGGGGTCTGGGTCATGGTGGCGAAGACGCCTTCGGCGGCCTCGGGGCCGGCGATGTCCACCAGCTTCTGGTCGACCGACCCGTCGGCGACCATGATCTTGCCGTTGTAGCCCGCCTGCCGCAGCTGACGGATGATGAGGCCACCCTCCTGGTAGTAGCCGGTCCAGTAGATGAAGTCCGGCTGTCCCTTCAGGATGGCGTTGACGTTGGCGTTGTAGTCGCTCTCACCCGCGGTGACCGACTCACGTCCCGCGAGCGTCGGCGAGCCGGTCAGCAGCTTGGCGGTGGTGTCGGCGATGTCCTTGGAGTAGCTGGTGTTGTCGTCCATGAGGGCGACCTTGGTGGCGCCCACCTTCTTCATGAACTTGAGCGCCGCGTCGGACTGCTGAGCGCCGGTGCCGTTGATCAGGAAGACGTTCTTCTTGTGCTGCGCGACCAGTTCGTTGGAGTTGGCGGCCGGGATGAGCATGGGCACGCCGGCCTTCTCGAAGATCGGCAGCGTCGGGAGCGTCGCACCGGAGCAGTAGCCGCCGACCGAGATCTTCACGCCCGCGGTCACCAGCTTGTTGGCGCCGGCCGTGGCGCTCTTGGCGTCGCACGCCTCGTCCTCGACCTTGAGCTCGAGCTTGCGCCCGTTGACGCCGCCCTTGGCGTTGAGTTCGTCGACGGCGAGTTGCGCGGCGTTTTTCATGTACGGACCGATGGCCGAGCTGCTGCCGGACAGCGGCGTCAGCATGCCGAGGACGATCGGCCCCTCGTCAGACTTGTCGCCCCCTCCCGAGGCGAGACCGTTGCCGCAGGCGGAGAGCATCATGGCCGCCACCGCCGCAGTGCCCACGAGGGCGACTCGCGACAGCCGGCGGGTGAGGTATGACGTCATTGTCCAAACTCACTTCCCTCAAGGACCGACACAGGGACGGCCAGGTAGCGATTGGTGGCACTGCTGTGTGACGTAGCACCGCACTATGGCACAGGACACAAAGTTGCTCCAGAGGTGCACGTGGGGGTGTTACCGACGCGTGATTTCAGCTCGGCGGTCTGCTGTGTAATGTTTTACTGGCCGTCGCGAAAGGGCCTTCCCGAGATGACTGACGCAGCGACCACCGGAGTCGACTTCCACCTGTCGTTCGGCAGCGCGGAGGCGTCCAACGCGGACGGTTGTGAGCAGGGCAAGGCCGCGCAGGACCTCTTCACCTCCCTGCACACCGTGCCCCCGGCCCCCGACGAAGGAGCCTGATGCCCGGCGACGCTCTGGTCCTCACCGCCGAGGAAGAGTCGATGCTGGCCGGCGAGCACGGCCCGGCCACCGCGATGTGCATGCGGCTGATCGTCGGGGTGGCACGCGCGAACGGTGCCGAACGGTTGGTGCCGATCGAATCGGCGCACGCCGACGGCTGCCTGTACCACGGCGTGGCGGGGCTGGAGTTCACCGAACGGCTGGTCTCCCTCGGCGCCCGGGTGCGGGTGCGTACGACACTCAACGTCGGATCGCTCGACCTGCTGCATCCCGGGCTGGTACGCGCCGACCCGGAGGTGGCCGAGAACGGCCGGCGCCTGATGGACGCGCACGTGGCCCTCGGCTGCGAGCCGATCTGGTCGTGCGCGCCGTACCAGTCCGGCCACCGCCCGGCGGCGGGCAGCCACGTGGCGTGGGCGGAGTCGAACGCCATCGCCTTCGTCAACTCGGTGCTCGGGGCGCGCACCGACCGGTACGGCGACTTCATCGACATCGCCGCCGGCGTTGCCGGCCGGGTCCCCCACTCGGGCCTGCACCTGCGGCGGAACCGCGCCGCCGCGCTGGTGCTCGACTTCTCCGCGGTCCCCGCCGCGTTGCTCGACGACGACGTCGCCTGGCCCGCGATCGGGGCGCTGCTCGGGGAACTCGCCGGAACCCGAGTCGCGGCCCTCACCGGCCTGCCGGGCGACCTGAACGACGGCGGGATCACCGAGGACCGGCTCAAGGCGCTCGGCGCCACCGCCGCGTCCGCCGGTGGCGTCGCGCTATTCCACGTCGTCGGGGTGACCCCGGAAGCGCCGACGCTGGACGGAGTGCTGGCGCTCGGTGCCACCACGGTGCCGGTGACGGCACACGACCTCAGGCGAGCGCGCGACCGGCTCAGCAGCACCGCCACGACCGCACTCGACGCCGTCAGCCTCGGCACCCCGCACTTCTCGCTGTCCGAGTTCGCGGCGCTGGCGCGCGAGTTGCGCGACGGCCCGTCGTTCGCCTCGTCGGTCGACGTGTTCGTGTCGACCAGCCGGGCCGTGCTGGCCGAGGCGGAGGCAAGCGGGTACGCCGACGCCGTACGCGACGCGGGTGGCCGCATCCTCACCGACACCTGCACGTACGTGACGCCCGTGCTGAGCGACGGGATCCGCACCGTGATGACGAACTCGGGCAAGTGGGCCTGGTACGCGCCGGCCAACCTTGGGATCGACACCGTACTAGGAAACCTGGCCGAGTGCGTCGCCTCGGCAAGAGCCGGGAGGGTGGTACGCGATGGGCGGCTATGGGGATGAGCCGGTGACGTTGTCCGGCCGCTCCCTTCATCCAGGAGCGACGGACGGCGTCGTCCTCGCGCTCGACGAACCGCTCTCGTTCTGGGGCGGGGTCGACGCGCGCGGGGTGATCGTCGACGCCCACCATCCGCAACGCGGCGTCACGGTCGCCGGGCAGGTCCTCGCGATGCAGGCCGGTCGCGGGTCCAGCTCCTCCACGGCGGTGCTCGCGGAGCTGATCCGCTCGGGGCACGCGCCGGCGGCTCTCCTCCTGGCCGAGTGCGACGCGATCCTGGTGATCGGTGCCCTCGTCGCCGCCGAGATCTACGGCACGAGCCTGCCCATCGTGCAGCTCACCGGCGGCGACCTGGCACGACTGCACACCGGCGCCCAGGCCGCCGTCCTCGCCCACACCGCACCCCGCCCGGCGACCGTGATTGCGAAGACCCGATGACCGCGACGCTGCCGTACCTCGACGAGGCCGACGTCTTCGGCCTGGTGCCGTTCGCCGACGCCGTCGCCGCACTGACGAAGGCGCTGTCCGGCGGGCTCGACCCGCAGGCGTCGCTGCAACGCTCCATCCACGACGTGCAGCACGGGCAGCTGCTGCTGATGCCCGCCGAGACCGCCACCGCCGTGGGCGTGAAGCTGAGCACGGTGGCTCCGGGCAACTCCGGCCGGGGTCTCCCCCGCGTCCAGGCGCTGTACGTGCTCTACGACCGGGTCACGCTGACGCCGGTGGCGCTGCTGGACGGCACGGCCCTGACGACGTTGCGGACCCCCGCGGTTTCCGCGGTCGCGGTGGACCACCTCGCCGCGCCCGGGGCGCGACACCTGGTCGTGCTCGGCTCCGGCCCGCAGGCGTGGGGGCATGTGCAGGCGCTGCGAGCCGTTCGCCCGCTCAGCGACGTCACGGTGGTGGGCCGGAACCCCGACCGCGCCTCGGCCCTGGTGGCCAGGGTCCGCGACAGCGGTCTGGACGCGCGCGTGGGCAGCCACGACGACGTCGCGGACGCGGACGTGCTGGTCTGCGCCACCACCGCCCGCCGGCCGCTGTTCGACGGCCGCCGGCTGCGCCCGGGAACCTGCGCGGTCGCGGTGGGCTCCCACGAGCCGGACGCCCGTGAACTCGACGACGTGACGATCGGCGCCGCCGAACGGGTGGTCGTCGAGTCCCGCAGCGTCGCGCTGCGCGAAGCCGGTGACATCATCCAGGCCGTACGCGCCGGCGTCGTCGCCGAGGACAGCCTCGTCGAGCTACGCGACGCGGTACATCTGGCACCCAGCACGGGTTCATCGGTCTTCAAGAGCGTCGGCATGGGCTGGCAGGACCTCGTGGTGGCCGACCTGGCCCACCAGCGCTGGACGGAGCGAGGCCACGCCTGACGTGGTCGTAGTCGGCCCGGGCATGGTGGGAGCTGCCTGCGCGCCCACCATGCCGCCCACGAGCGACTGCCGCTGACAGTTCCACGGCGGCTCCCGCATCAGGCGCGAGGAGCGCCGATCAGGCGCTCATCGCGTCCGGCGCGACCGTACGGCGATCGTCGCGCACACGAGGCCGATCACCAGGGAGGCCACGGACAGTCCGACCGCCCACCGACTGCCCGCATCCGACTGCGGAGTGCTGTCCACGGCCACCGCCGCCTGCTCGGTGCCCGCCGCCGGCGACGATGCCGTATCCGCCCCGGCCACGAGCCGCAGCACCGGCGCGGGCCGCTCCGGCTCGTCGGTCCCGGAGGCCGGCTCCTGGATCCACCGCACGACCTCGCCGTTGCTGTAGTGCTGCAGCGTCTTGAACACCAACTGGTCGGTCGCGGGCAGCGGTCCGGCGCTCACCGAGAACTCGTCGTACTCACCCGGTTTGATCGCCGACTGCGGATCCGCCGCAGTCCAGGTGATCTTGTCGATGACCTCGCTGATCTGTGCGCCGTGGGCCTCGATCGGGGTGGTCAGCTTCTTCTTCGTGATCTCGTACGACCACCCGGCGTGCGGCTTCACTGAGAGCGAGGCCAGTGGGGAGTCGGTCGGGAACTGCACCTCGACCTTGGTGGTGCTCGCGTCGTCGCTCTCGGTGGGGATCCGGAACGTCAGTGCGGCGTAACCGCCCTGGGTGGCCGTGCCCGGGTTGACCGTCACGTGCGCGAACGCCGCCGCCGGTAGGACACCGACGAGGCAGGCCGCCACGCCTACGGTTACCAGGCCACGTACAACTCGGCGAAGCATGTGCATTCTCCAGCTCTCCACTGATCGACAATCATGGCGTTGAACATGCGGATCACGGTCTCGTGGGCGCTCCGGGGCAGGTCCCGATCAGCCCAGCCGCCGCAGGACTTTCTCCATGGCGCCCTCGGCCTTGTCGGCCGAGTCGGCGCGGTCTCCGACGATCTTCTTCTGAGTGAGGTCGAGGTAGAGGATGAGGTTCGCCCGATGGAGCACCACGACGGCCATGTCCTCGAAATAGACGTCGTCCTGCCCTGGCGGGTACGTGTGGGCGACCTGCTGGACGTATCCCTTCCACCCGAACAGCTCAAGCGGACGGCTGGTCCCCCGATAGGCGCCGAGGATGACCGGCGGTCCCCCGTCGACCTCATACGATTCGGGGCAGGCGGCCAGCCCCATGCCGACCTCGTTCATCGCTTTGTCGGCGATGGCGGCCGAGGCGAAGACGAGGGCGTTCTGAGTCATGTACGGGATGCGGGAGTCGGTAGCCCGGGTAGGTTCCACGGCGAACTGCCCCACGGGCTGCCCGCCGACGGGCTGAACCACGTTGGATGGCGCGTTGGGTGTGTCGGAGCGATGGACCAACGGGCAGGTCTGGATGGCGCTCGGCGGCACGTAGTTGTTGTGCGAGTGGAAGTCCGGGTCGTACCAGTAGTCGCGGGCGCCCTCACCTGCGTCCTTTGCGTTGTAGAACGTGGCCTTGACGTCGGCGGCTGTGTAGGAGGCTTTGCTCGCCGTGGCGCCCGCGGCGCTCGAGCAGCCGGTGACGCCGGCGCAGACGGCGGCCAGCGCGAGGGCCGCCACGGCACGGGAGCTCAAGATCACGGATGGCTCACTTCATCGGGGGGCGGGACAGGATCCACTCAGCCACGGACCGTCAGGAGCCGTCGTCCGAACGTAGTGTGTTGGCGACGGTGAAGGCGCCGCCCTTGACGGTGAGCACGAGATGGTTGTCGTACTTGACCGTGTGGTCGGGGGCGAACTGAAGCTCACCCATGAACGTGGTGAAGCCGTCCTCGAGCTGGGCCAGCTGTTCGCTGTTCAGCGCAGCGTCCACCTTGCCCGTCTGCGTCACGGCCTGGCCCAGGGCGCGCAGCGCGTCGTACGCCTGCAGCGCGTCCCGGCCCGGTGGGTGGCCGAAGGCCTTGGTGAACCGTCCGGTCCAGGCCGCGGCGGCGGGGAGGTTCTGCGGGCTCGCTGTGGTGATCACGAATGCGCCCTCGGCGCCATCTTTGCCGGCGGCGGAGAGGAAATCGGGGCTTTCCGACGCCGCAGAGGCGATGTATCTGCCTTTGTACCCGGCTTTGCGGAGCGCTGCGGCCAGCTGGCCGGATTCCTGGGCCGGGCCGGCCCAGTACACGACGTCGGGCTCGGCGGCCAGCGCGGTGGCAGCCGCCGCGGCCATGTCCCGCTGCCCGGCGGGCAGGATCTGCTTGCTGACCGCCTTGGGAACAGGCGAGGCCACGGAGATCACCTGGTCGACCAGGTATGCGGACTGCGGCGTGTCGTCAGCGATCACCGCGAGCCGCTGCGCCGCGTGGTAGGCCATCCAGCGCACCGACGCGAGCGCCTCCTGGTAGGGCGTGCCGTTGGTGAGATAGGCCGTGGGGGTGTCCTGGGCGCTGACGAGTGTGGGCGAGTTCGCGGAGGTGATGAGGAACGGTATCCCGATGCCGCCGAGAACTCGTGCGGCGGCCTCGGCGGCGCCATCGCAGACGCCCCCGAGGACGCCGGCGACGCTTTCGGTGAGATGGAGCCGCTTCGCCGCCTCCTTGCCGCTGTCGTCGAGGCACTCGTCGTCGACGGTGACGAGGGAGACGTGCAGTCCGATGATCCCACCACGGACGTTGAGGTCGTCCACCGCCATCCGCGCCCCGTCGGCCAGATCCTGCCCGCGTGCCTTGTCCGGCCCGGACAGCGGGGCGAGCACACCGAAGGTGATCTCCCCCCGGGGTGCCGACGGCACGTCGGCGGTCGAGGTGCACGCGGCTACGGCCGGGACCGTGAGGATTGTGAGGGCCATCAGTGCGAGCCAGCGGGTGCGACGGGTCCGGCCGCGGCCGACGGGGGTGGTCGGGAGGTGCATGCGGTGCTTCTCTCTCGGCACGGTGGTGGTGAACGGGATCGTCGAGGCAGGTCCGCCCCAGGGGCGGGTGACGGGAGGAGACCCCGGCCGCCGGTAGCGGCGCGGGGACCCCCCACGTGTGAAACGGCCGCCGGAGACTACTTCTCGCAGGAGTTCCAGCAGACCTTCTTCTCGTGCTTCCCGGGGATGTCACCGGTGAACTTCAGGACATCGACGCCCCGACCGTAGTCGGGGACGTAGACGTACCCGTTGTGCCAGTACGCCGAGGAGGCGTTGCTTCCGATGATCGCCGGGCCGTCGGGGCCGGCGGCGCGGTCGGGCACCCGGAACCAGCCGACCTGCTGCGGGTTGCTCGGGTCGGAGATGTCCAGAAAGCGGACGCCCTGCTCGTAGAAGCCCGCGGCGACGATGTTGCCGTTCACCGTGAACCAGTGCGCGGAGCAGTCGCCGGCCTTACCCGTCGGGTCGACGTAGTGGCCGGGCTTGCCGCCGGGGCTGTAGGTGGCGAGCCGCGTCATCTTGACCGGGTTCTCCGGCGTGGAGGTGATCCCCTCGTCGTCGTGCGTCCCCTCCAGCGACGCCAGGATGAACACGCCGGCCTTCGCGCAGTCCTGGTTGTTGTTCTCGTTGGTGATGAGCATGACGTCGCCCTTCGGGCGGTCGCCGAGGGCGTTCGGAAAGCGGTAGGCGTTGTGCAGGAAGGCACTCTCCGAGCCGCTGACGCTGCCACCCGCGTACGGGATCGGGTCGTAGGCCGTCGCGTAGCGCTTGGTCTGCGTGGCCGGGTCGAAGTGCTTGCCGTCGGTCCAGTAGCCGCGGACGCCGCCGCTACCCGAGACCCAGACGACACCGTCGAAGTCGACATCGACGCTGTGCGTGGAACCGCTCGTCACACCGGTGCGCCGTACGTCGGAAACGACGGCGTGGCTGTAGGTGAACGGGTGGTTGACGTCCCGTACGTCGGTCACGTAGACGGGGGAACTCACACCGCGCACACCCGAGCCCACCGACCAGATGAACCGGCAGTCGTTGATGCACGTCGCGGTGTGGCCGAGCGGGACGCGGTGGAAGCCCAGCAGCTTCGGGTGCCACGGATCGTTGATGTCGATGATGAACAGGCCCTTGGTGCCCGAGTCACGGGTCAGGAAGACCAGCTTGCGCCGGCTGTCGACCGTGAGGTTCTCGCCCTCCCAGAACTGGGTCATGGTCTCGCCCGGCTGCTTGAGCTGGTCGACGGTGACGGCGGCGATGTACTCCGGGTGCTCGGGATCCTTCAGCGACCAGACGGCCAGGCCACCGGTGCCATTGGCGACCATGACGTCGTAGCCGAGCTTCTCGTAATGCACGAAGTTCAGCGACGAGAACGCCGGGCACTTCGTCGCCTTGAAAGCGGGACAGCTCCCGTTGGCGGAGAGCACACCGCGCACGTGGCCGACGACCTCGACGTTGTCGCTGTGCGTCGCGTTGTCCGGGAACACCCCGGTGTCCGGAAGGGTCTGCGTCCCCTCGGTGGCGGTGCCGTCCGTGAGGCCGGCGAGCGACGCGGCCTCACGCTCGGCGTTGGTCGCCGCCTCCGCCGCGGCCGCCGCCGCCTCCGCTGCGGCAGCGGCCTTGTTGTTGTACTCCAACTGCGCCTGCGCGGCCTTGGCGGATGCCTGCGCTGCCTTGGCGGCGGCGGCCTCCGCCTTGTTCTTGTCGGAGATCTTGCCCGACTGCTCGGCCGTGGCGGCAGCGTCAGCGGCCGTCTTCGCCTCCTCCTCCGCCTTGGCCTTAGCCTCGTCCAAGCGGGCGGCTGCCCGGGCGGCGTCCTTCGCGGCCGCGTCCGCCTGGTTCTGCAGGCTGGTCGCCTCGGCCTGGGCGGCGCCGACCGTGCCGGGACGGACCGGACCGGACGGGTCCGCGTGGGCCGCGCCGATGCTCGACATCTGCAGCGCGACCGCCATCGCGAGCACGGTCGCGCCTCTCAGGAGGGCTTTGCCCCTCCTGGCTCTTCCAACGGGTGTAACTCTCACCCTTCCTCCGCTTCCCTAGGTGGTATACGCGCTAGCCGAGACGGGCCAGCGTGGTCTTCATCAATGCCTTGACCTTTTCGTCGGAATCGGCGCGCTTGCCCACGGATTTGATCTGGGTGTAGCCGACGTAGATGATGGCGTTCGCCTTGCGCACCACGACGGTGACCAGATCGTCGTAGGTCTCCGTGTTCACCTCCGGGGGCGAGGTGTGTACGAGATGCTGCGAGAACCCTTTCCACCCGTTGATCTCGATCGACCGGCTGCCGACCTTGTACTCACCGACCACGGTCGCCGGTCCGCCGAGCACGCTGAACGTCGCTGGGCACTTGCCGGCTTCGGCCACGACGGCGTTCATCGCGTCGTCCAAGAGCGAGGCGCTCTGGAAGACCACCGCGCCCTGGGTGACGACCGGCAGCGACGACGGCCCCACGATCTGAGGCGCGACGACGGTCCGTCCGGTCGGATTTCCGCCCACCGGCTCGATCGCCGGCTCCACAGCGACCTCGACGTCCTCGGAACGTTGGACGTACGGGCAGGTCGGGATGCTGTTCGGGGGCGTGTAGATGACGTGCGAGGAATGGCCCTCGTCCTCGATCTCGATCGCGCCCTCGCCCAGGTCACTGGGGCTGACCAGGCCGGAGCGGACCGAGTCCACGGTGTAGGGGGGTTTGGTCACGGGTGCCGGGCCCTCGCTGGAGCAGCCCGTCAGGACGCCGAGGGCGAGCAAGCCGGCGGCGATCGCGGTCGATCGGCTCCGGGAGGCCTTTCGGTCAGCGCCTCGCATGTGTGTCACCTACCTTTTCAGCGTGCCGTGAACTGGACGCGCACGGGTGTCTCGTCGAAATCGGAGACTCGGATGTCCAGCCGCAGCACCCACTCCCCGGGGAACGGGATGGACATCGAGTTCGCCACGTAGTGGCCGGGTTCGGCCGCGGTGACGGTGACCGGCAGTGCCGGGACGTCGCGGTCGGGTGATTCGAGCTGACCGGAGACCTCGGGTACCGCGACGAGCGAGCCGTCCGGGCCGGTGAGGTAGATGTCGGCCACGTTTTTGCCGGACCGCGCCGGCTCGATCTTCACCTCGACCGTGGCGTCCCGCAGCCCGGCGGCCGAGTCGGCTGCGGCGGCGGGAACGGGGACGGTGGTGTGCACCGGCGGCGCGTAGCTGGTGCGGGCCGGGGCGGTGTTGACGAGCACGGCCGTGATCGACACGACCGCTACCCCGAGCAGGATCTCTCCCACGACCGAACGGCGCAGCCGGCGCACCGCGGCGGCGGGAGCGGCGTCGAGGCCGAGGGTTTCGCGGCCGCGCCGCCGCACGAACCGCCGCGCTCCGGCGGCGAGACCCACCACGGCGAGGACGACGGCGAGCTTGCCGAGAAGCAGCCGACCGAAGTCGGTCGCGCCGAGCGCGGCCCACGTCCCCACCTGCCGCCACGCAAGATAGACGCCGGTCACCGCGATCACCGCGAAGCAGAGCTGCGCGAGCCCGGAGAACCTGCGCAACGCGGGCTCCAAGGTGATGGCTCGGCTCGTCTCCCGCCTCCCTGCCGGGATGAGGACGCAGGCCGCGAGCGTGATCAGGCCGCCCAGCCACAGGGCCATGGCGAGCAGGTGCAGGCTGGTCGCCGGCACGGCGAGCCAGGTCTGCACACCGGTCTGCGCGTGATCCGTCAACGTCCAGGTCAGCGGCAGGGCGACGGCGCCGACCGCGGCGACCGCGGGCAGGACGATCCGACGGTTGGCACCGGCCGTCCCGGTGGTCGCCGTCGCGGGGGTCGCCGTCGCGGGGGCGGCAGAGCGTGACCCATGGCGTACGGCGAGCCCGAACGCCACGCCGAGGGCGAGCACGATCACCAGCCGCGCCAGCAACGCGTGGCCCAACCGGGTGGCCAGTGCCGCGCCGAGCAGGTCCGGGTCGAACACCCCGGTCAGCGACGTGCCGGCGGCGTACGGCCCCTGTACGAGCAGGACCACCACGGTGCCGGCGGCCAGCACGGCGAATCCTGACCACACGATGCGGCGGCCGCGGCGGTCGGTGCGGCCGGCGGGCCAGAGCACGGCCACGAACAGCGCGCCACCGAGGGCGAGGGCCATACCGAGAAAGGCCAGGGCACGGCCGACCGCGTCGACGACGACGACGGCACGGTGGGCGTCCTGCTCCACCGGGGCGGCCGTTGCGCTCGGATGGCCGATGCTGAACGTGAGCGCACCCGACACCACGTGCGAGTCCGCGGAGGTGACCCGCCAGGCCAGGACGTACGTTCCCTCGGCCAGATCCGTGGGTAGGCTGACCTGCGCCGTGTTGGCCTTCCCGTCCACGTGACCGGGGGTGCCGATCGTCAGCTTCTCCGCGTTCGTGTCGAGCAGCTGCAGCGACCGCTCGTTGAAGTTGACCGCCTCGTTGAAGCGGAGCCGGACCTCCGCCGGGGGCGAGGCCAGCACCGCGCCGTCGACCGGCGAGGTCTCCTGCAGGTAGGCGTGGGCGTACGCCGGCTGCGCGGTGGACGCGAGGTTGGTGACCAGGCCGCCGGTCGCGAGAAGGAGGACCACCGCCAGCCGCGTGAACAGCCGGGCCCAGCGATGGCCTGCGAGTTGGATCCTGTGCGTCATCCGACCTAGTCCGTACGCAGCTTGCTGGCCAGGGTGAACGTGCCGCCCCGGACCTGGGCGATGACGTAGTTGTCGTACGTCATCGAGTGATCGGCGGCGAAGCGGAGCACCCCGGTGAAGGTGGTGAAGTCCTCGAGCCGCGGGATGTTGTCGACGACCTTCGAAGGTGCCGTGTCCCCTGCCTGGCGCACCGCCTGCGCCAGCGCGCGGAGCGCGTCGTAGGCCTGCATGGCGTCACGGCCCGGGTCCCGCCGGTAACGGTCCTTGAAGCGTGCAGCCCAGTCCGCCGCCGTCGGGAGAAGCTTCGGGCCCGCGGCCGTGGTGAGGAACGCGTCCTCGGCCGCCCCGCCGGCCGCCTGCAGAAACTCCGGGCTGTCCGACTCGGAGGAAGCCATGAAATTGCCGGTGTAGCCGGCCTGACGTAGTGCGCTCACCAGTCGTCCACCTGGTGCCGCTGCCCCCGTCCAGTAGACGAAGTCCGCCTTCGCGGCGATGACGGTCCCGGCGAGCTTCGCAAGATCAGGACCGTTGGTGCTCTGCCTGCTCACCGGCAGGCCGTCGGCCTTGATCCGGTCGGTCACCAGGCCGGACAGCCGCTGTGCGGCCGGCGAGCCGTCATCGAGCACCGCCACCTGCTGCGTGCTCCGGTAGCCCATCCAGTGCACCGCGGCCAGCGCCTCCTGATAGACCGTCGACTCGAGCGGGAACACCGACGGCACCCCGGCTTCGATCAGCCGGTCGGCGGGTGCGGAGGAGACCAGGAAGGGCGTACCAGCCGCGGCCACGGCCTTCGCCGCCGCCACCGCCGCGTCCTCACACAGCCCGCCGACCACTCCCACGACCTTCTTGGCGGCCAGTCCCGTCGCCCCCTGCTCGCCGGTCGCCGACGTGCAGCCGCCGTCCTCGACGACCACCTTCACCTGCCGATCCAGCACCCCACCCTGATCGTTGAGCTCAGCGGCAGCCAGCTGCGCCCCGTCGACGAGGTCCTGCCCGCGCTCAGCCAGATCGCCGGACAGCGGGGCCAGTACCCCGAACATGATCTGACCTTGCAGCTTCGGGGCGCTTCCGCCCCCGCCCTCGTCAGAGCCGCTGCACGCGCCGAGTAGACCGCTCACCACCAGCGCGGCCGCGCCCAGCGCGACCGAGCGCACGGCACCTCTGCGTCGCACCGTTCTACCTCCAGATCCGTCACCACCGAAAGCCGGCCCGGGCGCAGCGGTCGCCGCGCTCGGGCCGGTGCTTCCGTTCAGACGGTTACTTGTCGCACGAGTTCCAACAGATCTTGTCGTCCGGCGCGCCGGCCAGCTTGCCGTCGAACCGCAGGACGTCGACGCCCCGGTTGTAGTCCGCGACGTAGATCAGCCCGTTGTGCCAGTAGACGGCCGACGCCGAACCGCCGGTCACGCCCTGCCCTGCCGGCACCCGGAAGTAGCCGACCTGGGTCGGGTTCCGCGGGTCCGACACGTCGATGAAGCGGGTGCCCTGCCCGTACCACCCCTGCGCCACGATGTTGCCGTTCACCGTGAACCAGTGTGCGGAGCAGCTACCGGTGGTGGCCGAGCCCTCCTTGCCCCACGGCGACCAGTGGCTGATCAGGTCCAGCCGGAAAGGATTCTCCGGCGTGGAACGCCAGCCCTCGCCGTCGTAGCTGCCCTTCAACGAGGCGATCTTGAACTCGCCCGCCCGGGAGCAGGTCGTGATGTTCTCGTTGGTGATGTAGAGCAGCTCGCCCTTGTCGAAGTCGCCGACCTTCTCCGTGTTGTGGTACGCGTTGTGGTCGAAGAAGTCGAAGAAGTCGGTGCCCTCCGGGTTGGTGGCCAGGACGGTACCGCCCGCGTACGGCACCGGGTCGTACGCCGTGGCGACGCGGTTGCGCTTCTGCACCGGGTCGTAATGCCTGCCCTCGGTCCAGTAGCCGCGTACGCCGCCCTCACCGGAGGCCCAGGCGATGCCGTTCTTGTCGACGTCGACGCTGTGCACGTAGTCGGTGACCCCGTCGTGCCGGCCGAGATCGACCGCCTCGTCGAAGGTGTACGGGTGCTTGATGTCGTGGATGTCGGTCACCCGCACCGGCACACCCTTCCAGGAGGGGTCCTGGCCTGGCGTCCCCGTGTTGGCCGGACCGACCGACCAGAGGTACTTGCAGTCGTTGATGCAGGTGGCCGTGTGCCCGGCCGGAATCGGGTGGAAGGTGACGACTTCCGGCTTCCACGGATTCTTGACATCGACGATGTACACGCCGGACTGACCGGTCGAGACGGTGCCGCCGAAGCCACGCGGGTCCCGGGTGAGGAAGACCAGCTTTCGCTTCGGGTCGACGGTCATGTTCTCGCCTTCCCAGAACCTGTCCTGGGTGTCCCCCGGCAGGCGCAGCTCGGCCGCCGTGATCTTCGAGACCAGGGCCGGGTGCTTGGGGTCCTTCAGCGACCAGACGGCGAGACCGCCGGTGCCGTTGGCGAACATGAAGTCGTAGCCGTACTTTTTGTAGTTGATGAAGTTCAGCGCCGAGTAGCCGCTGACTCCCCTGACGTTGTCGATGAACGTGACGTTGCCTGCGACGGCGGTCGTCGGTTCATTGTGGACGTCGTCCAGGACCGCCCCGCCGTGGGCGGAGTTGTCCGACGGGCCCGATCCGGGCCCGGCGGCGAATGCCGCGCCGGCTGCGCCGAGCTGCACTGCCAGAGCCGCCGCCAGAGCGACTGCGCCCGCGACGAGGGGCTTCGCTTTCACCACGTTTCTCCCTTGGCAATTCTCCCTTGGTGACTCTCAGCGCGGCTTGGACACCGCGCAGCCGAAGAGCACACGAGGCATGACACTAAGGACGGCACGAGCGGGACGTCTTGCTGCAGTTGTCGAGGAAGGTGGCCCTGCCACTACGTCAATCGTCGTGATCATGCAACGCCGCACGTCAGCTGAGCTGTCGTGACTCCGCGCGAGTGCCGGACGGCGCCCGCCGACCACCGCGTACGGTGACCGCCCGAGTACGCCGAGCACGCTCCCACGGTCGGCGCCGGTCGGCGCGCGGGCCATCGCCTACGTCAAGTGCCGGACAGCCGGCGGGGAGTCGGCGTCGGCACCGACTTCGTGCACGGCGCGCTGAAGGCGACGGCATCGCGGATCGTCTCTGGGCGCGGCTTCACCAACTGGGCCAGCCACTCGTCGGCGTACGCCCGGAACGTCAGCAGCTGTTCGGCAAGCTCCGGCGCCGGGACGGCCACGCTGGCGGGAAGGAGTAGTCGAGTTGCTGGCCGTCCCACTTGCCCGTGCCGCCGATGCGCCACCTCACCCGCCAGGGGGTGACCTTGCCGCCCTCGTACTGCCTCCCGGACACGTCGGAAGGACCTGCGCGAGCTGCCTGGCCTGCGTCCATCTATCCGCTCCCGCCGGTCGGCGCGCCGTGCGCCAGCTCCGCGTCTGGGTCGTGGCCGTAGAGCCACCGGAGGTGGCTCAGGTCGACCTGCCGGGTCAGTTCCTCGTCGCGGGCGCGCTGCGCCGGCCCGTCGGGCAGGTGGAAGAGGGCGGCCCGATGCCGGGCCTGCCGGTGCACCTCCGCCACCCGGGGGCGGCGCGCCCGCTCGTACCGACTGAGGGCGGTGGCCGGGTCCGCCGCGAGCAGGTCGGCGACGAGCAGGGCGTCCTCCAGCGCCTGGTTGGCGCCCTGCGACAGGTACGGCAGGGTCGGGTGCGCGGCGTCGCCGAGCAGCACCAGCCGACGGCTGTGCCAAGGCCCGGTGATCTCCCGGTCGTACAGTCCCCAGCGGCTGACCCCTCGGGCCGCGCCGATGACCCGGCGCACCTCGGGATGCCAGCCGTCCAGTGCGGCGGTCAGCTCCTCGACGGCAGGGTCGCCGGTCTCCGCGCTCTGCGCGCAGACCGCGCTGACGTGCACCGTTTGTCGGGCTGCGATCGGGTAATACGTGACGTGGGCGTCAGGCCCGAACCAGAAGAGCACCCGGGGTACGCGGCCCAACGCGGGCACCTCGTCCACCGGGAGCAGGCCGCGCCAGACGGCGTAGCCGGAGTAGCGCGGGGTGTCGTCGATCAGCGCGGGACGCACCACGGAGTGCACACCGTCGGCGCCGATGACCAGGTCGGCGGTGTCCCTGGTGCCGTCGGCGAGGTGCAGCGTGGCCTGCTCGTCGTCCTCGGTGACGCGGACAACGCGCCGGCCGAGCCCGAGGTCGGCGGCCGGCAGGAGCCCGACCAGGCCGCGCTGCAGGTCGGCACGGTGGATAAGCACGTACGGGGCGCCGTAGGCGGTCACGCACGCGTCGCCGTGTGGGAGGGCGCAGAGGAGCCGTCCGTCGTCCCAGCGTCGGATCTCGATCGATTCGGCGGCCACGCCGTGCTCGCGCAGCGTCGGGCCCACACCGAGCCGGCGCAGGATCCGCACCCCGTTCGGGGAGAGCTGGATACCGGCGCCAACGGCGGTGAACCGGGCCGCCTGTTCGTAGATGCGGTACGGCACCCCGTGCCGGCGCAGCAGCGCGGCGACGGCCAGGCCGGCCACCCCGCCGCCCACGATCGCGACCCGTGTCACGCCGCCACCCCGCCCGGCTCGTACCCGTACAGCCAGGCGCGGGCCTCCAGGTCGGCGGCCTGGCGCAGCGCCACGTCTCGGGCGGCCTGTTCGGGGCCGTCGGCGAGGTGCATGTGCCGAGCCTGCGCGCGAGAGGCGCGCTGCACGGCGGTGGCCCGGGGCATGCGCTGCCGCTGGTAGCGCAGCAGCCGGTCAGGGGCGTCGGCGCGGGAGGCGCCGGTGAGGCAGGAGGCCAGCTCGACGGCGTCCTCGACGGCCTGGTTGGCGCCTTGAGCCAGGAAGGGCAGCATCGGGTGGGCGGCGTCGCCGAGCAGGGTGACCCGCCCGACCGACAAGGCGGTCAACGGTTCCCGGTCCCACAGCGCCCAGTACCGGACCTCGCGGGCGGCTCGCACGACGGCGGCGACCGGGGCGTGCCAGCCGTCGAAGGTGGCGACGAGTTCGGCCGGATCCACCGTGGCGGACCACGATTCCACGGGCGGCCGGCGCAGGGGGGCGATGGCGGCGAAGCCGAGCGCTCGGCCGCCGCTGACCGGGTAGCAGACGAAGTGCCTGCCCGGACCGAGCCACATCCGGGCCACCGGCGCACGGGCGCCCGCCGGCAGTCGGTCCATCGGCACCAGCCCACGGAACACACCGAGGCCGGAGAAGACCGGCGTGTCCGGGACGAGCGCCGCGCGTACCGCCGACCGCAGCCCGTCCGCGCCGACCAGCACGTCGGCCCGATGGGTGCGTCCGTCGGCGAAGGTGAGCACCACCTCCTCGCCGTCACCGTCCACCCTGGTCAACGGCCGGCCCAGGTGCAGCCGGGTGGGGTCCACCCGCGTGTGCAGGGCGTCGCGCAGGTCGGCCCGGTGCATTCCCAGGTACGGCGCGCCGAAGCGCACCTCACAGGCGGCGCCGAGCTCGGTGCGGGCCACCGGACAGCCGGACCAGCCGTGGATCTGCGCTGCGGCGAGTCGGACGGCCCGGGAGTCCAGCGTGGGCCGCAGGCCGAGCCGGTGCAGGGGCCGGACCGCGTTCGGGGAGAGCTGGACGCCGGCGCCGACCTCGGTGAGCCGGTCGGCACGCTCGAACACCCGGTAGGCCGTGCCGGTCGCGTCGAGGGCCGCGGCCAGGGCCAGTCCGCCGATGCCGGCACCGACGATCGCCACCCGCGGGCTACTCATGACGGGTTTCCGTCCGGGTACGCCGCGGCGAGCCAGGCGTAGGTGCGCAGCTCCTCGAAAAGGCTGCGGCCGAGTCGGTTGTGCAGCATGTGGACGTGGGAGAAAAGGATCTGGGCCGGCGGCGTGTCGCCGCCGGCGGCGATCTGCTCGGCCAGCTCCGCGATCGCGGCGTGCCAACGGCGGAACGGGCCGTGTGCGTCCGGGTCGGGGACCGGGCCTGTGGCGTCGACGGCGCAGAGGGCGGCCAGCTGGTCAGGCGTGGTGCCGGAGTGCCCGGCCCACACCCGCCAGGCGTCCATGCTGCGGCGGTAGAACTCGGCCTGCCGCTCCGGGCCGCCGAGGGCGGCCGCGGCGGCGATGGTGCCCCGCAGCCCCAGCCCGGTGCGCAGCCTCTCGGAGGGCCGGCTGGGCAGCACCGCGACGACGAGCTCGCTGGACAGCTGGAACAGTCGCTCGGTGGCGGGCATCAGCGACCGACCGCCGTAGCGCAGGTGCTCCGGCTCGTAAACGGCTCGATGCACGCCCGGTGGCATCAGATCGCGCACCTGCCGGTCGGCACCGCGTTCGGTGGCGGCGAAGGTCACCGCGCCGGCCCGGTAGCCGGCCTCGTCGAGGGGTTCCTCGTCGTCGGCCAGCCGGCCGGCCTCGGCCAGCCGGTCGCGCAACGCCTCCTCCACCCGGTGGTACGCCTTGGAGCCCAGGTCGCCGACCCGGAACCGCAGGTGAGTGCCGGCCTGCCAGAAACGCATGAAGAACCAGGGCCGGCCGTCGAGTTCGGCGGCCACCGGCCGGATCACCTCCTGGATCACCCGGTCCTGCACCGAGCGGGCGTCGGAGGCGAGGTGCAGGTGCCACGAGCTCCACTCGGTGGGCCGGGTCGCGGCGGGGTCGGGGCGGAGCACGGTCTGGGTCACGGCATCTCCTTCGTTCTCGATTGCCGGGCTCGCGAGCCCGGGTCACTGCTCGCGCTCACGGCACCTCTCCTCACAACCTGATGTCGAGCAGCCCGCCGCTGGCGTGCCGCGGGGTGCCCACTACCGCGGCGAGCGCGATCATCTCGTCGCCGGCCAGGCCGAGCAGGTCCCGTGTCGCGTTCTCCACGAATGCCCGGACCGGCCGGGCGTACAGGTCGGCCGCGCTGGCCGCGAGGGAGAGGCCGTGCGCGGCCCAGCCGACGGCGTACTGGGTGGCCGTCCAGGCGGTCGGCCCGTAGGCGGCATGCAGCTCCCGGGGGCGGACCGACAGGAACCACACCATGGAGGCGTGCCGGACGCCGCAGCCGTCGGTCGGGGTGAGCGGGTAGCCGTACGTCGCCTCCAGCTTTGTGGTGATCTCCCGGTCGGCCCGGTGCAGGACGAGTTCGCCGTCCGGCCCGACCCGGTGCACGCCGTCGGCGTACCCGTCGATGTCGCGCAGCGCGACCGAGACGGTGATCCCGTCGCGGACGGCGGCCAGGGTGGGCCCGGGTGCCGGCACCGCCAGCCAGCGTGTGATGTCGTGCACGACCGCCGCCGGCAGCCGCCGCCGGCGGGAGTCGAAGCCGGGCCGGCCCGCCGGCATCCGCCCCGAGTTCCGGCGCCAGGTCAGCTCCGCCCAGTCCGGCGCGGTCGGTGCGGCAGCCGCGTCCGCCGGCACACCGGAGCCGAGCCGGGTGGGTGGGTCGGTGAACGCCTGCGCCCGGTTCACCGCCGCTACCTCGGCGAGGACCGGATCGGGTGACTCGGCGGGCGGGTCGGCGGGCGTCGGGCCGGGCACCGGAGGGGGCGCGCCCAACCCGACGGTGACCGGCAGCGACCATTCCCAGGCGGGGTCGAGCCCCACCTCGGCGAGGACCGCGCCGGCCCCGGCGTCGGGCAGCCGCACCCACGCCGGCACCCGGAAGAGGTGCAGGCCGATGGCGAGCGCGCGCAGCGCGTAGCCGGTCTCGATGGCGACCAGTGAGCCGCGGAACCAGCGGTAGCCGCGCGGGATGCGGGTGTATCGACCGGTCAGCGCGAGCTGCCGGGCGCGGGGCGGATGCCCGGGTACCGACAGGGTGGTCAGCGCGTGCCGGTCGGGATCCAGCAGTGCCCAGTGCTCTCCGTCGTCGGCGAAGACCTGCACCGGGTACAGGCAGCGCGGCGAGGCGTAGCCGCGGTGCGGGTTGTAGATGTTGTCCGGGTCGTACCACTGCGGCCCGTACGCGGCGACCAGGGCGTGCCCGAGCGGGTCGGCCACCTCCCCCGCCACCTGCCCGTGCGGGTACGCGGTCCGCCCCAGCAGCTCCGCCGTCCCGTACGGCAGTGGGCGGCGGGTGCCTCCGACAGCGGCGGCCGGGGTGGGCGGGTGCACGTGCGTCTCCATCGGAGGCACCGGCTCGGACAGCCAGGGTGGGATCACGGTCTCGTCGGCCCCGGCGGCGTACGCGTACCAGAGCGACTCCCGGCCGATGGTGTGGTCGGTGTACGGGGCGGGAACCCGCAACCCGGCGCTCACGGGAACGGGTGGGGGTCGTAGGGCAGCGGTCGTCCGGCCTGGGCGGTGCCGGCGAGCGCGGCGGCGAGCCGGGGCTGGCCCAGCAGCCGCTGCTGGGCGTGGCCGAAGCACATCGGCAGGATGCCGGGTACGACCATCTTGACCACCGAGATGCCGACGTCCCGGTGCTCCCGGGTGCTCTGGTCGACCAGCACCATCCGGTCCATGCCGGCCGCTGCGTAGAGCTCCCGGACGTGCTCCAGGGCGCCCCGGACGTCACCAGCCGCGGCCCGGTCGAGCTGGCCGGGCCAGTCGCCGAACGCCTCGGCGATCGTCGTCTCCGGGCCGCCCAGCACGGCGGTGGCCCGGGCCAGTGTGGCCGGATGCATGTAGTAGCGGGGGTGGTGGACCAGTTCCTCCATGTTCCACGGGTCGGCCAGCATCGGCTCGATGTCGGAGGTGTCCGGGTCCTGCGGGTCGGTGACGAGCTGGGCGACCTCCCGTAGGGCGCCCCGGATGGCGGTGGCCGGGTTGGCGCCGGACCCTCCGGAGTGGAAGGTGGCCGGGAATCCGCCGGTCCGGTTGACGGCGAGGGTCCACACGATCGGCAGGGCCACGTCCTGGGTGGCGACGAGGATGTGGACGTCGAAGCCGCGAGCGTCGATGAGGTCGATCAACGCCTGACTGTCCGGGTCGGTGATCGTCGAGGTGGGGATCACCGGCAGCGGGGTGGCCCGGTGCCAGGCGATCAGGAAGGCGTCCCGCTCGGCGAGCTCGAGCAGCGAGTGCAGGGCCGCCTCTTCCAGGCAGGAGCCGGCGGCGCAGCCGCTGGAGGAGTCGTAGAAGTGCTTGCGGTTCTCCCGCGGGTTGGCCCGGCGCGCGGCGCGGGCGGCCCGGCGGTTCAACTTGTACCGGTACTCGTACTGGTAGAAGCCGATCTCGGCGGGTACCAGCACCGGCCGCCCGGTGCTGAGGTCGTGGCCCCACACCCAGTCCATCGGGCTGTCCGGGTGCACCGGAAGCACCCGGGCGGTGGGGTGGGCGAGCTGCTCGTCGGTGTGCCCGCCGAGGGTGGCCGGGTCGAGGGCGTAATCGGCGACCTGACGGTAGGTCAGCCCCTGGAGCACTGGCGCGTCGAACGGGAAGCCGCCGAGGCGCTCGTAGAGCTCGATGAGGCCGACCGGTTCGGCCTCCCGGAAGGTCACCGCCCGGCCGTGTCCCCACGCCGGTGCGTCCGGCATGATCGACATGCTCATGGCAAAGGGCGCGGCCGACTCCAGAATGATCTTCTGGACCGGGCCGAAGCGCTCGTCGACGACCCGGTCCCGCAGCGCCCCCGGAACGACCAGGCGGGCACCGTCCGCGGCCCGGGTGGGGTCGCCCGGTGCGGCCGGGTGGCTGCGCAGGGTCAGCGGCTCCGGTCGCCAGTCCAGGTCCGGGTGGAAGCGCGGTGCGCAGCACGAGCAGTAGAAGTGCCGCGGGATCCGGTGCCGCCGCACACCGGCCGGGCCGACCACAGCGAGCTCGCCGGGAGCCAGCGGCACGTCCGCCAGGTTCCGGGCAGCCGCCGCCAGCAGGTCCGGCAGCAGTGGGTCGCCGGTGCCGGTCCGCCAGCGGTTGAGGTCCAGGCGGGCCTGCAACGGGTGCTCCAGCACCGAACGCTCGCGGGACTCGGCGCAGACCGGGCAGCCGGCGTCGGTGCCCGGTACCCAGCGCGGGCCGATCTGCACCTCGTCGTCGTACACCCGCACCGACAGGTGCTCGCGGCCGTCGGCGACGCTGCGGCGCCACTGCCCGGTCTGCCAGTTCAGGTCGAATCCGCGGTCGAGCGTCACGGTGGCGTCGACCGCGAGCAGGGGGGCCAGCGCGGTGAGCCACTCGTCGGCGGCGTCGGCGGCGAACCCCGGCCCGAGGTTGGGCCGGTCGGTGTCAGTGCCCATCGGTCTGCTCCTCGATGTCGCCGGTAACCTCGACCGGGCCGTACCAGAACGGAAGCTCGCCCAGGACCGGATCGGCGTGCCGGGCGCGGCCGCGGAACCGGCGGCCGGTCGCCGCGGCCAGCGCGGTGACCTGCTTGCGCAGCGCGTCCACCACGCCGTCACCGGCGAGCAGCAGGGCGTCGGTGTGCAAGGCGGCTGCCGGCTCGCCGCCGGCCGCCCGGACCTGCCCGGCGGTGACAGCCACCCCCACCGCGGCCCGGACGGCGGTGTCCGCGTCCGGCCCCCAAGCCACACCGAGCGTCTCCCCGCCCGGGGTGCGCACCCGGGCCAGCCGCCAGTCCAGGCCGGGTACCGCGCGCAGGTCGACGACGTGCGGCTGGGCACCCAGGCTCTGCCAGATCCGGTGCGTCTCCGGGTCCAGCTCCGCCGGGTCCACCGTGGGGACCTGCTCGGCTTCCGCGGCGAGCAGCCGCAGTGCGCCGTCGAGCAACCACGTCTCCTCGGTCAGTCCGGCCGCGCCGCCGTCGGCCGTCCGCCGCATCCCCTCGATCGCCGCCGCGACGTACGCGGTCTGGAGGTCGGGCCCACCGGCGAAGACCGAACCGGTCCGGCCGTCGCGGTACGCCAGCTCGCGCTGTGACAGCGGTAGCTGGGGCAGCTCCGGTTCCCGGTCGCCCCGGGTGTACGGGCCGGTCCAGCGGGTGGTGAGGGCGGAGACAGCCGGGGTCAGGTCGTCGATCGTGGGCAGCGGAACGGGTTGGGCGTCGTCCAGCAGGTGCCAGCGCTCGTCGTCGGCCAGCGGCGCTCCGAGCACCACCCGGTCAGCTGTGAGCGCGTCGGAATGCACGACGTGCGCGTCCCTGCGGGTGTCCTGACCAGCGATGACCGTGAACAGCAGGTGCGCGGCGAGCGCACCGGCCAGCGCGTCCGCGACCGGACGAGCGGGCGGCGGCACGGCGTCCGCCGCAGCCTGGTCCAGGACCCGGTCCCGCCACGCCGGCCACCTGGCGGCGGTCGCGGTGTCGGTCACCACCGGTCCGGCCACCAGCACCCGGTCGTCCAGCAGCACCGGCAGCACCGGCGCCGTGGCCGGCTCGGGCGCCTCGCCGGCGGCGAGGCAGCGGATCACCGCGTCGAATCCGGTGAGGTCGTCGGCCGCGTCCCGCGCCTCCGCCGCACCGATCCCGGCCCGGAGCAGCCCCCGCACCGCCGGCCCGGTGACCTCGACGGGGCCCACCACCGCCACCCGCGCTGCCCGCACCGCCGCGAAGGCGGCGTACGGATCCGCGGAGACCGCCTCCAGGTAAGCCAGTGGTCCGGCCCACCGCTGCCGCTCGGCCTCGTCCGGCTCGGCGACGGTGTGCGCCGCGAAATCCAGGAGCAGGTTGTGCCCCCGTAGCTGGTCGACCAGGTGGCGGACGGCCGGCCTGGCCCGCTCGGTGCCCAGCGCGGTCACCATCTCGTCCTCGGTGGTGCCGACGTCCAGCAGCGGCACACAGGTGTCGGCGACCCGGAACAGCAGCGTCGAGCCCCGCAGGACGAGCTGGTCGCGGCCCCCGGCGAGGTAGACGCCGTCGGGCGTCGGCGCGTAGTGCAGGTACGGTCGCGCGCGCAGTCTCATGACTTCTTCCCTCCGTACTGGAACAGGCCGCCGGGGCGCCTGCCGATCTCGACCACCCACTCGTAGGCGTGCGTGCCGTCGACCACCCCGGGAAGCGCCTCCTCCAGGTAGTCCACGGCCTTCCCGTCGGCCCGACGCTCGAGCATCCGCGGCAGCACCCGGGTGCCGAGGGCGGAGGTCAGGTCGACGTACTGCGGCTTCTGCTTCTGCCGGCGGGGCATGATGTCGGCCGGGCGCAGTGACCGGGGCGCCTCGTCGTCGAAGGCGGTCTTGACCACCACCTCTTCCGGTACGCCGTACCGGCCGCGCCAGCCGGTCAGGGCGAGCAGCCGCTCGGGGCCCTCCGGCGCGGCCAGCGCCCCGTCCAGCTCGGCGCCGCCGTACCAGCGGCGGCGGCTCACCACCACATCGCCGACGGCGACCCGCGGGGCGATCCGGGTACGGGCTCGATCCCACGGGTTGCCGCCGTGCCAGAGGTCCAGCAGGTAGTTGTTGAGTCGACCGCCGGTCGCCAGGCAGGACGCCACCGACAATGGCGGCGGGAACAGCCCCGGGTGCCCGGTGCCCAGCGGCAGCACCCGCAGCCGCTGCCCGTCGGCATCGGTGACCGCGAGCGTGTCGGTGTCCGGATCGTGCACCAGACGCAGCGCGTACCAGTCGTCCGGGCCCAACCCGTCCGGCAGCACGCGGGGATGGGCGTTGACGTTGAGCCGGTGCAGCCCCAGGTCCTCCACGACCCGTGCGCCGTCCCAGCCGAAGCGCTCGGCGAGCCGGTCGGCGAGGTACGGCAGCGCCCGTCCGCCGAGCCGCCGGTCGCCGTCGAGGAAGCGGGAGTAGAGCATGCCGTGCCCCGGCAGCCCGTCGTTGACGACCAGCCGGTCCCCCGCCCACTGCGCGAGCACCCCGTAGCTCAGTGGGTCACGCCGGAACTCCTCGGGCAGCTCGGCGACGAGCTCGTACGCCTGCTCGGCGGACCACCGCACCTCAGGCTCGCCCGCCTCGGCGGCTCGACTGATCTCCGCCCGGGTCCAGGCCATGATCCGGCGGCGCAGCGCGTAGAGGCGCAGCAGCGGGTCGTCGCCGACCGGGCTGTCGTCGGTGAGCGTGGCGGCGTACTGGCCGGCCGCCACAGCCTGTGCGGACACCGCCTCGACGAGTTCGTCGGCGTGGTCGGCGAGCGAAACGCCGGCGCCGGCGCCGAAGCGCCCGACGAAGGCCCGGGTGGTCATCATGCGCACGTCGTGCAGCCAGTCGAAGACCGACAGCAGCTCCACCGCCGCGCCCAGGTCGGCCAGGTTGCCCCGCACCGGCTCGGTGTCCACCGTGGCCGGCGGGAGGAGGTAGTCCTCCTCCACCATCACCTGGGCCGGCCGTTGCGCCAGCCCGCTGACCCGGGCCAGGTCGGCGCGCAGGGTCGCCAGGTCGGCGCGCCGCTGCATCACCGGCCCGTCGGCCAGCCGAGACAACCCGGCACGCACGTCGGCGAGGGCGTCGGCGGCCAGGGTGTCCGGCCGGTCCAGCTGTTCGGCCAGGTCGGCGTCGCCGTTCTCGGCCTCGTTGAAGGTGCACAGGATGCCGCCGTCCAGCGCCCGCAGCACGATCTGCTCGGCGTCGGGCAGTGGGCAGCCGGCGTGCGTGGCCACGTACCCGGCCACCGCCCGGGCCGGACGCGGGCCCATGGCGATCGCGTCCATCAGCAGCTTGATCGGGCCCCGCAGCGGTGCGGAGAGGCGCTGGTAGCCGCCCTCGGTGGGGCGCAGGAAGAACAGCGCGCCCTGCTCCGGCTCCACCGCGGAGGTTGGCGAGAGCCCCACCCACGCACCGAGCCGCGCCGCGCCCGCCGGCGGGTTCAGCCCGCCCAGCACATAGGCGATCATGACGCGGTCCAGGCTGGTAAACGAATGCGCCCCGGTGAACGGCACGTTGCGCGGGTCGATCCCGTCGGGGCCGGGCACCGCGATGCCGACAGCGGTGAACCGGGCCAGCGGACTGGTCCGGACCATGGCCCGGGTGACGTACTGGATCAGGCCGCGCTCGGACTTGCGGCCTCGGGCTGCCACCGGTTCGCCGGTGGCCACGGCGGCCCGGTAGCGCTCGGCCTCCTCGTGCACCTCGGGAGCGAGCAGAGCCAGCGAACGGCGCAGGTCCTCGTCGCCCAACAGCCCGGCGAGGGTCTTCCGTTCCCGCTCGGCCGCCGCCGGATGCTCGGCGATGAGCCGGGCCCGCAGCTCGTCGCGGCGATGCCGGGCGGCGACCCAGGCGGCCACGGCGGGCAGATGCGTCAGGTCCGTGCGGGGCTCCCGGTCCCGGGAGATGGCGCGGCGGGCCTCCACCAGGCGCTTGCGTTCGGCCTCGTCGGCGCTGGCACCGATCAGCCGGTAGAGATCGTCGGCGCAGCGGGCGGCACTGTCGGACAGCGCCCGGTCCACTTCGGTCAGGTCGGCCAGGAGCACCCGCAGCGCCGGGTCGGCGAGGCGGGCCCGGCGCAGCGGGTTGATCCGCAACTGCCAGAGGGGCTCCGCCGGCGAGGTGGTGCTGATCGGGGCGAGAGGCGCCGGGGCGGCGGGGGCGAGGGTCATGCCGCCCTCCCCGCGGTCGCGACGACCCGGACCCGGTCACGGGTGAGCCGGTCCTGCCAGCTCTCACCGAGCACCTCGTCGACCAGCTCGCTGATCGCGTAGCACATGTAGTAGCGCTGCATCGGCGACACGGTGAGCAGCGGAAGCTGCTGGTAGAAGAGGTTGATCAGCACGCGGTAGGCGGCGAACCACTGGGTGGTCCGGTCGTAGGCGCCCGACGCGGCGACCCTGCGGTGGAACTCGGTGTCCGGCTGGTCACCGGTCGGCACCACGTCGGGGGCGCTGGGCGGGCCCATCGCGGCGGTGTCCACACCGCCGGTGATCTCGTCTAGGAGGTCGAGGCTGAGCGTGCCGTCGGTCACGGCCGCGTCGAAGGTGCCGGCGCAGTAGGCGAACGCCGTCCGCCAGGCCGCCGCCGGGCCGCTGGGGGTGCCGGCGAGCCGCTGCTCGACCACCGAGCGCAGCACCGTCGCCTCCCGCGCCAGCCGCTGCGCGAAGATCGGGCGTACGTCCCGGGTGGGCCTCGCCCAGGCCAGGAAGGCCTCGACGTGCGACCGGAACGAGTAGACGCCGTGCGCCAGCCCCAAGAAGTACGAGTCGGCGAGCGCCGCGAAGGCCTCGCCGAGGCGTACCGTGCCCTGCTCGGGCCGGCGCGCCAGCTCGTCCACCGTGTCCAGCAGCGGCGTGGTCAGGACGCTCTGCGCCACCTCCCAGCCGGCCAGGGCGCGCAGCGCCGGCTGCCGGGGGCCGCTGTCCTCCCGGCGGAGCAGTTGCACCGCGCCATGCTCGGCCATCGGCAGGTACGGCGGGGGCACCGCCTCCAACCGTCCGAACTCGCGGGCCTGCGTGAGGTAGTCCTCCTCGCTGAGGGCACGGGCCGGGTCCAGTGGGCCGGCGTCCAGCTCTGCGGCGACGGTGGCCCAGTCCGCCGCGCCCCCGGCGCCGCCGTACGCGACGATGTCGACGTGGGGACCGTGCCGCCAGCCCCGGTGGAGGTGGACGACGGCGTTGCCGTCGTCGTGCAGTGCGCGGGCCACCGGCACCACGGATCGCGCCAACCAGGGAAGCGTCACGGGCCCCCTGGTGTGGAGCCGCACACCAATCACGTCGGTGGCCGGCTCATACGCCTCGGTCGTCATGTCGACGCACCTTTCCGGAATTGTCTCGACGAGCAGGAAATTCGCTGGAAATTCGATTCTCGACCCGCGCGGCGATCGAACAACAATGTTCCTGACAACTGTCAGGAATTTGCTGACGGCTGGTCCCGGCGGGTGGTTTGCGCCTTTTGAGCGACCTACGCTAAGGTCTGTCCATGTCAACTGACACCGGCGCGCGTCAATTGGGCGGCGAGTCCGTGAATCGCCGAGGCCCGCTCGCCATGGGCATCGCCACGATGGTCGTCTACGGGATGCTCTGGCTGATCGTGGGTGTGACCGGCCTACCGGTGCCCACCGGCGTCCGGCTCGCCCTCGACCTGGCCGCCGTGGTCGGCGCCGGCGCTCTCCTGGTGGCGAGCCGGCGGCTGCGGGCGCGCGGTCCGGCCCGGGTCCGCCGCGTCCACCCGCATTCGATGCGGTGGTTCCACCTGGTCAACCTGGCGCAGACCGTGTTGATCCTCGCCGCCGTCTTCGGGCTGCTTCGCCTCGGTTCACCAGGGCTGATCGTCGTGGCCGTCTGCCTGGTCGTCGGCTTGCACTTCCTGCCACTGGCCCGGATCTTCGACGTCCCCGGCTACTGGTGGACCGGCGCGCTGCTGATCCTGGTGGCGGCGGTCGGCGCGACAGCGTACGGTCTTGATACGGGCAACGGAACCGTACGCGCGGTGGTCGGCCTGCCGGCCGCCGTCGCGCTCTGGTCCACCGCGCTGGACGTGTCCCGGCGCGGATGAGCGAGGGCCGGGCGCACCGACGTCGGCTGCACTCGTCCAACTTCGACTTGGACGAGCACAGCCGACGTGAGCCGCGTCAGCAGGTGCTGGACGAGCGGGTGGGCGAGGGCGATGACGCCTCGGCGCGGCCACTCGATGCGCCCGACGCCGGCTGACTCTCGCCATCGTTCATCCACTGTGTCCCGTTGCCGGTCCGGCTGGTCTCGGTCCGACCGCGACGGTCGTTCAGCAGGTGCTGGACGAGCAGGTCGAGGAGGAGGACGAGGTGCCGATGCTGCCGCTGGACGCGCCCAGCTCCGGCAGCGCCACGCCCTGGGCGACCTCGAGGACCTCCAGGTCGGCGATCTCGAACGAGTCGAAGGTCTTGTCGTCCTGGGTCGCGGGGGTCTCGTCGATGCTCATGTCATTTCTCCTTCTGTTTTGAAGGGCTTTTCTTCAACCCTTCCGGTGAAATCAATTCTGGCCCCACCCAACGACCGTGTCCATGCTTTGCCAACGCCTGCTGACACATATCACGGTGGCAATTACACCGGTGCCGGCCGTAATCGCGAAAGGGCCGCCCGGGGCGAGATGAGTGCCTGTCGGAGAAGGCGCACACCAGGCCCGGACGGCCTGTGGAACGAAGCTTCGGCAGGTCATCGGCGCCCCAGCTCCTCGCCGGCGCGCAGCGCCCAGTCCGCGCCGTTGAGCAGCCGCCAGCCGTCCTCGGTGCGCCACGTGCCCAGCTCACCCGCCGGCCGGCTGCCGAGCAGGAAGTCTCCCACCGACGTCTCTCGCAGCCAGTCGAGCCGCAGCACCCGGGCGGTCAGGTCGGCGTCGCCGATCCCCAGCCCGCACGGCGCCAGCCCCATCGCCGTCGCCACCAGGTACATCGTCTGGTAGACCACCCCGCAGTGCCGCAGCGTCATCCCGTAGGCGATGCCCGCGTACTTCCAGGACAGCCGCTGGAAGCGGGAGGTCAGGGTGATCAGCACGTCACCGTCCGCCTCGCCGCCGGTGGCTCCCGCGGCGACGTCCAACATCGCCGCCCGGTCCGCCGGCTCGTCGTTGACCAGCACCAACCGGTGCGCCACGGAGTCGTAGAACCAGATCCCCGCGTCCAGGCCCGCGCAGCGGCGCACGGTCAGGTACAGCTCGATCTCGTACGCCGACCCGCCGGTCGGATAGGGCCGCCCCACAATCTCGTTGCCGGTCGGGTCGCCCTCGGCACCGCGCAGCACCCGCACCCGACCCACCCGGTAGAGGAACTCGCCGAGCTGGCGCAGGGTGAGCGGCTCCTCGCCGTAGGAGCGGATGGACCGGCGGCCCTCCAGCGCCACGGTGAACGCCGGGTCCCGGGCCAGCACCTCGTCGAGCTCCGGCCGGTACAGCTCCACGGTGCGGCCCGCCGGCGGCTGCTTGACGGCTGGCAGCGGGGGGATCTCTCCCCGGTGCGGGTAGATCCCGCCGACCGGGTCGTCGTAGCGACCGGGGCGGGTGCGCGAGTGGAAGAGCAGGTCGTGGAAGGACCACTGGCGCAGCGTCGGATCCACCTCGGACTCGAAGCCACCGGCGCTGTCCGCCGCGTCGACCAGGCCCGCACCGACGAGATGGCCCAGGAGCGTGCCGACCGCCGCGACGTCGAGGTCGTCGGCGGCCAACTCCGTCGGGGTACGCGGGGTGCCCAGCTCAGCCACCAGGCGTCGGGCCGCCGGGTGCACCAGGATCACCCGGTGCCGGGCCAACGGCGACTCCACCACCAGCGCGCCTTCCCGAGTGCGGCAGAAGGCGAAGCGGGACAACCGCACCCGGACGGCCGGCGCCACGGTGACCGGCGCGTACCGCGTTCCCGGCGAGGTCCGCTCAAGCTGCAGCATTTCGTGGCCACCCGCGACGACGCCCCGGGCGAGCAGGTGGGGCGCCCGGTCGAGAAACCCGCGCAGCTGGGCGGCTTCCCGCCCGGTCAACCCGGCGAGCAGGACGGCGGGGTCGACCGGCCCGTCGGCGAGCCGGCGTAGCGCCGCGGCGAGCCCGCTGCCGATCTGCCGCATCGCGACCACCCCGGCGGGGCTGGTGAGGACGACCCGGTCGGCTTGGAACTCCACCCGGGCGTCGTCGCGGAACCTGACGACCGTGCCGTCGGTGGGGCTTGTCGTCTGCATGGTGCACTCCGTTTCCGTCGCGGGACTGGGTCTCGGGTCTCGCCGCCACGGATTCCGGACCTCGCCGGACACGACGCAACGAGGCGCCGCCGCCACTGTCCCCGGCTGCCCCGGCCGCCGTCATCGCCGGATGACGCTCGCACCTCACTCCGGTGACACCGGTCATGCCGGGTTCGTGACACCCGTACCGGCATCCGTGACGGACATCGTGGGGGCGCTGGCCCGGTGAACGGTCCGGGTGGAGGCTGGCCGGGTCCCCGCCCTGCCCGGCGGCGGGCGGAGGCTGCGGACGGGAGGTCACGGTGGAGACCGGCGAGGCGCACTACGTACGGCGGCTGTTGGACGCCCTGCAACGGCGACCCGGACGGCCCGTCCTGCACCGACCGGAGGGCGCGACGAGCGGCGGCGCGCTCGCCGCAGCGATCCTGGCGACCGCCATCGGACTGACCCGCGCCGGTGTGGCGCGCGGGGAGACGGTAGCCGTGCTGACCGAGCCGAACGTGCCGGCCATGCTGGTCACCCGGTACGCCGCGCACCTGCTCGGCGCCACCGTCACGCACGTGCGCTCGATGAACGCCCGCGCCGACGGTGAGCATCTTTCGACAGTCGCCCGCCTGCGGGTGCTGCGCGCCACCGGTGCCCGCACCCTCGTGGTCGACGCGGCGAACGCCGGGCGGGGTCGGGAGTTGGCCGCCGCGGCGCCCTCGCTGACGGTGCTGGCCGCCGACGGGCTGTGCCGGTACCGGTCGGATCTTCTTCCGACCGCCGCCTGGCACCCGAACGACATCGCGGTGGTCGACCTGACCAGCGGCAGCTCCGGCGACCCGAAGCTGGTGCAGCAGACGTTCGGCGCCCGCGACACCCGGATCCGGGTGTCTGCCGGCGACGGCTCGCCGGACTGGCCGGTGACCATGCTGTCAGTGACTCCGGTCAGCCACGCCACGGCGACCATGGTCGACGCGGTCCTGATCGGCGGGGGCACGGTGGTGCTCCGCGACGGCTTCGACCTGGACGAAGTGGTCGACGCCGTCGTCCGGCACCGGGTGACGGACGTCTACCTGGCGGTGCCGCACCTCTACCAACTGGTCGACCGGCCGGAGGCCGCCCGGCGAGCACTGCCCTCGCTGCGCCAGGTGCTATACAGCGGTACCTTCGCCGCTCCTTCCCGGATCGCCCAGGCGGTGGCGCTCTTCGGCGAACGGCTGACCCAGCTGTACGGCAGCACCGAGGCCGGCGGCATGTGTACCCTCACCCCGCTCGATCACACCGAGCCGGAGCTCCTGCCCAGCGTCGGCCGACCCTTCTCGTGGGTCGATCTGGAGATCCGCGAGGCCGACGGCCGGACCGCAACGCCTCGCGGAGTCACCGGTGAGGTCTGGGTACGCGCGGCGACCACCATGGCCGGCTACCTCGGCGACCCGGCCTTGACCACGCAGACGATGCACGACGGTTGGATGCGCACCGGCGACCTGGCCCGCTTCGACCGCTACGGTTACCTCCACCTCGTCGGACGCATCGGCAGCGTGATCAAGGCGAACGGCTTGAAGATTCATCCGTCCACCGTGGAGCAGGTTCTCCTCGCCCACCCGGCGGTGGCCGACGCCGTCGTGTACGACCGACGCGACCCGCGCCACGGCGAGACCGCCCACGCCGCGGTGCAGTTGCGTCCAGGGGTCCAGTGTGGTGCTGCCCAACTGCGCGACCACATCGCCGCCGGCCTTTCCCCGGCGCACGTGCCGGCCGGCTTCTCATTCCTCGACGCGCTGCCGCTGACCGTGTCGGGCAAACCCGACCGCGTCGCCCTCCGCGCCGCCGCCGACTGACGCCCGTTCAGTCGGGATGGCACATCCGGATGGGTCGTCCGTAACGACGTTCGGACGGAGAGTGACGCTGGTAGCACGAGTGGCCCCCTAACGCCGGCGCCGTTGATGCGAAGCTGGCCGGGTGACGATCAGGGTTCTGCTCGCCGAGGACATGAACATGGTCCGCGGCGCCCTCCTGGCACTCCTCGCCCTGGAGCCCGACATCGACGTCGTCGCCGAGGTGGCGTCCGGTGACGACATCCTGCCGGCGGCGCTGGCGCACCGGCCGGACGTCGCGGTGCTCGACATCGACCTGCCGGGAATCAACGGGCTGACCGCGGCAGGTCTGCTGCGCGAGCAGTTGCCGAGCTGCCGTTGCCTGATGCTGACCAGCCTCGGGCGGCCAGGCAACCTGCGCCGGGCGATGGCGGCGCACGTCGCCGGCTTCATCCTCAAGGACGCCCCGCCGGAGATCCTGGCCGACGCGATCCGGGGAGTGGCGGCGGGCCGCCGGGTGGTCGACCCGCAGCTGGCGCTCGCCGCCTGGGACAGCGCCGAATGCCCGCTGACCGCCCGCGAGGCCGAAGTGCTCCGGCTCACCGAGAAGGGCGCCGAGCCGAGCGAGATCGCCACGCGGCTGTTCCTGTCTCCCGGGACCGTCCGCAACTACCTGACCACCGCGGTGACCAAGCTCAACGCCCGAAACCGGATCGACGCGATCCGGATCGCCCGCGACGCCGGCTGGCTCTGACCCCGGCCTCCCGGGCCGGTCAGGACGCGAGCTTGGCGGGCGGCTCCAGTGCGGCGGGCAGGCTGACCGGCAGCTCCGCCCGGAGCCGGAACCAGCCATCCGGGGAGCAGCAGGTGACCAGGCGGCCGCCGAGCGCCCCGGCCCGGTCGGAGAGGTTGCGCAGCCCGCTGCCCCCGTGCTCGGACGGCAGGCCGGGCCCCTGGTCGGCGCCGTCGTTGGCGATGGTGAGCAGCACGCGCCCGCCCTGCTCGGTGACCAGCACCTCGCAGTTGCGCGCCCTGCTGTGCCGCAGCAGATTGGTGACCCCCTCGCGGAGCACGGTGGCGAGCACGGTGCTGATCGCCTGTGGCAGCGCGGGATGATCGATCTCCATCCGTACCTGGATGTCGGCGGCGGCCAGCACCGACCGCGCCGAGCGGGCCTCGTCGCCCAGCGACATGTCGCGGTAGCCGCTGGCGAGCTGTCGTACGTCAGCCAGCGCCTGTCGTGAGATGCGCAGGATGTCGTCCAGTTCGGCGACCGCTCGGGTCGGGTTGCGGACCACCAGGCGCCGGGTCAACTCGCTCTTGAGGGTGACCGCGGAGAGGCTGTAGCCGAGCAGGTCGTGCAGGTCACGGGAGAAGCGGAGCCGTTCCCGGATCACTGCCAACCGAGCCAATTCGGTGCGGGTGGCGTGCAACTCACGGACCAGGATGGACATCTGGGACAACCCGTAGACGATAAGACCGCTCAGGACCGTGGACACCGTCGTGTACGCGACGAGCAGGACCTCTGTGGTCATCGCCGACTGGATCACCACAGTGCCGAACACCGTCGCCGCGAAGCCCACGACCGAGCGGGGAGGCGCCAGCATCAGCAGGAAGCTGCCCGCGACGAAGCCCGGCATCCCGACCCAGGACTGGCCGAACACGAGGAACGGTAGGAAACCGAGTAGCGACTGGGCGGCGAGCAGCCCCAGACGGGCCGGCCCGGGGAGCCGACGGGCCCGATCGGTCAGGAAGAACAGCTGCAGTGACAGGAGGCCGCCCATCGACACCAGGGCGAGCACGACCGCGTGGAGCTCCTGCGCCGCCTCGAGGATGTTGAGCAGCGCGACCAGGCTGAGCCCGGTGACGACGGTGGCGACCACGACCCGGGCCAGTCGCGACGCCGTGGGGCCGGTGCGCACGTCGTCGTTGATCGAGCTCGAATCGTCTGACGGTGTCTGGTCCATGTGCACGCCCCCCCGAGCGCCGATCCTCCCGCGCGAGCCTACGCGTTCAGGCCCTCGCGGCGGATCCGCGATAACGCCGAAGTTCGATGTTAAGCTCTGCGTCACCCGAGCGGGGGGCAGCGTCACTCGTGCGCCCGCCTCGCGGACCGCGTGTCCACACTGGTCGGCTACGCCCGCTCGGCATGCATGCCAGTGACCGCCACGCCCGCCGCGAGCAGATGCGCCACCGCCTCGCCGACCAGCGCCGCCGGCAGTCCGACGGCCACCGCCAGCGCCGCCACGGTGCTCGGCACGACCAACGCGTCGACCAGCCGGCTGCCGTCCGGGCGGTGCAGGACCACCCGGTACGCGCCGCCGGGCACCTCCAGCACCAGGCCACCCGACTCGCGGCGCGTCTGGACCGCCGGGGAGAGCCACACCAGGCGGTCCGCGGGCAGCGGCGCCAAGCGGAACACCGCTCTCGGGGTCAGCGGCAGAGCCGAGAGCCACGGACCGAGGCCGTCGGCCAGGCCCACCGATCGGACCACCACGTGCTGAAGTCGGTCCAGCAGCTCGGACAGCCGGCGACGCAGGTCCTCGACGCTGTCGTCCGCGACACCCTGGAGAACGTTCTCCAGGGACACCGGGCCGAAGCTCATCCGGCGCAGCGACTCCACCGTCGTCGGATCCGGATCGGTCACCCGGATCTCACCCCACCGGGTCAGCAGCAGCACGCTGCCGTCCGGGGCGCCGGTCTCCACGAGCACGTCCTCCGGGAACGACCAGAGGGCGACCGTCCTGACTTGCCGGCCGGGCTGCCGCCACGACATGTGGCTGTTCACGTGGGCCCTCCTCACTCCGGCGACGCGCTGATGGATCAGACAAAGATCGGGATCGGGTTCAGGTCCTCGTACCGGGTGGCGCGCTCGACCCGCCCGAGTTGGACCGGCAGGTCGTAGAGACGCCCCGGCGCGAACCTGGCCCAGAAGTGCCGCAGTCCCGGTACGAGCACCTTCACCACCGGCAGGCCGATGTCCGGCCGCGTCTGGTCGAGCACCAGCAGCTCCAGGCCGCGCGCCGTCACCGCCCGCTGCACGGTCTGGATGTCGTCGCGCAGGTCGGTGCCCGGGACGTAGCCATAGTCGGCGGGCGTGCGGGCCGGCACCCCGGCGTTCGGCCTCAACCAGGGCTGGTTGGCCACGGTCGCGCCGGCCCACCAGCGGCGGGCCTCCGGGTCGTCGCAGGCGTACCCACGCCCCGTCGCGTCCACCTCCACCACGGCGGGCAGCAGCTGGTTGACTTCCGTCAGTGCCCGACGCAGCGCCACCGCCGGGTCGAGATGCGCACCGAAGCCGAAGACGATGTCCTCCGCCGGCTTGTCCGTCCGCCGGGACAGCGCCACGAACGTCGGCACGCCCAGGTCGGCGGTCAGGTCCAAGGCCCATACCTCACGGTGCAGCCGGCGGTGTACCTGCCGCAGCTCGACCATCCACCCGTCGGCGAAGGCGTCGAGGTCCACCCCCGGCTGCCGGGTGCGGTTGTACCACCACAGCGCCACCGCGTCCCGCTCCACCAGCTCGAAGAAGCCCTGGCAGATGGCGTCCTCCAGGCTTGCTCCGGCGGCGTTGCCGTTCGAGTCGGCCCGCAGGCAGCGCTGGCTGGCCTCCGCCGGGGTGCCATAGTAGAGCAGCGCGGTGGGGAGCAGCCGTTGCCGCCCGGCGGTCAGCGACCACACCGGCGTCCAGTCCAGCTCGGCCTGCTCGTCGAAGCGCGGACCGATGTATTGGAACGCCGAATGCCGGGCGTTCCAGGCGGCACGTTCGGCGTACTGGCGATCGTCGAACAACTGCACCGAGTTGGGGTGGACGGCCTCGTCGCCCAGCTCCGCGAAGCGGGCCCGGATGCGCAACTCGTCGCCGTGGAAGGTGCCGGACTGGCGCTCCAGCGCCTCACAGAGCGCACTCACCCGAGCCTGCTCGGCGGTGGCGCCCTTGCCGCCGTGCTCGCTGCGGAGACCGCGGCGCAGGTCGTCCAGGCCGCGCACGTCCAGGGCCAGGTTGGCGCCCGCACGGTAGGAGTGCAGGAACTCCGGCCCGCGCGGGTCCCGGCGGATCTCCCGGACCAGCCCGGTGACCGGGCTGACGAGGTGCTCGTACCGCTGCCACACCTGCTCCGGTGAGAGCGCCCGGTGGCCGCCGCCGTCGGTCGACGCCTTGGGCCGGCTGACCGGACTGACCGGGCGGCGGCTGCGCTCACGGACCAGCTGCGGGTCGCCGCAGGAGGGGCACTGCGGGCGGGCCCGCAGCTCATGATGCCGCCCATCCAGGGTGAGGGTGTCCACCGTCCACACCGCCTGCTGACCGGCGTAGCGGTGGCCGGCCAGCCACTTCGACGCTTCGAGGGCGACGAGTTGGGCGGCGACGGCGGCCGACGGCGGCACGGCGGCGACGGGACGGGGCACCGGCCCGTCTCGTCCGAGGACGCGCTGCACGTACGCCTCTGCCCGCCGGTGCAACCAGAGCCGGTGCGCCAGGCAGTGCCAGCAGGCCTGACCCGGTCGCAGCACCGGGCCGATCCAGAGCTGGGTGCCGACCGGGCGAGCCAGCAGCCAGGGCCGGTCGGTCTCGCGCTGCCGCCGGTCCACCGCAGCCAACTCGCGGTCGAGGTAGTCGGCGCAGAGCACCACGTCGAGGTCGGCGGCACCCTCGCCGCTCACCAGGGCGAGGCCGGCGGTGGCACAGGCCTCGCGTACCGCCGTGTCGTCGATCCCGCCCACGGCCCGGACCCGGACGGCGGCACCGGTCAGGGCGGAGGTCGCTGCACCGCTGTCCAGCCCGGCCGACTCCCAGTACGCCACGGCCCGCGGGTCGTGCTGTCCGACACCGGGCGTACGGGCGACGAGCAGCCCGGCGTCGGCCAGGTCGCGGACCAGGCCCGCGCATTCCTCCGGGGCCTCCCGCAGCACGGTCGCCACGTCGCGGGTGCCGTCGAGCAAGGGGGTGAGGTGTTCCATCCGGGCCGCCTGGACGGCCGTCACACCGTGCTCCGAGAAGAGGTACGTCGCCTCGCCGGCGATAACCTCCGGGCGCAGGTGCCGCCGGAAGCCCACCAGCGGCGGCTCCGCGACCCCGGTCATCTCAGGCGGCCCGCTCGTCGTGGGCGGCGTCCGCCAGGCAGATCCAGGTGAAGGCGGCGGGCGGGGTGTCGGACGTCGTCCACGCGTCGTGCTGGCTGATCCGCAGGCCGGAGTTCGCGCCGGCCGGGCCGAAGGCGTTGGCGGTGCCCGCCACACGGGAGTCGCGGTCGGGTGCGGATGAGTGCGTCATGGTGATCCTCGTTCCCGGTAGGGCAGGGGATGATGCTCGCCCTGCGATAGGAAAATGGTGTCGTCGCGGGGGCGGCCCCACCAGTGCCGACGTCACCGACCCGATGTGAAAAACACACGTCGACGCGGCATGAGAATTTCAGGTTCGCCGGCTGTGCAAATTTCATGTTCGCCTCGGGACCGGCGCACTGTTCCGATCACGGTCGCGTCGCCATGCTTTTGGGCAACGTCGGAATGGCCTCCGCAACGCCGGCCACCGACGAATCCTCTCACCAGCGGGGTGGCCCAATGAGCATTCGAATTGTCGTCTGCGACGACCACGCTCTGGTCCTGGACGCGTTCGCGGAGACACTGCGGACGGTTTCGGGCTTCGAGATCGTCGGTCTCGTCAACGGTGGCCAGCACGTGGTCGCCACGGTCCGGCAGCTGCGTCCCTCCATCGTGATCCTGAGCATGGGGATGGCCGGCACGGACTGCCTTCAACTCGCCCGTCAGGTACGCGAAGCACTCCCCTCCTGCGGCGTCGCGCTGATCGCCGCCTCACCCACGCGAGCCCTGGTGGATCGCGCGGTGGAGGCGGGCGTCCTCAGCGTGATCCCGAAACACGCGCGCCTGTCCCACCTGGTCGGCGCGGTCCGCGGGGTGGCTGCCGGCTGTCTCACCATCGACCCGGCCCTGATCGGGCCGCCCGGGGCGCGGGCGCAGGCCCTGTCCCACCGCGAAAGGGAGATCCTCAGCCTCACCGTCGGCGGCGCCTCGGTGAAGGAGATCGCGAAGGAGCTCTTCCTCTCCGCCGGGACGGTCCGCAACCTCTCCTCCTCGGCGATGCGCAAGCTCAAGGGGCGCAACCGTTTCGACGCTGCCCGCATCGCCTACGAGCAGGGCTGGCTTTGACCGCCGGTGACATCTGTCCCGGCCTGCGGTGATGTCGGTCAGCGACGCCGCTCTCCGGCCGCCGGGCGCCCTAGCGTCCGGGGAAACCAATCGAAAGGGAAAGACCGTGACAGCACCGGAGCACCCCCGATGAGCGCCCTGGTCGTGGACGGACTGCGCAAGCGGTACCGCGACCACGAGGCCGTGGCCGGCATCGGCTTCACCGTCGAGCAGGGAGAGATCGTCGCCCTCCTCGGCCCGAACGGCGCGGGCAAGACCACCACACTGGAGATCCTGGAGGGCTTCCGCAGCCGCGACGCCGGCCGCGTGGAGGTGCTGGGCCGTGACCCGGGCGACCGGGCCGAGCGACGCTGGCTGCGGGAACGGGTCGGCCTGGTGCTCCAGGACATCGCGGTGGAACCGCACCTGCGGGTTCGGGAGACGGTCGCCCGCAGCGCTGGCTACTACCCGGACCCGCGGGACGTGGACGAGGTGGTCGAACTCGTCGGACTCGCCGAGAAGCGCGACGCCAAGGTGAAGGACCTCTCCGGCGGGCAGAAGCGGCGGCTGGACCTCGCCCTCGGCGTGATCGGCGACCCGAAGCTGCTCTTCCTCGACGAGCCCACCACCGGTTTCGACCCGACCGCCCGCCGCGGCGCCTGGGAGGTCGTCCGCAGCCTGCGCGATCTCGGCACCACCGTCGTGCTCACCACCCACTACATGGACGAGGCGCAGGCGCTCGCCGACCAGATCGTGGTGCTCAACGCGGGCCGCGTGGTGGCACAGGGCGCCCCGGAGACGATCGGCGGCCGGGACACCGCCCGTACCCGGATCCGCTTCGCCCGGCCCGACGGCGTGACGCCAGAGGAGCTGCCCGTCGTCCCCACCGAGATCGACGAGACGAACGTGACCCTCGAGGTGGACGACGCCACCGAGGCGTTGCACCGGCTGACCGGCTGGGCGCTGGCACGCGGGACGTCGCTGCACCGACTGGCGGTGGAGCAGCCCACCCTCGAGGACGTCTACCTGAGCCTGACCGGCGACGCCGCCGGCCGGCCCGAAGCCGCGCTCGCGTCACGTCGGCCGCGCCGCAGGAACCGGAGGGCAGCATGACCACGTTGAATCCCGTCGCCGTCGGTGCCACCGACGAGACCACTGACCGCCCGTCCCGCCACCGCCGCGGCGACCTGGCCGTGCTGCTCCACCAGATTCGGTACGAGCAGCTGTCGTTCTGGCGCAACCCACAGGCCATGATCTTCACGTTCGTCTTCCCGATCGCGTTCATCGCCATCATCGGTGCGGTCTTCGGTGGCGGGGAGGCCAGCGACTTCTTCTACGGCCGCACCGGCATGCAGTACTACACGGCGACGATCGCCGCCGTGTCGGTGCTCGGGGCCTGCTACGGCCAGCTCGCCATCGCGCTCGCCGCCCGACGGCAGACCGGCGTGCTCAAACGACTGCACGCCACCCCGCTGCCGGCCTGGATCTACTTCGCCGGGCTCCTCGCACACTGCCTGATGGTCAGCGTCATCGACGTCGTCCTGGTAGTGAGTGTGGGCGCGCTGTACGACGCGCCGGTGCCCGCCGACTGGGCCTCGGTCGGTGTCACGCTGCTGCTGGGCTCGGTCTGCTACTGCGCCCTGGGTGCGGCGGTCGCCTCTCTGGTCAGCAACTCCGAGGCGGCCCCCGCGGTGGTGCAGTTCGTGCAGTTTCCGCTCGTCTTCATCTCGGGAAGCTATTTCCCCATCCACTCCGACACGTTGAACACCCTGGCCGGACTACTGCCCGTGAAGCCGTTCAACGACGCCCTGTTGTCGGCGTTCACCACCGGCGACGGCCTGCACTGGAAACAGCACGGCATCCTGCTCGCCTGGGGTGTGCTGGGCACCCTGATCGCTGTCCGCCGATTCCGCTGGGACCCGCGCCCGGAGTGATCCGCGGCCGTACCGGCCCGCCAGCACGGCGGCGTCCGGACGGTGAGTTCCGGCCCTGGTTCCGGAGCTCGCCGCCCGGACGTCGCCGCACTCGTTTGCGGCTGCGGCTGCGGCTGCGGCACCCTGGCCGATGCAGAGGCGCGGCACGGCGTGGACGCAGGCGCCCGGTCAGCGGGGCAGGGACGTGCTCACGCAGCTGGATCGCTCACGGTGGACCGCACCCGACGGTGACCCTCCCCGGTCTGCCTCGGGGCCGTACAGCCGCCTGGCATCCGGAGCTCCTGGACGGTGGCAGGGTGAGGCCCTTCCGGGTCTGCGTGCGGGTCGCGCTAACCGATGGGCGACGGTGACCGGCCCGACCGGCATGGCTACGCGGCGCGCAGGGCCGGCACGGCGGCGGGCAGGGCCGGCACGGCGGCGAGACCGTCCTGGCGCTGCGTCGTCCGGCACGGCGGTGCGTCGTCCGGCACGGCGGTGCGTCGTCCGGCACGGCCGTGCGGAAAGTCCGGCACGGCCGTGCGGAGTGCGGCACAGGCGACTGCGCCCGACCCTCGGCCGAGGCCGTGGATCGGGCGCAGTGGATAGGACGCTGCGGACGCCGGGCGTCAGTGGGCGAAGGCGGTGAGGTTCCAGCGCTGGCTGCGCAGTCGTTCCTGCCAGGGCTCTCCCAGCACGTCGTCGACGGTCTCCGCGATCGCGTGGCACATGTAGTAGCGCTGTAGCGGGGACACGGTCAACAGCGGCAGCTGCTGGTAGAACAGGTTCGTCAGCAAGCTGTACGAGGCGAAGAACGGCGACGGGGACTCGGTCACGCCCGACTCCCCCACCGCCCGGTGGAAGTCGCTGTCCGGTTCACCGGCGAGGCGCCGCCGCGGCCCCCCGTCCGGGCCCACCGAGTCGACCAGGTCCGGGGTCAGCACCCCGTTCGCAGCCGCGTTGTCGAGTGCGCCGGCGCAGTAGCCGAGCGAGGCCCGCCAGCCCGACGCGGCCGGTGACGCCGCGTCGGCGAGCCGGTCGGCGACCACCTGCCGGATCTGGTCGCCCTCCTTGGCGAGACGGTTGGCGAAGGTGGTCCGGACCTTGCCGGCCGGCTTCGCCCAGGCCAGGAATGCCTCCGCGTGCCAGCGCAACGACAGGGCCCCGTACGCGGTGCCGAGGGCGTGCGTGTCGGCGAGCGCGACGAACGCCTCGGCGAGGCGTACGGTCGCCCGTTCCGGGTGGGCGGACAGCTCGTCGACCAGGCGCATCAGCGGCCGGCCGAGCATGCTGCGCACCACATCCTTGAGCTGGTTGAACGCCGGCGCCGGCTCCTCCATGCCGGCGGCCCAGAGGAACTCCACCAGGCCGTGCGTCCGCAAGGCGCCGTACGGTTGTGGCAACCCCTCCAGCCGGCCGAACTCCTCCGCCTGAGCCAGGTACACCTCATCGGTGAGTGCGGTGGCGGGGTCCAGCGGCCCGGCGTCGAGCTGGGCCGCGATGGAGTGCCATGGCGGCGGCGGGCCGAAGGCGCGCCGGGCGATGATGTCCACGTGTGGGCCGTGCAACCAGCCCCGCCTGAGATAGACGATGCGTCCACTACCCTCGGCAAGGGCCCGCGCGACCGGTACGACGTGGTCGGCGAGCCATGGCAGGCTCACCGGCCCACGCGTGTACAGGCGCAGACCGGTCACGCCGGTGGTGTCCAGTTCCACGGTGTGCGGTGGCACGGCGTCAGCCAGCATCTCCATGACCTCCCATAGGCATCGGAAACCGTCCACTGGTGCCGGTTCGGATGAGCGGTTCCGCCGACTGCCGGCGGCCGTTCCGCCTCGGATCATCCGGGCCTAGAAGCATTGCGGGAAAGTGCTGGAAACGATCCGCTGACAAGTGTCATCCCACTTTGTGTGCGGCCGTGAAAAACGCACATGACGGAACGTCAGCGGGACGATGACAAGTGTCCCCGACCGACCCGCCGACACCTTACGTAAGGCCTTTTGCGCCTCATCATCAAGGCGTGGCGCAATGGCCCGGACCGGGCCGCCGGACGCACCGGAATTCGCACCACCGGGTTATTGGAAGGGACCACCGTGTCCACTCGTCGTCAGTTGCTGCGCCTCGGTGCGGCGTCGGGCATCCTCGGCGCGACCGGTGGCCTCGCCAGCCTCGCCGACCGGCTGGCCGACACGCCCGCCGCGGCGGCCACCGTCGCGCCGCCGGCCGCCGTCCCGGCGCCGTACACCGTTGCGCTCACGGTGCCTCAGACACTGCGGCCGGTCCGTCGGACGGCCACCACCGACTACTACTCGGTCACCATGCACCGCCGCCGGTTGGAGATCCTGCCCGGCACCCGCACCGAGGTCTACACCTACAACGGTGACCTGCCCGGCCCCACCATCCGGGCCCGCTCCGGTCGCCGCGTGGTGGTCCAGCAGCGCAACCGGCTCGACATGCCGACCGCGGTGCACCTGCACGGCGGGGCGACCACGCCGGGCGACGACGGTTCCGGCGGTGTGACGATCGCCCCCGGCGAGGAGCGCGTCTACGCCTACCCCAACCACCAGCCGCACGCCACGCTGTGGATGCACGACCACACCCACCACATGGAGGCCGAGCACCTCTATCGCGGACTGAGCAGCCTTTACCTGCTCACCGACGCCACCGAGGAGGCCCTGCCGCTGCCGCGCGGCTCCTTCGACGTCCCGCTGGTGCTACGCGACGCCCATTTCGACGCCGACGCGCAACTGGTCTGGACCATGGACGACGTCGAGAACCGGAACACCATCCTGGTCAACGGCCGGCCGACGCCCCGCTTCCAGGTGCAGGCGCGGCGGTACCGGCTGCGCCTGGTCAACTCCAGCAACATACGCATCTTCCTGCTGCGGCTCGCCGACAGCGGGACCTTCAACGTGATCGGCTCGGACGGCGGGCTGCTGGAAGCGCCGGTCGACACGTCGTACCTGCTGCTGTCCCCGGGGGAGCGGCTGGAGGTGGTGGTCGACTTCGCCCGCTACACACCGGGCAGCTCCGTCGTGCTGGAGAACCTCATGGGCCCGGGCCCGGGCCCGACGGACCAGGTCGGCCAGGTGATGCGCTTCGACGTCGTACCGGCAGCGGCGCGGGATCGCAGCGCGGTGCCGGCCCGGCTGCGCACGCTGCCGGCGCTGCCCACCCCGACGGTGCGGCGGCAGGTCGAATTGCGAATGGACGAACCGGGGACGGGCCACCGGGCGTACATCGACGGAAAGGTCTTCGACCCGGCCCGGATCGACACCACCATCGCGTGGGGCACCACCGAGGAATGGACGGTCACGAATGCGAACAGCACCATTCCCCACAACTTCCACATGCACCTGGTGCAGTTCCGGGTGCTCGATCGCGGGCCCAACCCGGCCGACCCCACCGAATCCGGCCTGAAGGATACCGTGACCATCTTTCCCGGCCAGTCGGTGCGCCTACAGGCGACCTTCAACACCTGGCGCGGTGTCTACCCCTACCACTGCCACATGGTCGACCACAGCGGGATGGGCATGATGGCCCAATTCAGAGTCGTCTGATCCTGACCTGCTCGAAAGAGACTCCCGGCCCACCGGACCGGGCCGCACACCTTCGGGACAGGAAGGATGGAAATGCCACTACACAGCCATTCGGCACGGTCGTTGCGACTACGCCGACTGCACCATCACAGCACCGCCGGTCTGGTCGTCGCGCCGGTCGACCACAGCATCGCCGACGGCCCGGTGGTGACGCCGAGCCAGCCCATCGACCGGCTCGTCGGCCAGCTCGCCGGCGGCGGAGTCGACGCAGTCGTGGTGCACAAGGGCAGCATGCGACACATCGGCCCGGACAGGTTCGCCGACATGTCGCTCATCGTGCACCTCAACGCGAGCACCAGCCAGGCTCCCGACCCCGACGCCAAGTACGTCGTCACGGCGGTGGAGGAGGCGATCCGCCTCGGTGCGGACGGGGTCAGCGTGCACGTCAACCTCGGCTCGCAGCAGGAGCACCAGCAGATCCAGGACCTGGCCCGGATCGCCGACTCGTGCGACCGGTGGAACCTGCCGCTGATGGCGATGATGTACCCGCGCGGGCCACGGATCGACGATCCCCGCGATCCGACCCTGCTCGCACACGCGGTCACCATCGCCGCCGACCTCGGCGCGGACCTGGTCAAGACGGTCTATCCCGGCTCGGTGGCGGGGATGCTCGACCTCACCAGCATCTGCCCGATCCCGGTCCTGGTGGCCGGCGGGCCGCGACGGGGCAGCGAGACCGAGCTGCTCCGCTTCGTCGCCGACGCGCTGGCCGGCGGGGCCGCCGGAGTGGCGATGGGTCGCAACCTCTTCCAGGCCCATGATCCGGAGCAGCTGGCGCGCAGGGTGGCGCGGCTGGTGCATCGCTACCCGATGGAACAGATCGACGACCTAGAGGGAGGACACCATGACGGGCAACAGACTGTGCTGGCTTGACATCCGGGCAGCCGGCAAGGCGACCGCAGCCATTCTCGAGGAGGCCGTACACCAGGGTCTGGACGCCGTGGTGGCGTCCGACCCGGCGGCCTTCGCGGGCCTGCCACCGACACTGGGCAAGGTTCTGCTGCTGCGCGGCGGTGAGTTGCCGGACCACCTCGGGGAGGCCGACACGGTGGTGCTGCCCGGCCCGAGCGCGCAGCGGGCCACGCAACAGGCGGCGCACCCCGGCGTGCGCTTCGGTCGGTACGTCGAGATCGTCGACGCGCCGACCCTCGCCGAGGCATGTACGGCGGCCCGCGAAGAGGAGATCGCGGTATTGGACTTCCGCGACCCCACCAAGATCCCGCTGGAGATCGTGCTCGCCGCAGCGGCCGAGTCCGAGGGAACGATCGTCACGGTGGCCCACGACGTGCCCGAGGCCGAGATTCTCTTCGGGGTGCTGGAGGTCGGCTCCGACGGGGTGCTGATGGCCGCCCGGTCGGTGGGGGACGCCACCGCGCTGCGCCGCGCGGCGATCGGCCAGCACGGCGAGATCCCACTGGTGGAGCTGGAGGTCACCCGGACGCGGCACGTGGGCATGGGCGAACGCGCCTGTGTGGACACGTGCACGTACCTCGGGCAGGACGAGGGGATCCTGGTGGGTTCCCACTCCAAGGGAATGGTGCTCTGCGTCAGCGAGACGCATCCCCTGCCGTACATGCCGACCCGGCCGTTCCGGGTGAACGCCGGCGCCATCCACTCGTACACCGTCGCGGCGGACGGGCGGACGCACTACCTGAGCGAGCTGGAGGCGGGCAGCAAAGTGCTCGCGGTGACCACCAAGGGCCAGACCCGGCTGGTCACGGTCGGCCGAGTCAAGATCGAGACCCGGCCATTGATCTCTATCGACGCGGTCGCGCCGAACGGGCAGACGGTCAACCTGATCCTTCAGGACGACTGGCACGTGCGGGTGCTCGGGCCCGACGCGGTGGTGCTCAACTCGACCGAGCTGCAGCCCGGGGACCGGATCCTGGGCCACCTTCCCACCGCCGATCGGCACGTCGGCTACCCCATTGAGGAGTTCTGCCGCGAACAGTGAGTGACGGTTCCGCGCAGAGACCCGCCCCGCAGGCGTTCACCGGCCTGCGGGGCGCGCCTCTGTGCGGCGATCCGGTGGGCTCCACCGCTACGGGCGGCGAGGCGTCCAGCCGCGCAACGTCGGCGCGGCCAGTAGGTGGTGCAGGGCGTTTATCGCGGTGCCACCGCAGGCCGACGACGTGACTCGACCCGGACGGCGTTGAACCCCGAGAGGTCTACGGAGTATCGCCTCATGTGCCGCCAGCGGCTCGTCGGTACCGGTTGGCGAGCATGTTCAGGTGAGCGACAAGCTCCGGCGGCTCGATGACTTGGTCCACTGAACCTGCAACCCCGCCCCGACCGGACCTGGCGCGCCCGCAGGACCAGCCGGCTTCCTCAAGACCCTGCGCCGCTACCGGCCCGACCACCTCTACATCGTTCCCGGGCCGCATGCCTCCCGATGACCGCAAGGTGCTGTGCGGGATCCTGTCCGAGTAGTCGTACCTGTCGCCGTGCTTCTCACGGGCTCGGGCGATGAACTCAGCGCCGGCGAGTCGTTCTGTCACGGGCCTACCGTAGCCACAACACCCCGACTCGCCCCGTCCGCCTGCGGGCGAGCGATATACGACTCAGAGCCAGCCGCGGCGTTCCGCCAGACTGCCGGCCTGGAACCGGCTCGACGCTCCGAGCTCGGTCATCAGGCGCTGAAGCCGGCGGTAGGTGGTCCGAGTGCTCCAGCCGTTCACGCGCGCGATGGCTGAGTCGGTCAACCCCGCCATCATCATCTTGCAAAGGGACCGGGTTTCCTCGTCCGGCCCTGGGACACCCCCGTCGAGCGGAGCGGCCTGGGCCCATTCCCCCTCGAACAGGGCTTCCAGGGCGGTGAGCAGCGGGGAGCGCCGCACGAGGTAGGCGACCTGTAGGCCGCTGCGGCTGAGGTCGAACGGGATGAGGGCGTCCTGGTCGTCGCGGATGATCAGCTTGATGGGCAGGGTCGGCCGGGTTCGGGCTTCTTCGCCGCCGCGTACGGCGGGCAGGATGTCGGTTTCCAGCTTCTGGGGCCAGGTGACCGCGTCCAGACTGTAGATCACGCGGTGCGTCACGCCGTCGTTCTGGTGGCGGGCGATCTGCGCCTGGGTGTTCCTGGCGGCACCTTCACCCCCGGGCGCCTCGTAGTAGGGCGGCGTGTCGAACACCCGGACCTGATGGTGCGCCTCGGATTCCAGGTGGGCGACGGCCGCGGCGATCGTCTCCCGGTCGGTCAACTGCTCGATCGCAAGCTCAGGGCTCATCCGGTGCGCGCTGCGGTGGATCTCCGACAGCGAGTGGACTTTGGCGCGCGCTGCGCTCAGCTCGCGTTCCCGCTGCTGCACGAGCTGGTTGATCGCGATGTCCGGGGGAGCGGCCAGGTACCGCGCCGGCCTGCCGCTGGGGGCCACCAGGTGCTTCGCGCAGAGCGCGGCGAGGGTCCGCTGCAAGGGGCCCGCCGGGGTTAACAGGTGGTCGGCGAGCGCCGCGACCGTCGACCCCGGCAGGGCGACCAGCGCTTCGTAGACCCGCTCCTCGTCAGCGGACAACCCCAGGACCGCGAGCTCCATTGTCGAGATTGTGCCAGGTGGCAGTGAGCAGCCACGAGGGAATCTTGTGGCGGGTGATGCCGGCTGGCACTGTTCGGCCGCAGTGGCGCTCTTCGACCTGCGCCGACGCGGAAAGGAACCCCGCTATTGAAAACCTCACGCATGCGTCGCGCCATCGCGACGGCCGCCTGCCTCGCGTTGTCGCTCAGCTCGATCATCGTTCCCGGCGAGGCGTCGGCCGCTCCCGGCGAAACATCGAAACGCGCGGCCCCGCAGACCCACACCATCACCCTGATCACCGGCGATGTCGTCACGGTGAACGCGACCGGTGACGCCGGTGACAGCGGGGGGACGATCTCGGTCGAGGGACCGGACGGCGAACCCGCCGACGCGAGGATCCTGGCCTCGGCGGGAGACGTGTACGTCTACCCGTACTCGGCGGTGTCCTACCTTGCCAAGGGGGTGCTCGACCGGCGGCTCTTCAACGTCACGGAACTGATCGCCGACGGCTACGACGACGCTCGCCGCGGCGACCTGCCCCTGATCGTCTCCTACACCGCCCAGTCGCCGGGGTTCCGCGCGAACACCGCCCCGCGGGGATCGGCGCTGGTCCGAACGCTCCCGAGCGTCGACGGCGCCGCCATCACCGCCAGCCACGCGCACGCGCGAGACTTCTGGGCCGCGGTGACGGCAGGAACGCCCGCGGCGGAAGTGGCCCGATCCGCAGCCCCGACGTTCGCGAACGGCATCAAGCAGATCTGGCTCGACGGCAAGGTCCACCCGGACCTGGCCGAATCGGTCGGGCAGATCGGCGCGCCGGAGGTCTGGGCCGGCGGTGACACCGGGCAGGGCGTCGACGTCGCGGTCCTCGACACGGGTGTGGACGAAGGCCACCCCGATCTGGCCGGACGCATCGTCGACACCCGCAGCTTCATCCCCGGCGAGGGCGTCGAGGACGTCCACGGCCACGGCACCCACGTCGCCTCCACCATCGCCGGTACGGGCGCCGCGTCCGGCGGCACGGAGAAGGGTGTCGCCCCCGGCGCTCGCCTGCACATCGGGAAGGTGCTGGCAAACTCCGGCTCCGGCACCGACTCCCAGGTCCTCGCCGGCATGGAGTGGGCGGCGGTGGAGGAGCAGGCCAAGATCATCAACATGAGCCTGGGTTCGCAGGAGCCCTCCGACGGCACGGATCCGTTGTCGCAGGCCGTGAACCGGCTCAGTGCGCAGACCGGCGCGCTGTTCGTGATCGCGGCGGGCAACACCTCCGGCCCCGGCACCGTCAGCTCGCCCGGTGCCGCCGACGCGGCCCTCACCGTGGGCGCGGTGGACAGCGGTGACCGCCTCGCCGAGTTCTCGAGCCAGGGTCCCCGAGTCGGCGACGGCGCGCTCAAGCCGGAGATCACCGCCCCCGGCGTCGACATCCTGGCGGCGCGGTCGCAGTACACCTCCGAAGGGGATGGCCCCTACCAGACGATGAGCGGCACGTCGATGTCCACGCCGCACGTGGTCGGTGCCGCCGCGCTACTCGCCTCGAAGCACCCCGAGCTCACCGGCGCCCAGTTGAAGGACCTGCTGACCAGCACCGCCAAGCAGACCCCCGACTACACCGCGTTCCAGGCCGGCAGCGGCCGCGTGGACGTCGCAGCCGCCGCCCGCGCCGGGATCTTCGCTTCGGCCACCGCGTCCGCCGGGCAGAACGCGGCCGACCCCGTCAGCCGCCCGGTGACTTACACCAACCTCGGCGCCACGCCGGTGACACTCGCCCTGTCGATCGCGGCGCCCGTCGTGCCCGAGGGGATGTTCCGGCTCTCGACCGACCGGGTCACCGTGCCCGCGCACGGCAGCGCCTCGGTCACCGTGACCATCGATCCGCACGCCGCATCCGGCGGTTCCAACGGTTTCAGCGCCCAGATCCTGGCCACCGGACCGGACGGCGGGCTCGCCGCGCACACGGCGGTCTCGCTCGGCGCGCTGGCGCACCGGATGACCATCAGCGTCAAGGACGCCGCGGGCGTACCCGCGTCCGCCTTCGTCATCGTGCTCCGGGCGGGCGATCCGACCCCGATTCCGGTCCCGGTCGATGGCACCGTCAGCTTCTACACTCCGGAAGACCAGTACTCGGCGCTCGGTTATCTGACCGTGCCCGGCGTCCACGGTTCGAATTCACAGGGGCTGGCGCTGCTCGGCGATCCCGACTTCACGTTTGACGGGGACCGCACGATCACGCTGGACGCCCGCCACCTCCGGCTGGTCGATGAGACCACCCCGCAGCCGGGAGTCCCCAGCTACCTGCGGCTCGAGTACTCGCGGATGCTCCACGAGGACGGCCGCTGGCACGACTTCGGTCTCGCTGGCGCGGGCTTCGACAGCCTGTGGATCCAGCCACAGGGCAAGGTGACGCACGGCGACTTCGTCCTCGGTGCGAGGTGGCGCAAGGAGCAGCCGGCGCTGACGGTGTCCGTGCGGGGGACCGAATACACCGATGTCCTCCGGCAGGCGGGCGTCACTCCGCTGCCCGAAGGAACCCGCACCCTGCCGCTCGTCTTCGCGGGTGCCGGGGCGCCGGCGGACTACGCGGGCCTCGGCGCGCGGGGCAAGGCTGTGGTCATCCGGCGCGCCACGTCGGCGACCCCGGCCGCGCTCGCCGAGGCGGCGGCGGACGCCGGCGCCGAGCTGTTGCTGGTGGCCAACGACCGTCCCGGGCGGCAGCGCCTGTACTTCGGGACGGACGCGCTCGACGTCGGGCTCCTCAGCCCCGACGAGGGCGCGAGGCTGATCGCCCAGGCCCAGCGGCCCGGCGCGATGCTGCGCACGGAGTCACACCCGACTCCGGCCTACCTCTACGACCTCATGCACACCTGGCACAACGAGGTGCCGAAGGACATGGTCGTGCGCGCGTCGGGCAGGAACCTCGCGCGCATCGACGAGACGTTCGCAGGCGCCGTCCCCAGTGGAGCCGGTCAGGAATGGCGGTACGATTTCCCGGCGTACTCGGAGTGGGGGATTGGGAACTACGTTGCCATGGCCGCCAGCGGCCGCCGCACGGACTGGGTCACTACCGACGGCGCGAACCGGTGGGGCCACGAGGTCTACGACGGCCTCCTAAGCCAGTGGGGCGTCAGCCGGACGTACGAAGCCGGCACCGTGTCGAGCGACGACTGGTTCACGCCCATCCAGCGGCCCTACCTCAACAACAACTACCTCGGGCCGACGCGTACGGACGACCAGATGCGGATCGACGTGCCGGGGTACGGCAACGCCGACCACGTCGGCGCGATCTCGGACCGGCAGCACGCGAGTCAGACCGTGACCCTCTACCAGGGTGACACCCAGCTGGGCACGTCCGACAACGGACTCATCATCTATCCCACGGCCCCCAGCGCCGGACCGCTGCCGTACCGCCTGGTCGTCGTGAACCAGCGCGACACGTCCGTCAGCCCCTACTCGTCCTCGACCATGACAGAGTGGAGGTTCACCTCCGCCGCCCCGAAGGTCACCGGCCAACGGGACCTGCTCCCGTTGCTGCAGATCCGCTACGACGTCGACCCGAACGCCTCCGGGTCCGTGCGCCGCGACGCGACATTCGGCGTGACCGTCGAACAACGCGCTCCCGTATCGGTCGGCCTGACCCCGGTATCAGTCGGTGGCGGTGGCACTCCTCGCTCGCCCCGCGTGGAGGTCTCCTACGACGACGGCACCACCTGGTCCCGTCTCTCCGACGGCCGCCAGGGCGCCTACCGGCTGGACGCACCGAAAAAGGCGCAGTTCGCCTCGCTGCGCGTAACCGCCACCGACTCCGCCGGCAACTCCGTCACCCAGACAATCCTCCGCGCCCTCGGACTCCACTAACCTATTTGTCCCTTTGCTGACGTCCCGGATTCACTGTGGGGTGTCCCTGGTCCCGAACAACACTTGGCGATGCGCCAAGATCATTGCGCGGATTGCCATGGGACACCCCACCATCCGTCGAGGGATGCGATCGCTGGTGGCACGCTCACCGCCACCATCACCGGCCTGGCCAGCCCGACCGGCCTCGCGATCACGCCCGATGGCAGCCGGGTCTACGCGGCGCTCTCCGGCTCCAACGAGATCGCCGAGATCGACGCCGCCACCCTCGCCGTCACCCGGCGGATCGACCTGTCCGCGTACCCGTCCCCTACCAACCTGTCGCTGGACGGCGACCGGCTCTGGGTGGGCTACGGCGTGAAGGGCAGCTGCGTCGGCGGCGTCCTCAGCCTCGACCTGTCCGCCGCGGCATCCGCGCCGGTCCAGGTCGCCGACCGGATGTACGGCGCGCCGCTGGTCGCGGGAGCCGGCACCACGGTCGCCACCGGCGCGTCCGGCCTCAGCCCCAGCAACCTGCGGGTGCACGACGTGAGCACGACACCGGCCACGCTACGCGGCATCATCAACGGCTCCGCCAACGGTTTGTGGGACCTGAACGACCTCACCATCACGCCGGACGGCGCTCACGCGATCACCGTCTTCCCCGGCTCTGGCCTGGACGTGTGGGACACCACCACACTGGCCAAGGTCCGCACCTACGGTTCCCGGTCGGAGTACCCGGGCGCCCCGCGGTCCGTCGCCCGCAGCGCGGACGGCGCGCACACCTCGCCGCCACCTTCGGCGGCGTCGCCGCGGAAGGTGCCCGGCTGGCGGCTGCGGATGATCACACTGCTGTTGACCACCACGTCCACCACCGCGTCCAGCGTGCGCCGCTCCTGGTACGGCCGGCTCTCAGCGTCCCGGGCCAGGTAGTCGAGCACCTCGGCGCGCTCGAAACCCCCGGACGGGGACACCGTGGACGGGTCGTGCCCGAGGCCTTCGACGAGGGCGATCAGAGTGTCCCGCTCGGTTTCCTGCTCGGTGGCGTCCAGCAGCCGCTCGGCCGGGTAGGCGTCCAGCAGCGCCAACGTCGCCACGGTCTCGCCGCGACGCCGCCCGGTCCGGCTGAGGACCCTTTCGAGCAGGTCACGGTCGTACCGGGCCGCCGACACACGTCTCGACGGATGTCCTAAACGGGCGCTCGAAATCCCTGCACGTGTTCGGTGCCCCTCCGACACCCGGCCAAATACATTGATAAACGAAGATCACAACACCGGCGAGGAAGCTGGTGGCGGTCGCAGCCGCAGGGAGCCCAGCCGGTCATAGACCACGGAGAAGAGGACCGAAATTGGTGGCTACATTACCTGGCATACGTCGAGTGTTCGGAGCCGGCGTCTTGGCCGCACTGGTGTTCACGTCGGTCGCGGTGGTCGAGTCACCGTCGCCGGTCAGAGCGGAACCGTCGCAGTGCAATGAGTTCCCGGAAGGCCAGGGAAGCGAAACGGTCGAGGGGTATTACCAGCCTGCGGAAATCGAGCGCGTGGTCCAAGAGCTTGAGCAAACCGGCCAGGGTGTGACCACCGACGTTATTGGGACGTCGAACCAGGGACGACCGATCTACTCGGTCCGAGTAGGCTCCGGCGACAAGGTCGTCTTCCTGCAGGCCGGAATCCATGCGAACGAGCCAACGGGAACGATCGCACTCGTCAACGTGCTCAAGAGCTTGAGCGACAGCTCGCGTCGATCGCAGCAGATCCGTGAGGCCGTGACCATTGTCGCCGTCCCTCAGCTGAACCCGGACGGGGCTGTCCCGTACCAGCGGGAGAACCACCAGACCTGGGACGATACCGTCGTGATGTTCCCGCAGCTGGCAGGCGCGCCGTCGGCGTTCTACCATTCGCTTCCCGGACCCCGGTTCTGGTCCGATCCGCGGGTACCCGGCTTCGACCTGAACCGCGACTTCAACCCAGACTTCGACTATGCGCCGCAGGCGGGGCATCTTCCCGGCAGCGGCTCGGTGCGCGGCATGTACCTCACCCCCGAGGCGCGGGCTTCGCGCGACCTGTACACAGAGCTGGAGCAGGAGTTCGGCCTCGTAGACGTGTTCGTGGACCTGCACAATCAGGCGCCCTGCAACACGTTCGATGACGGCGACGCGCATACCCCCGACCTGCACACGCCGATGTCGATCTCGGCGCAGTTCCTCCGTGATCCCAGCTCACACGGCGCTGGGACCGTGTATCCGAACTTCGGCTGGGACGCGTCACGCCGCGCGAACGTCGCCGCCTGGGAGGGCGTCCAGCGCGGAGGCTCGACGTTTTCCGGCGCGACCCGTTACCCGCAGAACCTCGACCTGGCCGGCTCGGCCAACGCCTCCTACCAGCTGCGCGGCAGCGCAAGCGTGCTGATGGAGGCCGGCCGTCAGCGCCACGCCAACCCGCAGTGGCGGCACGGATTCATCGCGAAGGTCCACGAACTGGCGATGATGGGAATCATCGACTCCCTCGTCGACAACACCTTCAACGACATCAACCCTGACCGCTACGAGGAGATTCCGGTCCGCAACGGCTGATCGGCGGGACGCGACCATCACGGACGACGAGGAGACATCGATGCAAAGACGGACGACGGCGGCGGCGCTCGGCGTGCTGCTGACCGCGAGCGTCTTCACGGGAGGGATCGCAGCGGCGGCCGCCCCCGCGACGGCGGCGGAGGCCCCGCCGGAGTGGATCACCCACGAGGAGAACGACCGGGTCCCGGAGGGCTCGGTCTGGACGGAGCACTACTTCCCGTCGACGGACGGAGTCGAGCTGCACGCCGACGTGCTGCGGCCCGAGGGACTGCCGGCGGGCGCGAAGACGCCCGTCATCCTCGCCATCGGGCCCTACTTCGGCCACGCGGGGCAGACCGGGCCTGAGGGCTTCACCCACACCGGGCCGTCGGCACGCTTCAACGATTTCCTCGAGGGCACGGACCTCTTCGACGAGGGCTACACGTACGTCATGGTCGACCTGCGCGGGTTCGGCGGGTCCACCGGATGCCTCGACAACAAAGGCCCGGGCGAGCAGAACGACGTCCGCGCGGCCATCGAGTGGTCGGCCTCGCAGCCGTGGTCGAACGGCAACGTCGGCATCTACGGCAAGTCGTACGACGGCGCCACCGGTCTGATGGGCAACAACCTCAAGATGCCGCAGCTCAAGGCGGTCGTGGCGCAAGAGTCGATCTGGAGCGGGTACAACTACCTGTTCTCCAACGGGGTGCCGCGCCCGAACGCCACCGGCACGCCGAACTCCTACAACAACATCGCCACGATGGACCCGCTGGCCGACGACACCTCGCGCTACCAGGCCAACGCCCGGTACGAGGAGTTGCACCCCGAGTGCCTCAGCGAGAACATCGCGGACAACTACGAGCCGGACCCGAACGCCCCCTTCTGGCAGGCGCGCGACATGGCAGCCAAGGCCAAGGGCACGACGACTCCGCTGTTCGTCACGGCGGGCTTCATTGAGAACAACACCAAGCCCGAGGGGATGGAGGAGTTCCTCAAGAACCACGTCGGCCCCGAGCGCGGCTGGCTGGGCCAGTGGGACCACGTGCGCGGCAACGACCGCGTATCCGACGGACGCCTGGCGATGGGCCGCGAGGGCTGGTTCGACGAGGTGATGAGCTTCTACGACCAGTACCTCAAGGGCGAGGAGCCGACGACGACGTACCCCACTTACTCGATCGAGGACAACCTCGGCGAGTGGCGGGCCGAGCCGACCTGGCCGACCCCCGACCGCCGCATCACCGTGGCGCTCGGCAACGGCACCTACGTCGACGACGGCGGCGCCGCGGGCGTGCCGTACGCGTCGTCGCCGTCCACGCTCGCCTTCCCGAAGAGCTACGGGCAGTGGGACATGGAGAGCGCCCCGAGACTCGAGGGACTCGGGGCGACGCGCAAGGCGGCCTCGCCGTCGGCGTCGTCCGACGCGGCCTCCGCGGCGCCGGCGTCGAGCTACCTCGTGTGGTCCGACGTCGTGCGGCAGGAGACGCGGCTGACCGCCACGCCACGCATCGAACTCACGGCTGGTGCGGCGGGCAACGTCATGGTCAAGGTGTGGGACGTCGCGCCCGACGGCACGGCGGTGATGTTCGACGAGAACGTGTCGCTGGTCAAGAAGGGCCGGGTCGGGTTCGACCTCAAGTCGACCGACTGGACGCTGCAGACTGGGCATCGGCTCGCGGTCGAGATCGGCTCGATCACGACCGGAAGCTGGCGGGACACGCCGTCGGGCGCCACGATCAGGGTGACCGGCGCAATCCTGCGGCTGTCGACGAAAAGCACCACGAACGACGTGCCGACCGCGGGGGAACGCTCGCCGTTCCTCGACAGCTACATCCAGGCGTACACGCGCACCCTCCCGGAGCCGGGCACGCCAAAATTCCGACTCTGAGCAGCAGTTCAGGACCAGCGCACGCCGCGGCGTGCGCTGGTCCTGACACCCCCGGATATCCTCTCATCAGCCTCAGGAGAGGCTGCCGCGTTAAGGTGGCCGGAGCCCGTGCCACCTGGTGTCCGGCTCATAGTGGTCGAGCACGTCCATGAGCATCGGATCTGCCGGTCGCCGATCCCAGTGCCGGCGCATTGCGGCAGGCCCGGCGACGACTCGGCCCGTCGCCGTTACGGGCCTTGTTCGACCTGCTGCGCCCGCGGCCGCCGGTATGCGACCTTGTTGCTCGACGCGGTCACCCATCGCCGCATTGACGTGCTGCCCGACCGCCAGGCCGCCACCCTGGCCGCCTGGCTGCGCGAGCACCCCGAAGTCGCGGTGGTCTGCCGCGATGGATCCGCAGCCTACGCCGAGGCGATCCGCGCTGGCCCCCTCAGGCGGTGAAGGTCAGCGACCGGTGGCATCTGTGGCACAACCTGGCCAAGGCGGTCGAGAAGATCGTGGTCGCGCACGGTGGCTGCTGACACCAGAGCCGATCACACTGGGACCGGCCGCTGGATGAACGTACCCGCCGACGGCACGCCGCCGTGCACGCCCTGTTCGACCAAGGCGTCGGTCTGCTGGAATGTGCCCGCCGGCTGGGCTGGGCGCTAAACACCGAACAAACCCTCTCACCGGTTACCCTCCACCAGATCGCGGCATGCCCCGTGTCCACATCCCGGGGAACCTCACCCGAGTGGAATTGCGGCGGCGTCAGGGCTCCGACCATGCGGTCTGTATCAGCCGGGCACCATCACGCCGGCATACCAGCGTCCCGCGGCCGGCCGGCATCCGCTGCGGCCGCAGCCCGCCGAAGAGCTGGCCCTCATCCCGGTCACCTGACATCAGCAGGCCGGGTGAGTCCAGCTCCCGCAGGCGTTTCAGCACGGGCTCGTAGAGTGCCCGGCTCACCCCACCCATCCGGCGTGCGATGATCAGGTGCAGCCCGATGTCCCGAGCCACCGGCAGCAGCTCGTGCAGCACGGCGAGCGGGTTGTTCCCGCCGGAGGCGACCAGGTCGTAGTCGTCCACCAGGATGTAGAGGTCCGGCCCGTGCCACCAGCTCCGGTCACGCAGCTGGGCCGGCGTCACGTCCGGGCCCGGCAGTCGGCGCTGTAGGGCCTCGGAGGCCGCGCTGAGCCCCTGGCTGAGCGCCTGGTTGGAGGGGACGTAGTCGAGCAGGTGGTCGCCCTCCACAGCCCCCAGCAGACCCCTGCGGTAGTCGGCGATGACCAGTCGGGCCTGCAGCGGGGTGTAGCGCTCGACGATGCCCCGGGCGATCAGCCGCAGCAGGTTCGTCTTGCCGCATTCGGCGTCGCCGAAGATGACCAGATGCGGGTCACCGTTCAGCTCGAGGTAGACGGGAGCGAGAGCCGCCTCGTCGACGCCGATGGGCAGCCCGCTGACGGCCGGGTCACTGCGCTCGTTGAGCTCGGCCACCGACAACTGGCGCGGCAGCAGCCGCACCGGCGGGGCCGGCGATCCAGGCCACGCGGCGGCCACCTGGTGGGCGAGTTCGCCCGTCGCCCCATTGAGGTCCTCGGCGGTGTCCCCACCGTCGATGCGGGCCAGGGCGGTCAGGAAGTGCAGCTTGTCGCGGGTGAGACCGTGACCGGGCGAGCCGACCGGGACGCTCTGCGCGGCCCGCCGGTCGATCTCCGACTCCGCGGGGTCGCCAAGCCGCAGCTCCAGCTTGGTGCCGAGCAGGTCGCGCATGTTGATGCGGATCTCCGCCCACCGCACGGCCGTCACAATCACGTGTACGCCGAAGCCCAACCCCCGGGCCGCCAGGTCCCTGATGCTCTGCTCCAGCTCCTCGTAGTCCTGGCGCAGGGTGTTCCAACCGTCGACCACCAGGAACACGTCACCGAACGGGTCGTCGGCGAACTCCCCGACCGCCCGTCGCCGGCGGTAGGTCGCCATCGAGTCGATGCCGTGCTCGCTGAACCGCGCCTCTCGCGCCGCGAGGACCGCGAGCGCCTCGGCGACGGTACGGCGCACCGCCTCGGTTTCCCGCCGACCGGCGACACCGGACACGTGCGGTAGCTGCCCCAGACCGCCCATCGCACCGCCGCTGAGGTCGAGACAGAGGAACTGCACCTCCCGAGGCGTGTGGGTCAGCGCCAGCGCGGCGACGAGGGCGTGCAGCAGAGTGCTCTTGCCCGACCGCGGCGCGCCGACAACGGCGACGTTGCCGTCGGCTCCCGACAGGTCGAGTCGCAGGGGAGCCTGTCGCTGCTCGTGCGGTATGTCGACCACACCGACCGGCGCGGTCAGCGCAGCCGCGGCGGGCACGTTCAGTCCCCGCCGCGGGTGCCGGGCCAACGGCGGCAGGAGCTGGTCGAGGCTGGGCGCAACGGCCAGCGGCGGCAACCAGACCTGGCGCGCCGCCGGCCGGCCACCGCGCAGCCGGTCCAACACCAGGTCGAGGACGCTGAGGCCGGCCAACTCGGGTGGCACCCCCGCGTCCTCCGTCCCGGTCAGGACCGGCGCGCCGGAGACGTAGGTCGCCCGGAAGCGGCGCGTCGATGCGCCGTCCTTCAGCAGGCCGTGTCCCGGGGCGTTCGGCAACTCGGCCGCGTCCGGCACGCCCAGCACCATCCGACTCTCGGCGGCGGAGAAGGTACGCAGACAGATCCGGTACGACAGGTGGCTTTCCAACCCGCGCAGCGTGCCCTCCTCCAACCGCTGAGCGGAGAGGAGGAGGTGCACGCCGAGGGATCGGCCCAGCCGGCCGATCGCCACCAGCAGGTCGATGACCTCCGTCCGGGCGGCGAGCAGTTCGGTGAACCCGTCGCAGATCACCAGCAGACTCGGCAGGGGATCCAGCGCGGCCCCGGCCAGACGCGCCGCCGCGTACGCCGAGCGGCTCGGGTAGTTCCCAGCCGCGCGTAGCAGCTCCTGGCGGCGGGTCAGCTCGCTGAACAGCGAGACCTCGATGCGGTCGACCAGCGAGAGTTCACCCTCGATATTGGTGATCACCGCGCTGGTGTGGGGTAAAGCATCCAGAGTGGCGAAGGTGCTGCCGCCTTTAAAGTCGAGCATGATGAAGTTGAGATCAGCGGACGAGTGGCGGGCCGCCAACATCGCCACGATCGTGCGGAGCAGTTCGCTCTTGCCGGACCCGGTCGCCCCCAACAGCAGCCCGTGCGGACCCATCCCGCCCTGGGCCGATTCCTTGAAGTCGAGGCGCACCGGTTCGCCGGTCTCGTCGACTCCGATGGGTATCCGCAGGTACTCCTCGCCGGTGGGCGTCGGATGGCCGGTGAAGGTCAGCAGCGCCGTGGGGTCCGGCAGGTTGAGCAGGGTCAGGACCTCACCCTGTAGTGCCTCGCCGGCCGTCCGGAGGCTTTCCGGCCCCGTATTCGCCTGTAGCGTCCCCCACGCCTCGGCGATCAACGACACCAATCTGTCGGCTTCCTCCGGGGTGGAGGGTTCCGCCTCAGCATTGCGGTCGACCTCCCCGAGAGCCGGTTCGGGCAGGGCGATGCGGAAGGTACGCCGACCGTGGATGGCCCAGCCGGGCAGGTTCAGCGGAAGGCGAGCCGCCTGGTCCGGATTGACCAGCGACTCGTGTGGTTGGGACAACCGGGTCTCGATCCGGGTCTGCGGCAGCTCTCGCAATTCCTCGGGGATGCTCCGCCAGTTCCGGTCGAGAATCACCACGTGGAACCCGTAACCGAGGCCCTTGTTCGCGAGATCGACCACCCGGGGGGCGAAGTTCTCCAGCAGGGTCGCGAAGTCCTGCCAGCGGTCCACGATCAGGAAGACGTCGGGGCAGGGCACGGCGTCCAGCTCACCCCGTCGGGCGCGCAGACTGGCCGGCGACTCCAGAGAGTGCCGGCGAAACAGTTGCTTGCGGTCGAGGACGTCACGTTCCATGCGATCGAGCAGATCGCTGACCTCGCTCAGCTGGTCGTCGCCGAGGACCGTGCGAACGTGTGGCAGGCGCTGCATCGGCCCCAACCAGTTCCCGCCCGATTCCAGACAGTGGATCGCCACCTCGTTGTCGGAGTGGGTGAGCGCCAGTCCGGCGATGATGGTGCGCAGCAGGGTCGTCTTGCCGGTGCCGGCGCGGCCGACGACGAGCAGATGACCCTCGGCGGATGCCAGGTCCAGCCAGACCGGCTCGCCGGCGGGCTGGTCGATGCGGTGCGCCTGGCCGACCGGCACCTTCAGCAGCCCACGCCGGCGCCAGTCGGTAGCGCAGAGCGGCACGTCGCCCGCCGACTCCAACTTGCCCAGCAGGTCGCCGAGGCGCGGATCGCGTTGGTCCCGTCGCAGGCGCTGACGGTGCTGTCCCTCGCGGGACAAGGCGATGTGTATCTCGTCGCTCGCGCTGCCGAACTGACACGGCGTCTGCGCCGACCGTTTCGGCAACTCCAGGTGCACGTACCGCCACAGGTCGTCCGGGGTGATCCGGCCCTGACCGGTGATGTCCGCCGCACCGGTGCTGAGGCCCTGGATGACCGTCCCGGTGAACGCCGACCGAGAGCCAGGCTCGGTACCGGTGGCCGGCCGGCCGTCGTCGGCCCGTTCCACCGAATTGGTCGCCGTGATGACGTAGCGGCCGTACCCGGTCCGCAGCTCGCCGTCGAGGGCGAGGTCGTCATCCGCCGCCTTCAAGCCCAGGCCCTCGAACGCCCCGCTGTAACAGCAGTCGAGCAAAAGTACCGAGCTGGCGGCATCGGACTCGTCGAGCAACTCACGGATGAACGACGCGGAGATCGCTGTAGAGGAGAGGTGATCCACCTCGGTGTTGGCGACCGCCAGGTGCAGCCGCCCCCGCTTGCTGCTGCGCACGCCGTGGCCGGAGAAGTAGAGCAGCACCATGTCCTCCGGGCCGGCGGCCCGCAGCATCGACTCGATCTCCCGCTCGATGGCGCTCTTCGACTCGTTCTCCAACAACCTGAACTGGTCGAATGCGCCGACGTCCGGGTCGGCCAGCAAGCTGAGCAGGTCCCGGGCCTCCTCGCGGGGGGCGTAGAGATCCGCCAACGAATCGTCGATGTACCGGTCGTTGGCGACCAGTAGAGCCCGTCGCAGTCCCATGCTCAGCTACCGGAAATCCCCCTGAGCGAATTCTGCGCGGCGGGCGGCGCGACGTCCGCCGCCGAATCCTGGGCGGCGGGTGGCGCGATGCCAACCGCCGGCTCAACAGAACCCGGCGCCAGGAGACGACCCAACTCGTCGACGAGCCGCTGGTCCACCCGCGTCGCCCCAGTGATCACCAGCTCGTTGCCGCCGCTGCGCACGGTGATGGAGCGGGCCTTGACCCGGTCCGCGTAGGCGATCGCGATCTGGGCTATGGCCCGCATCGTGGCCGCCGAGAACACACCGCCGACGATGAGCATGCCTAGCTCCCACGCCTGCTGCGATTTGCCGTGTCCGACGGCGGGCGACTGAGCGTGCGCGACCTGCAAGCCCCGCACTGATCGCAGGTCATCCGCGAGCCCAGCGGCCAGCGCGTCGACCCGATCGGCGGGGAGCCCGATGGACGGCTCGATCAGCAGGGAGAGTTCGGACACGGGGGCACCTCCGGCAGTACGAGTGCCTATATTCAACACCACTACTCGACCCCTGCCGTGCCTCGTACTCGTCGGGCGACAGTCGGCCGAGGTCCTCCTGGATGCGTCCGCGGCCGCAGGACACATCAATGCGGATTGAAGTCGCGTTCTCCGCCATGCCCCAGGGTGCGCCACGAGTTGCAACAAACCGGCTCTGGACATTGTCGCCTGACATGTTGCAGGCAAAGATCAAGACGTTCGCTTCAACCTGACGCCGCCTCACGCCGATTGGACCGAGGTCGAAGACGGCACTCTCCTCTCGAATAGGGCCGGCAGAAGCTCGGGCGCATCGACTCCGGTCTCGGGACGGTCCGGATGCTCGACGTCACGGCGATGTGCGAGCTGTACGGCGTCCCGACTGAGCTCACCGAGGCCATGAAGGGCCCCGCCAGAGGCGCCAAGTCGAAGGGCTGGTGGCACGCGGAGGCCGTGTCGAACTTGATCGAGCCGTACGTGAGTTTGGAATCCGCCGCTTCTCACTCACGCCAGCAGGAGGAGGCACTGATTCCCGGTCTCTTGCAGACTCGCGAGTGGGCCTGCGGCCTTGCCAGACTCGATCGGCCCTCGGCACGGGAGGAGGATCGAGAGCGAGCAGTCGAGGTACCTCTGCAGCGGCAGAGTCTGTTGACCTTTGTCGGCCGAAGCCGCCGATCTGCCCAACGTTTCGGACCGAGTGTTCCCGTTCGACGCCGGCCCGCATTCCGGTGCTGTCGCCGGCTCCTTCGTCATCCTGGAGCACTGCTGGCGGCCCACCCGGGCCGACCAGCACGGAGCGTCGCTGACTGATACCGTCACCGTGACCATGATGGCCGTAAGTGCGTAGTGTCCCTGGGGAGGGTCGGCATGTGGGCGGACGAGGCTGCGCTCGACGCGGTGGCGCAAAGACTCGATCGCTGGGAGACGTCCTTCGCTGACCGGGCGCAGCGTGCGCGGTCGCTGACGTCGCAAATCAAAGCGCTGACCGGCACTGCGCGCAGCCCAGACCGGACGGTTGAGACCACCCTGGACTCGACCGGGAAGCTGGTCGAGCTGCGCCTCGACGAGCGGATCCGCCAGCGCCCCGCCGCGCACATCGCCGAGCTGATCGTCACGGCCGCCAGGTCGGCGTACGCCGACCTGCTTCGGCAGGTCACCGAGGTGACCCGGGAAACCCTGGGCGACGACCCGGCAGGGGCAGCCATCGTCGAGTCCTACCAGCGACGTGTGCGGCCCGAGGCCGGTGGCGCCGGTGCCGCCCGGTGACGGCATCCACGTCCGGCCCGAGGACCTGACCGCCCACGCCGGCCGCCTCGACCGCACCGCCGACCGCCTCGACACCGCCCGAGCCGCCGGCCAGCACGTCCGGCTCGACGCCGACGCCTACGGACAGCTCTGCGTACTCATGCCGATGCTGCTGGACGGCCTGCAACGTACCCTCGTGGGCGGCATCGGCGCGGCAGCCGATTCGGTCCGGGACAGCGCCCAGCGGCTGCGCCTCGGCGCGGACCGCTACCTGGCCACCGACGCCCACGCCGAACGGCTGCTCGGCCAGGTGCGGCGTCAGCGGTGACCAACCCGCTGGTGGCCGCCGCGGCGGACACCTCCCCCAGCGCATGGGCGGGCGTGTGGATCCTGGAGGACATCGAGCTCATCCACCAGGGCGTGCGCGACGGCAGCTGGATCGACGGCACCCTCGGCGTGGTGAGCGCGAGCCTCGACGCCCTCGCGTTCGTCTCCGACCCGGTCGGCGCCCTCCTGCAGTACGGCGTCGCCTGGCTTATCGAACACGTCAAGCCGCTCAGCGAAGCCCTCGACTGGCTCGCCGGTGACCCGGCCCAGATCACCGCCCACGCCCAGACCTGGCGCAACACCGCCGCGTCGCTCCGCGAGACCGCCATCGACCTGGCCCGCGACGTCCGCGCCGACGTCACCGGGTGAGGCGGCGCCGCCGGGCCCGCCTACTGCGCATGGGCGGGCGAACAGCAGCAGGCAATCACCGGACTGGCCGCGGGCGCCGACGCGATGGCCATCATCACCGAGGCGACGGCTGGCCTCGTCGCCGCCGTCCGGCTCCTCGTCCGCGACGCCATCGCCACCTGCGTGTCACGCCTCATCGTGTACGCCGCCGAACTCGTCGCCACGGCCGGGCTCGCCACACCCCTGGTCGCCGAGCAGGTCACGACGCTGGTGGCCTCCTGGGCCGCTCGGATCGCCAAGCTCCTGCGCGGATTGATCAACAGCCTCCGGCGGGTCATTCCAGCCGCCCGCCGGCTCGCCGAGCTGATCGACAAGCTCAAGCAAACCCTGGGCCGACTTCAGCGGCAGTCGCCCAGACCGCAGAGGCCCGAGGAGCCCGCGCCAGCGAGGATTCCAGGTGATCCCAATCGGCCGGACTTCAGCAATGCGGAAATCGATGCACGAAAGATCACCGCGTATGCGATGAATCCGGATCACCCAGTCGGCAAGAACAAGTATCGAGTAATCAACTCCGCCACCGGCCTCGGCCTGGAAGATGCCGACCTGATCATGCGGCAGATCCGCGAGGGCGTGCTCACCGGCACCCCCATGCCCGGTAGGGTCGACGAGTTCGGCCAGAGGTGGTCCGTGGACCTCCCACTCACTGGGCCGGCCGGAACGATTACGGTCCGCACGGCTTGGATCCTGGAGAGCGGGGCGTCCGATCCTCGCATGGTGACCATCTCGTTCCCACCGAAGGAAGGTTGACACGTGGAGTTGTACGACGTGGTCAAGCTCAGGGAGGCCCTTCCGAGCGAGCGACTGGCCGCCGGGGCGGTCGGAGCCGTCGTTCACGTCTTCGGTGGCCCTCCAACGGCGTACGAGGTCGAGTTCGCCGACGCGGACGGTCGTACCGTCGCCATGGTCACCCTGACCGCCGAACAGATACAGCAGCACAGGAGGTAGAACAGGTCTGCTGCACCTACATTGCCCGCACCGGATCGCGATCACTACCCTCTCCCCATGCCTGAGATCTTTCAGATGGACCGCGTCGATCGGATCGCCGACATCCTCTACGGCGTTGCCGTCGCGGAGGGCCTAATCGGCTACGGTCCTCTCGGAAGGCGCGTCGGACTCCAAGCGAACTTCTTGAGCCAACCTCTTGCCCAGGTCTCAGAGCGTGCCGCTGAACGAGATGAGCCGATTTGGAGCGCACTCGTGGTCGGCAAGGACACCGGCCGGCCACACGAAGGCTTCTACGCCCTCGCCCGTCGTCTACGTCCCGAGTACGAGAACCTCGATGACGAGGTGCTGTGGAATAAGGAGCGCGAACGCTGCTACGCCGCCGCGCGTTGACCGCGCCTGCGTCATCGCGCGGCGGCGAACGTCAGGAACTGGCTGGGCTGCCCGCTCCATGACACGTGCAGCGCCTCCCGCGCCCGTGTACTAGCCACGAACAGCAGGCACCGCTCCCGAAGCAGGTCGCTCTCGTGCTGCATCGGATCCACTTCGGCCGGCGTGACCTCCTTCGCGAACGGCACTGACCGCGCCGTGACACCGACCACCGCCACGCACCGGAACTCCAGCCCCTTCATCGCGTGCATGGTGGCGAGCCGCACCCCGTCGACGTCCGCGCCAGGCTGATCCCGCACCCGCACAGAAGGAATCCCTGCGGCAGCCAACTCGTCCTGCACGTTGCCCAACGTGATGTTGAACCTGGCGCACACCGCGATCTCGCTGGGCGCCACGCCCTGCTTCAGCCACTCCCCCACCCGCTCGACGAGTGCCGCGATCTCGGCCTGGCTCGTCGGGTACCCGGCAGCGTGGGGCCGCTTGCCGTGCAGCAGCGACCGGTACCCGGCAAGGCTGTCGTCGCCATCGCCGCCGAGGTCCTCGACCCGCGACCCGACGAGCACGCCGGTCGACCACGTGAGGATTTCCTCGGTGCTGCGGTAGTTGACCCGCAGGCGACTGCTGCGTCCGCTGACGGAGATGCCGAGCGCGTTCAGCGAGACGCGGGAGTCGTAGATCCGCTGGTGCGGGTCGCCGGTGATGAAAAGGTCGTCCGGGCCGGGCGCCACCGCCGCCCGCAGCACCCGCCACTGCGCGGGATGCAGGTCCTGCGCCTCGTCGACCACGACGTGGTCGTACCCGTGGTCGGCGAGGTCAGCGCCGTCGAGCAGCTGCGCCGCCCGCGCACAGATCTGCAGGTGGGTGGCGGTGCCGGCGGCGGACAGCTCCTTCTGGAACATGTTCACGGCGTCCCACACCCGGTCGCGCTGCCGCGGACCGAGCGCCGACCCTCTCCCCCGCCGGCTGGCCGCGCGGTACTCCTCCAGGCTCTGCACGTTGTGGGCGAGGATGACGTGCCGGAACTCCTGGGCGAGGAACTGCTCGGGCCACGGCAGGTTCAGTCGCCGGCACACCCGCCGCCAGACCTGCCGCTCGTCCACATCGCCGATGGGGTTCGGCACCCGCCCGGCGAGGGCCCGCACTGTGCGGTGCGCGAACGCGTTCACCGTGGTCACTTCCACCCGTGCCAGCTGCTCCTCGTCGTCGAGGAGCAGCGCCAGGTTCTCCCGCAGGATCGCGGCCAGGGCATTGGTGTACGTGGTGAGCAGCACCCGGCTGTCGGGCGTACGGGAGAGCAGGTGCTTGACCCGGTGCAGCGCCACCACCGTCTTGCCCGTGCCCGGCCCACCGGTCACCTGGACCGGCCCGTTGTAGGAGACCCGGTAGGCGACCCGCCGCTGCGACGGGTGCAGGAACACCCGCCAGGCGGCGAACGGCTTGTCGAGGATCTCGGCGAGTTCGTCCGGCCGGGTAACCAGGGTGATGCGGTTGGCGGTGTTGGCGATCGCGACCGCCAGGCTCTCGCTGGGCTCCGGCGTCGCGTCCGCCGGCCGGCGCTCGGCCACCACGTCGCGGTAGACCTCATCCGGCGTGAAGCCCTCGGCGAGGTACTGCAGCACCTCGAACTGGTCCTCGGGCAGCAGCGTGCCGAACGCGTCCAGCTGCCGTTTGTCGATGATCGTGCGTACCGCCCGCAGCACCTGGTCGTCGATGCCGAGGTGACGCAGCACCGTGTCGGAGTGACGGGCGAAGAGCAGGCTCGGGGCCTCCGCGGCGGCTTTCTCTAGCGCCGGGGTGAGCTGCTCGATGGCGACGACGTTGCGGACCTCCAGCGCCCGGGTCGCCGTGTTCACCGTGTAGAGGCGCTTCGCGGCCCAGGTGTACGCGTCGTCGTGCGGCACGACGTTGAGCAGCAGGAACGTGTCGCTGCCGTCGTCGGGTGCCAGCACCACCCCGCGCCAGAAGTCGGTGACCCGGATGGTCCGCATCCGCGGGTCCCGGGCGTTGTTCACCGACTCCAGGTGCAGGCCCTTGTCGGCGTGCAGCTCGGCGATGCTGAGTTGCTGGAACTTCTCCATCGCCTTGCGTACGCCGGCCTTCACCGGCTTCTCCAGGACGTCGTAGCTCTGCCAAAAGCTGTTGGCGAAGGCGAGCTGCGGCACGGCGCGACCTCCTGTGATTGAACGAGGCGGTGGGTGCGACCCTATCGGGCTACCGGGTGCGTCGAAGTGACCCTATCGACGGGGTTGATGCGGACCGACGCTATCGGTTCCTGGCCGGCTGGGTAACCGTACGTGAGCTGTCCCCAATCCGACAGTGATTCATCATCTCTTGGATTCGGCGGACTTCAATATCCACACTGGTGTATGGCCCGCTCGGACGGTACGCCAGACGCAAGCCGGACCCGCCCCTCACTACCCCGGCCGCAGGTACGCGCGCCCGACGGCTTTCCCCCGTCGCTGCGGCCCTTGCTGGCGCGGATCGCCGACCGGCGTGCCACCCGCACCGAGGCGACCCTGCAGGCCGACATCCGGCAGCTTCTGCTGGCCGGTGATTTCGGGCTCTCCGACGGCCACCTCGACGACGTCGATCTCGAGGCTCCGGCTGGTGGCGGCCGACGCATCGACATCGAAGTTGGCTACACCATCATCGAGGTGAAGCGACGGCTCCAGACCGGGCGCCCGCTACTGGAGGCCGAGCGGCAGCTCGGCGGCTACGTTCGGTCGCGGAGCCTGGAGAGCGGCCAGCGATACGTCGGCATTCTCACCGACGGCGCCACCTGGCGCGCGTACCAGCTGACCGGCGAAGCTCTGGCTCTCATCGACACCCACACGTTGGCCACCAGTCGCCCCGACGGCCTGGCCCTCTTCTACTGGCTGGAAGGCGTGCTGGCGACGAGCCAGCGGGTCAGGCCGGCTCCCGCCGAGGTGGCTCGCCGGCTCGGCGCGCAGAGCACCTCCCACAAGCTGGATCGCGGCGCGCTCGCCGCGCTGTACTCGGAGCATGAACATCTGCCGACCGTCGAGTTGAAGCGGGAGCTGTGGGCGAAGCTGCTGGACAGCGCCCTGGGCACCCAGTTCGTCGACAAACCGGACCTGTTCGTCGAGCACACGCTGCTGATGAACAGCGCGTACATCATCGCGCACCTGGTCGTCGGCATCGACGCCCTGGAGTTGCAGCCGCAGGACCTCATCACCGGGCAACGGTTCGACCAGGCCCGCGTTCTGGGCGTGGTCGAACACGATTTCTTCGGCTGGACCACCGAGGTCCCTGGCGGTCGCGAGTTCATCCAGGGGCTCACCCGGCGGCTGGCCCGGTTCGACTGGCTGCGGGCCGACCACGACATCCTCAAGGTGCTCTACGAGTCGATGATCGGACCGGAGACGCGCAAGCGGATGGGCGAGTACTACACGCCCGACTGGCTCGCGGAGCACCTCGTCGACACCGTCGTCACCGATCCGCTGCGGCAACGGGTGCTGGATCCCGCCTGCGGCTCCGGCACCTTCCTCTTCCACGCCGTACGCCGGTATCTCGCCGCCGCCGAGACCGAGGGTGTGCCGCTGGATGTCGCGCTGACGCAGCTCACCCACCACGTGGTCGGCGTCGACCTGCACCCCGTCGCGGTGGCGCTGGCGCGGGTGACCTACCTGCTCGCCATCGGCCACCAGCGGCTGACCGACCAGCGGGGCGCCATCACCATCCCGGTCTATCTCGGCGACAGCATGCAGTGGCGGGAACGCCGGGACCTCTTCACCGAGGAGCACGTACGGATCAGTGCCGGCTACAACGCCAGCAAGGAAGAGGAGTGGCTGCGCTTCCCCAGAACCCTGCTCGACGAACCGAGCCGCTTCGACCAGATCGTCGCGGGGCTCGCCACCATCGCAGCTAAGCCGCGAGACCCGGACAATCCGCCGTCGCTGGAGGCGTTCTTCCATCACATGCAGATCGCGCCTGACGACCAGCCCATGATCCGAGGCACCTTCGAGGCGATGTGCCGGCTGCACGACGAGGGCCGCGACCACATCTGGAGTTACTACCTGCGCAACCTCGCCCGACCGGTCTGGTTGGCAATGGACGGCAACCGGGTGGACGTACTCATCGGCAACCCGCCTTGGCTCTCCTACCGCCACATGCCGACGGGCATGCAAGCGATGTTCAAAAAGCTCTCCCGTGACCGGGGACTGTGGCGTGGTAGTCAGTTCGCGACGCAGCAGGACCTCTCCGCTCTCTTCGTCGCCAGGACAATCCAGCAGTACCTCCGCGACGGTGGCGCGTTCGCTTTCGTCCTGCCCAACGCCGTACTCGATCGCGAGCACTTCGAGGGTTTCCGCAGCGGCTGGTACGAAGACAAGGCCGAGCCGACCGCGGTTGCCTTCACCGGCTCCTGGGACCTGCGTCGTCTGCGTCCCCACCCTTTTCCGCGGGGCGCCAGTGTCGTCTTCGGCTACAAGGCAGCCACGGGCAGCCCCCGCCGCCTTCCACCGATCACCGAGCGGTGGACGGGGCGCCTCGGTGCCGATGCCAGGAGGTGGGAACAGGCCGCGCCGTCCATTCACCGGGAGCCTGCCGCCTTGGGGCAGGCGTTCCTCGACGAGTCACCGTATAGGGCACACGTGCACAACGGCGCGACGATCTTCCCCAAGATTCTCTTCTTCGTCGAGACGGAATCCGGCGGACGGCTTGGGCTTGGTGCCGGCCGTCACGTCGTACGGTCTGCGCGCAGCAACATGGAGAATCCCCCGTGGAAGGATCTGCCCGCTCTCGAAGGCGTGGTGGAGAGCGAGTTCATCCGGTCGGTGCTGCTCGGCGAGACACTGCTGCCGTATCGGATCCTGCCGGCGAAGAAGGCGGTGCTCCCGCTCGACGGTTCCAGCCTGATGACAGGACCCGGCTCCCGGCTCGACTACTACTTCGGTCTGGCCGAATGGTGGCGGAAGGCGGAAGTAATCTGGGAGGCGCATCGCAGCAGCGCACGTCTGACCCTGGCCGAGCAGCTCGACTTCCGACACAAGCTGACCGCGCAGCTCCCCGCACCGCCGCTTCGGTTGGCCTATTGCGCCTCCGGGATGCACGTCGCCGCCGCCATCGTCGACGACCCGACCGCAGTCATCGAGCACGCGCTCTACTACTGCGCGATCGACAGCCGGGCGGAAGGCCACTACCTCAGCGCGATCCTGAACAACCCCGCTCTCACCACGCTCGCCCGTCCGCTGATGTCATACAGCAAGGACGAACCGCACATCGACAAACACGTGTGGAAACTACCCATCCCCCGGTACGACGACGCCGACCGGGCGCACCGACGGCTCGCAGAACTCGGCCAGGACCAGTGTCAGTTCGTGGCCGGACTCGACCTTGAGGAGGGGCGGAGCTTCGTGACTTTACGTCGGCGGGTCCGAGCCGCACTCGCAGACCACCCGGCGACTCGAGAGATCGAGGCCGCCGTCACGGAGATGCTGGGCTGATGGGCGTTTCGCCTGCTGCCGGGTCGCAGAAACGGTCGATACTGCTCAGGGCACACGACGCCGCACCCGCCCAGGCACCGGGCTTCTCCCTTGAGCAGGTAAGCGGTGGCTCAGTCATGCGGACGCATCACCCACCCGACGAAAGCGCCGCGACCCGGGCCAGCACCGGGCGGAAGGCGCCGTCCTGGCCGTCCGGGCCGATCTCGACACCTTCGAGCCACACCCACTCGCCGTCGTACCACTCGCTGAGGTCCGGCCGGACCCGCACGACCCGGAGCCGGAGCGGGCCGTCCGCGTACCGGTGGTCGGTTTCGGCGAACTGGACCACGTCACCGGGGGCGACGGGCACGCGCGGGACGACCGGCACGCGGGCTACCGCCGCCGACGCCGCCTCGGCCGGGCCGTGTGGGCGGGCCGGCGGCTGCGGTCCCGGTCGGGCGGCCAGCGCCGCCCGACGCGCCCGCAGGATCAGCCGGTTACGGATCTGCGCGGGCGACAGGTCGAAGACGTTCATCGCCAGTACGTCCGCAGGCAGCGCACGATGATCGAGTCGGCCCAGGCTGCCCGGGGGCAGGTGCCGTCGGCGCGGCAGTCCGGGCATTTTCTGGTACGGGCATCCTCGGTAGGGCTACGCCAGTGCAGCTCGGCCAGCCGGTTCGCCCTGGTGAGTTGAGCGGACGTGACAAAGAGGTCGTCGCCCGTCGCCGACCGTGCGGGTCGGGCCGGGTCACCGCCGGGCGGTGCCTTGTCGGCTGGCGTCGGGAACCTTCCCCGGTTCCGCTCGCCGCGCCGGTCCGGTTCGTAGCCGCCCGCACGCTGGTTCCGCGCCGGGGACGCCACCGGCCGCTCCTCGGGGCGCTCGTAGACGAGCGCCCCGTCGCAGCGGGAGGTTTCCCGCAGCTCCGGTACGAGGTGCTCGACCGCCAGCCGCCGAAACCGCCCCGGCACGTCCCCGTCCGGCACCGCCTGCCCGGTCAGGTCGAGCACGACCTTCCGAGGCCGCAAGAACCACTTCCACCGCCTACCCATGCCCCTCCCCTCATCGCCCTGTCACGACGAGCAGAGTCTACGACACCTGTAAAGCCTGTAAAGATAGGTTGGGGATGCTTTACATGATCCTTCGCGTGGGTGCTTCCCTGATCCCATGCCGTACGCCCAGCCGCTCTGGCGCCAGATCAGGGATGATCTACGCGCCAAGATCCGAGCTGGCATCTACCCGCCGGGCAGCAAGCTCCCGTCCGCGCGACTCCTCGCCGAGGAGTACGACACCAGCCACGTGACGGTCAGACGCGCCTTGGATTCCATGATCGAGCTGGGTGAGCTGGTCGGCCGCATGGGCATCGGCGTCTTCGTCGCCGACACGTCGGAGCAGGATTCGTAGCTTCCGAACCAAGCCGACGAGTTTATCGTCAGCACGATGCTCCCCGACAGGGTCGCCTTGATGGCGCTGCTCTAGTGGCTCCCCATGGCAGTGGCGCCCTCCAACTGGCCTACTCGTTGACGAGGCTCCTCCTCTGCTATCAAGGCGTGGCAGGGCTCGCCGGGTGACGCGGACCGTGTCCGGGTGGCGGGGTCAGGGTCGACGCGAAGTTCTTTCCGTCAACTAGCGGTCTGGTCAGACTGACGCCCAAATCAGCCATGCGGTCATACTCGGCCAGGATCAGTTCCTTGGTTCGATACCTGCCATACTTCGCAATCTCGTTGTGCCTCAGGCCGCCCGCCTCAGTCTGGAAGGTCTCCAGGATGTAATCCACATCGGATCGGGAGATCCCGTATAGATGGAAACAGTAGGCGTCCAACTCGGCACGGATCTGGAGCCGCCGCTCCTCGTCCCATCGAAATGGAGTACCTGAGTCGTCGACTTCGCGGGCGAGTCCAATCATGTCATGGGCGGTGTAGACAAGCTCGAGAACGCGGGGCGCAAGAAACGGCGCGTGTGGCTCCAACATCGAAGGCGTGGGCACAGGTAGCTGCTTGAGGATCGTCAGGGTAAGGTGCACGCCACTGACCTTCTGTCGACCGACGTAATCAAACACCAAGGCTGATTTTATGGCAGCGAGTCCAGCGGCAAGTTCTGGACTACACGAAGACAAGACTAATGGAAACGTGTGACCGACAGCAACCCTAGGAAGCAAGGCTGGAATTGCTGTTCGTTCATTGGTTGCACTCGTGACATCGCAGTAGCCAAAAAGCCATTGATGCTCCCAGCCCATGGCCCTCAACTTCTTGGAAACCTCTTGTTCGGCGACCCAGTGGTTCGGCTGGGCAAGGCGATCGGGTGAATCATGCTCCTTGGCCGTCAGATAGTTCGGCTGATTCTGTCGCTTCGCTGCAGTCTGGCTCTTGATTACGTCAGCCGCCCGATGATCGAAAAAGCTCACCATTTTGGCTTCATACAAGGGAAGCATCTTCGATTCGCCTTTTACGAACACGTTTCCGACCAGCGCCCAACCATCCTTCTCGAGTTCCGACTGCGAGACGAAGAGCGCCGAGTCGTGCGACATGTTGAAAAGCCCTTGGGCGGAAGTGAGTTGCCAGGGGTTGCCGTTGGAGTCGCCGTCTCTGATCAGAACAGGCAGGCGGCGGTAGATACTAAGAGTAAGCTCTGCATCGCGGCGAGAGCGAAAGACCGGACACGTTCCACTGTTGGGATTGAGGAGGCTGATCTCCTCAGGGGTGAGAACGAAAGTCCTGTTGGCGGCGTCAAGATCTGTTGGATCATGAAGGAAAAACGCGAACCTCCCCGCTGGCACTCGCAGACTTGATCCCGCTAGGGACAGGATACTAAACCTTGCCCGCGAGTCTACTGCAGGAAACAGCCCCATACGATTCTCAAAATCGTAGAGTGCGGCTATGGCGCCATTCTGCACCAAGTCCCTGAAGAAGAACTGCGTGCGAGCATCAGTTGCAATGCCCGTTGGAACGATGACTCCTGCCCTACCTCTGCCAGCCATCAAGGTTCGGGCAGTTTCCGTGAAGACGGAATACGTATTGAGGTTACCTTGGCCGGTTAAGGGAACGCGACCCGAATGCCGCAGAAAGTGGCTCTGAGCGTAACTTTTCCGCTTTGCAACTTCGAATTCTTCGAACAGCCCCCGGGTGTCCGACCCCTCCCCGAGGGACACTATTAGCCTCTTCCGCTCTGAGGCCGTCGACGCAGTGGCAATGGCGGGAACGAGGTGAGCGAAGAATTCCTGTTCTTTGAGGTCGACGGTATCCCATGGTGGATTGCCGAGGACGCAATCGAATCCACCCGCCCATCCCGTCATCGGGTCAACGCCGGCATCGTTGTCTGGGACATCGAAGACATCAGGGAACTCAAGGTGCCAGTGAAAGAAGTTGTGTTGTGCCTGGAGACGGACAATCTCATCGTGCGTCTCCCTGAGGGCGGCAGAAGCGTTAGGGTCCTCCAAACCGCGGAAGATCGCGTGGGTGACAGAATGGGGAGAGCCCGCCGCCTTCTTCCACATAAATGCCGCGCACCAAGCGTTCGCGACGTGTAAGGCTCGCTCGTACTCGGCCGAGGTTGCCCATTCGTGATAGGCGGACTCTTGCCTGCGCACATCCCTAAGGTTATCGGAGGGACCACCGATGATGCGGCGCAGACCGTGCGCGAAGATGCTGTTGCTTACCTTCGCCACTTGGTCCGGGTCGAACAGGCTTATCTGCTGCGCTCGTTGCTGACTGTTTTGCTTCTCCAGCGCCTTAGCGTACTTCTTGTCGTCACCCTCAGTGGGGATGAATGCCTCGTCGGGGATGCCGCGCTTCAGCAGCGCGGGAGTGGCGCCGATCAGCGCGTTGCCGCACTTCACGTGCGCGTCGAGGAAGCTCAACGGCTTGCCCGGCTCCAGGGCCTCCATCCAGAGCGACACCTTGGCGAGTTCGACGGCCATCGGGTTGAGGTCGACGCCGTAGATGCAGCGGGCGACGACCTCGTGCAGGGCATGGCGGACCGCGTCGACGGTCGGTTCGGGGTTGCGTTCGCGGACTGCGGCCACCCGCTTAGCGATCCGACGGGCTGCGGCGACCAGGAAGTGGCCGGAGCCGCAGGCCGGGTCGCAGACGGTGAGCGCCAGCAGTTCGTCAACGATGGCGTCGCTCGGGTCGGGCTGCCCGGCCGCGGTAGCGGCCTGCTCGCCGCGCTTCACCGCGTCGTCGATCACCGGGTCGAGCGCCGAGTCGAGCAGGCAGTCGATCAGCGAGGCCGGGGTGTAGTAGGAGCCGGTGGTCTTGCGGGTGTTGCCGGCGAGTTCGACCAGCTCGAAGGTGCGGTCCACGGCGCTGTGCTTCGGCACCAACTCCAGCAGGGACTCATAGATCGAGCCCAGTTCCTCAGCGTCCAGGTTGCGGTAGTCGACCGACCGCCAGCGGCGCGAGGCCGCGTCCCGCACCAGCGACAGGTGACGAACAGCCGTCAACAGGTAGTCGTTCGACAGCGACAGGCCACGCAGCGGAGCGTCGGGTTCGCTGGCATCGAAAAGGCCGCCGAGGCCGGGCAGGCCCAGCTCCGGGCGGCCCTTCTCGTCGCCGAGCGCGTCGAGAACGATCCGCAGCGCCCGATAGAGGTCGCTGTGCGTGGCGCCCCGGCGGCGTCGCGCCTGCGACCGCAGCCGGGCGGACGAGAAGTACGCCGCGTACCGTTCGCGGGCCTGCTCGTCGGCGTAAGGATGGTGCAGCGCGTCGCGGTCCTCTGCGACGAAGAGGAAGAGCAGCCGGTAGACCAGGCGCAGCAGGGCGTTGTGCAGGGCCTGCGGGTCGACGTTCTCCCGCAGTGCGGCGTTGTCGGGGTGACGGAGGAAGCCGGTGCCGAGCGCGGTAATCGCGTCCTGGACACCCTTGCGGAGCTGGTCGAGCGCCCGGGTGCCGGCGGTGATCGCCTCGGTGCGCCACTTCTCCAGCCAGCACGTCGACGGCGCCGCGTCCTCGGCGACCTCGAAGCGCGAGACGTGCAGCAGGCGGTACAGCAGCACGAACTCGCTGAACAGCTCACCGTCGAAGATCGCCTCCAGGTCGAACTCGACGTACGCGGCGGTGGCGAGCGCGCTGGAGTCGCGCAGCAGCCGCAGCTGCCGGCCGTTGGTGAGCACACCCCACAGGTGGGCCTCGGAGCGGTTGAGCAGCTCCTGCACCAGCGACTGCGGCGGCACGCCGCCCCCACCGGCGGGCCGCTTGTCCAACGCCGCGTTCCACGGGGCCAGGTGGATCGGCACGTGATTCCAGCGATGGCTGATGACGAACGTCTTGGCACCGTCGTCGGAGGTGATGCCGGTGGCGCCGAGTGCGGTCAGGCGGCCGAAGCCGAGCTCCGCGAAGAGCGGCTCCAGCCACTGGGCGACCGCCAGGCCGGTGGGGTCGGCGGGGGTCTCGGCCTCCGGGGCGACGGGGAGTCGGTCGCGCAACTCCTTCCAGATTGACTTGAGGTAGTCCCAGTGCCGCTCGGCGTCGTCGCGGACCGACCGTGAGCCGACGACCTTGTAGTCGGCGGGCTTGGAGCCGCTGACGTCCCTGCCCTCCTCCGAGATCCGGACCAGCATGTCGGCGGGGATCAGACCGCCGATCGTGTGGACGGCGGAGAAGACCTGGTTGCGGGCGGTGGCGGACATCAGGCGTTGCCTCCGGCGGGGGTGGAAGCGGGCAGGTAGACGTAAGCGCCGAGGATGTCGGCGGGCTTCTGCGCGGTGACGGTGAGGCCGCGGACGATCTCACCGGCGGCGCTGCGCACCCGGCGGTGCGAAGCGAGCAGCTCGGCGGCCAACTCCTCGCCGTACGCCTCAAGGTGGTCGGTGACCTCGGGCAGCCCGTCGAGAATCCGGCTCATGGTGCGCTCGCCGAAGTCCGGGTCGGTGTTCTCGTCGGCGGTGGCATCGAGCAGCTTCAGCGCGTCCGCGGTGGGCAGCCAAGTGGCGTTCGCAGGGGCACCGGCGAAGGCGAGCAGCCGGGCGTCCTCGGCGACGAGCTGCCGGGTTCCGGTCCGCGACGGCAGGGTGAGGTGGAAGCGGTAGCGGACCAGCAGCAGGGTGGTGCGGCCGCTGACAGCGCGGGTGCGGATGACTCCGCAGCGGCGGGCCGGGCGCGGGCCGGAGACCTGGTCGTCCAGGGCGGCGTTGAGGACGTACCCGGCGAGCGCCACCACCGCCGGGTCGGTGCGGACCAGGGCGGCCTCGCCACGCGCGACGGCCGCGGTGGTCCGGAACGGGACCTGGCGGCCCGACTCGACGGCGTCGCCGCCGAGCACTGGGGCGAGCGCGTCGCGGAGCCCGGCGGGGGTGCCACTCAGGTCGGCGGTGAAGTCGCCCGTCCGGCCCGGCTCGTCGCGCAGCACGCCGTCGAGCGCGCGAAGTGACTGGCGTATGAAGTCGCGGATCTCGGCGGCGCGGCCGAGCGTGTCGCGGATCGCGGCGACCTCCTGGGCCACCTCGTCGGGGCGGATGGTGTGCTGGGCGAACCGGGACCGGGAGGTCTTCTCCTTCTCGGCCGCGGACTGCCACTCGGCCCCTAGGGCAGCGGCCTTCTTGTCGATGGCGCGGTACTCCTCGGCGTCGAAGAGGCTGCCCTGTTCCTGCTCCTGGCCGCGCAGCAGCAGCCACTCGACGATCGCGTCGGTCACGCCCTGGGAGGCGGCGTCCGGGACTGAGACGGAGATGCCGAGGTCCTTGCGGATCTGGCGGTGCTTGCGGATCAGGACGTCGAGGACCTTGCCGTCGATGCCGTTGTCGCTGCCCCAGAGGGTGATGACCCGGACCACGTCGCGCTTCTGGCCGTACCGGTCGACCCGGCCCTCCCGCTGGTCGTGGCGTGTGGGGTTCCAGGCGAGGTCGTAGTGGACGACGGCGTCGAAGTGGTGCTGGAGGTTGACGCCCTCGGAGAGGCAGTCGGTGGCGATCAGCACGCGGCGGGCGGCCGGGTCGTCGCCGGCCGCCTCGGCCAGTTCCTCGATGCGCTGCAGGCGCTGCTGCGGCGAGAGGGTGCCGGTGACGGCACGCACCACGGTCTTCTTGCCGAGCGCGCCCTCCAGATGCTCGGCCACGTACTCGGCGGTGGGGATGTAGCGGCAGAAGACGATCGGGTGGTAGCCCTGCTTGAGCAGGTCCTTGAGGTGCTTGACCAGCGCGGCCAGCTTCTTGTCCTCGGCCGGGCCCTCCAGCTCGGCCGCCCGGTCGGCCAGTTCGGCCAGCCGCGCGCCCGCGTCGACCTCCACACCGCCGGCCTCGGCACCGGGCGCGACATCCAGCCCTTCCAGGGCGTCGGTGTCGGAGAAGTCGCTGGTCAGCGGGGCGCCGAGCCGGTCGGCTTCCTCAGCGGTGACGGCGGTCGCGGTCGCCGAGCGGGTCCGTAGGGTCTGCGCGGCGGCGCGCGGCGAGGACACCAGCGAGCGCAGCAGGGCGATCGCCGACCACCAGGCGATGCGGGCCTCCCGCCGGCCCCGGCTGTCCGCGGCGGTCACCCGCTCGCTGGCGTACGCGATGGCGTCGTTGAGCAGCGCGCGGTAGGCCGGGGTGAGCTTGTACGTCTCGTCCTTGAACTCCCGGTCGGACGGGAATGCCGTCTCCTCGGCAAGGCTGTCGTCGGTAAGGCCGTCTTCCCTGGTGAGGTACTGCCGCACGTCGGCGCGCTTGCGGTGCACGAAGTGTTGGGCGAGCATCCGCCGGCCGGCCTCCGAGCCGAGGTCGACGGTGGCGAGTTCCGGCCGGACCAGACCGAGTAGGTTGCGGAAGGCGCTCTCCTTGCCGCTGTGCGGGGTCGCGGTGACCAGCAGCAGGTGGCGTTCGGTGTCGGCGGCGACGCGCTGCAGCAGCTCGAAGCGGAGCTGGTTTTGGGCCGAGGTGTTGTCGTCGGCGGCGACGCAGGTGTGGGCCTCGTCGACGATGACCAGGTCCGGGCAGTGACGGACGAAGTCGTCGCGGTGCCGGGTGGACTTGATGAAGTCCATGGAGACGATGACGTGCGGGTGCTTGTCGAAGAGCGACTGGCCCAGGTCCAACCCGCGCTCCAGCCGGGACACCGTCGAGGCGAGCACCAGCTCGGCGTCGATGCCAAACTTGGTGCGCAGCTCCGCCTGCCACTGCTCGGCCAGGGCAGGCGAGCAGAGCACGGCGAGCTTGGTGGCACTTCCCTGGGCCAGCAGCTCACTGGCGATCAGGCCCGCCTCGACGGTCTTGCCGATACCGACATCATCAGAAATCAGCATCCGCACGGTCCGCTGCCGCAACGCCATCAGCAGCGGCACAAGCTGGTAGGCGCGCGGCTCGACCGCGATCCCGGCGAGCGAGCGGAACGGGCCGGCGCCGGAGCGAAAACCGATCCGCAGCGCGGAATGGAGCAGGCCCGCCGCGTACGCGTCGCCGAGGTCGGACGGGGTGGGTGGGGCGAACTCGGCGCTTTTGACCTGCTCGAAGGCGGGGAAGACGGCGGCGATGTCGTCGTCGGCGCCGCCCAACGGTCGCAGGACCAGCATGTCGGGGGCGCTTTCGGGCAGCACGACCCAGTCGCGGCCCCGGGCGGAGACCAGCGTTCCGGCGCTGAAGGTGGTCATGAGGCTGTTCCTCGCGTCGTCATGATGAGTGGCAGTCGGATGGTCAGGCGTTGGCGCCGGTGCCGAAGTAGCGCTTGTTCTCGGTGGCGATAGCGGCCCAGTCGGCGTTGTGCGGGAAGCGCACGACGTCCCAGCCCATGTCGAACAGGCGCTCCTCCGCCTCGCGGTCACGTTCGGCGATCGAATCGTGCTCGTGGACCGGTCCGTCGACGAACACGGCGACGTTCGCCCCGGGCAGGCGGTAGACGTAGTCGGGGCGGGCCAGCGCCTCGGTGACGAAGACCTGCGCGTCGTCCGGCAGTCGCAGGCCGCGCTCCTTCAGCCAGGCGATCAGCTTCCCCTCCAGCTTGGTGTCCGACCGCTCGGTGAGGCGGGCCAGCTGCTCCGTGCGGGACTCGGCCTCGCCGGTGGTGCGCGCCGCCGCACCGGCGAACCGCAGCAGCAGGTCGCGGACCAGGTGCCGGTTGATGGAGTGGTGGTTGAGCTGGTTGCCGTAGGTGAGCAGGCACTCGTAGCAGCCCCAGGCGCAGGGCCGGTCCTTATGCGGGCCGCCCCGGTCGGTGCCGTCCGGCTCGAAGTGGCAGATGTCCAGCGCTGTGGCGGCGGCGCGGGTCAGCGCCGCCGGGTCCGACTGCATGAGCCGGAGCGCGCCGGCACCGCCCTCCGCTGCCTCGGTGAAGAGCATCCGGTCGCGGGGACCGTCGTCGGGCGGGAGCAGCTCGGTGGTGAGCTCCGAGTCCTCCAGTTCGAAGGCGGCCTCGATGCCGCGTTCGAGCGCGTACATCAGGGTGAGCGCGACGTCGTGCTCCACCGGCTCGTCGAGCTTGAGCACGAGGATGTTCCGGCGGTCCTCGACGTACGGGATGACCCGCTTCTTGCGGCGCTTCTCGTTCCCGTCGGCGTCGACCACGGGCATCTCGCTGGAGTCGCCGGACGCCTCGCCGGCGTCACGTTCGTTCATCCACCGCCCGTCCGCAGGGTCGAGCCAGAAGCCGTCGGGCTCGTCCTGCTTGGCGCGGGCCCGGCCGACGTTGGTGATGCGGACCGTCGCCGAATCGCCGTACGAGAGGGTGGCGAGCCGGTCGTCGCCGTCGGACACCACCGCGTCCTGCCGGCCGGCCCGGGCGCCGTGGTCCTGGAAGCGGTACGACGTCACCAGCCGGAAGCCCGCCCGGCGTCGCTCCTCCTCGTCCGAGGAGATCCGTTCCCGGCGCTTGGTGTAGACGGTGTGCAGGTGCAGCAGGCCGTAGGTGGTGTCGCCGAGCTTCTCGTCGCACATCTCGCAGCGGACCGCGCCGCCCCGGGCGTCGTGGTGGTAGCCGCAACTCGTGCAGCGCCGGGCCTGGCTCGTCACTACCTCCCCGGCCGCGTCCGGCGGCAGCTGGATGCGGGTGACCTGGTAGCGCGCGCCCTCGTGGTAGATGAGCGCACCGGGCCCGAACTCGCGGATGGCGAGGAAGCGGGGGCGCTGCAGGTAGTCACCCTCCCCCGACCTGCGCCCCGTGGTCGGCACATACGCGGCCAGTGGCAGGCGCGGGAAAGAGTAGCCCGGCAGGAAACCCTCGCTGGCCAGGTAGCGGTACGGGTTGAAGTCCGAGAGCACTGACCGGTTCTCGACCGTCTCGTTCTTGAGCAGGTTGAGCTGCGTCTCAGCCTCCTTGCGGCGACCCACGGCGATGCGCCGGTCCCGCTCGGAGAGGGTGTGGTCGAGGACCCGGCGGTTCTGTTCGGCCTGGTCGACGAGCGCCGCCTTGAACAGGTCCCGCCAGCGGTCGAACGCGCGGTCGAACTGCTCCGGCGTGGTCCGGACGGTGTCCTCGATCCAGTTGTCGTCCCACCACGTCGACTTCCGGAAGTCGGGCAGCAGTTCGGCGAAGACCGCGCGGGCCGCGGCCGCCGCTCGGTCCTGCGCGTGCGTGTCCTGCAGCGCCGCGGTGATGTGATCGGCCAGCGCCAGCGCAGGGTTGGGATTGCGGGTGTCCTCGAGGTAGCTGATGTCGATCGTTTCGGGGATCGCCCGGCCCAGCTTGAGGCCCGCCTCAGCCAACCAGATGGCGTGCACATGTGAGCGCACCAGGTCCTCGTTGGCCAGGTCCAGGCGAGGCGGTGCCACCGCCCCGGCCACCATCCGCTCCGAGCGCCGGAAGTAGTACTGGTCGTGGCTGTTGCCGGTGGCGCAGTAGGTGGTGACCAGCGCCGGCTGCCCCGACCGCCCAGCGCGGCCGCTGCGCTGCGCGTAGTTCGCTGGCGTCGGCGGGACGTTGCGCATCATGACGGCGTTGAGCTCGGAGATGTCGACGCCGAGTTCCATTGTCGGCGAGCAGTAGAGCAGCTTGAGCTCGGCCTTGCGGAAGGCTTCCTCCCGCCGCTCCCGCTCCATGGGGTCCACCTGCGCCGTGTGCTCCCGTGCGGTCAGGCCGGCGAGGGTCCCGGCCGTGCTCTGGTACAGCTCGCGGAAGAACTTGTTGACCCGCGGCCCGTCGCCGCTGGCGTACGTCCGCGTCAGCGGGTCGTGGCTGCCGGTCTCACCCGTCCCAGCCCGCCAGATCAGCGCCGCCGCCGAGACCTGGTAGCCGGTGGCTACAGTGCCGGCCGAACGCCGGTACCGCCCGGCGCGTTCCGGCACCTGGGTGACCTCGGTGACCTGGCCGCCCCGCTTGAGCACCTCCAGCAGGTCGGCGATCACCTCCTGGGCGTCGTTCCACGACAGCTCGTGGAAGTGCACCCTCCGCAGGTACTTTCCGACCTTTCCTCGGCCGGATAGGAACAGGTTCGATCGGTCCAGGCCGCGGCCGGAGGGTTGGGGGTAGGCGGCACCTATCTTGGGCTTGTCGGTGGCCGAGAGCACCCATGGGTCGACGAGGCGTTCCTCGCTGGCCCGCTGGAGCGAGTCGAAGTCGTCCCGGAAGTACTGGACGTCGATCGCCAGCCCGCGGCGCATTTCGTCCAGGAGCACCCGCATGATCGCGATGCGGTCCTCCGGCTCCGCGTCGCGGAGCTTCTCGTGGGTGCCCGACCAGCGGTCCTGCCTCTCGGCGAGCCAGCCCAGATCGTGGTAGTCGATCTTCAGGAGGCCGGTCTGCTCGAGGTTGGGCATGGTGATGCGCCAGCCGCGTTCCAGATCGAGGTACAGCCGGAACGCGACGACGTCCCGCAGCGTCTTCGCTGCCAGGTTGGCCAGCGACGGCGGAAGGTCGGCTTCCCGTGCGTAGTCGCCGAGGCTCAGCCCGAGCGCGGCGCTGACCCGGGCGGCGAGATCCTCGTGGGTGATGCCTTCGTCGCCCGCCTCGACCACGGCCCGGTAGAGAGCCCCACGAAGCTGCGTGACTTGCACGAAGTCGTTGAAGTGGCCGGCCTGCAGCGAAGCGTCCTGGCGGTTGTCGACGAAGGTGAGCAGCTTGCGGGCCTTCTTGTTGAGCGCCTCCGGCGGTGCCTGCATCAGCGATCGGACGATCGACGCCGAAACCAGCGAGGTGGCCGAGGAGCGGCCCTCCTGGTCCAGGGTCGCGAGCTTGGCGAAGTCCTTTCCCCGGGTCTGCTCGTAGCTGACGCCGCAGTGCAGGCAGAAGAGGAACGGCGAGGGAATGAAGGCGGCTTTCAGGTCGCCGTGCCCCTCCCAGCCCTGCGGGTCGACCGTGACCGCCCGCGGCAGCCGTGGCCGGTAGGAGCTCTTGACCACCTCGTGTCCGCCGGCGTCGACCTCCAGCCAGGATTCCGGAACCCGCCGGGCCTCGATCGCCTCCTCCTCGTTGGCGGGCCAGGGACGGTCCGAGTCGATGTAGAGGTAGCCGTCGTCCCCCGAGCCACCGGTCGCGGCGGTGTCGCGGCGCGGCGCGTACACGACCTTGCCGTCCTTCTCGGACCGCCACACGGTCAGGTACTCCTGGCCGCACTCGCGGCAGAAGGCCAGCGGGAGGAGGATCTTGCTGTCGGAGCCGGGCAGGACGAGCTGGTATTCGCGGGTGAGGTGCCGGGTGAGCTCGTCCTCCAAGGTGACGTAGACGGTGTCGCCCTTGGACAGGAACTGATGCAGCCGGAATGCGAACAGCGGGCGCTCCGTGACTGGGTCCCGGGCCTCGGATCCGGCCTTGAGCGTGGCCCGAATCGCCTGGGCGCAGTCGGCGGCGGTCAGGTCACTCTGCCGCGCCAACTCCAGCGCGGCATCCTCGATCTTGGCGGGTTTCTGCCGCACGAGCTGGCCGGTGATCGAATCGGTGTCGAGCCCGAAGCGGGTCTCGATCCAGCGGGCCAGCGGGTCCTCAACCAGATCCGCGTACGCACGTGGCGCGCCCGGCGCTCGCAGCCGCTCCACCGGCACGCTGTCGGGCGCCTCCGCCGTGGCGCGGATCAACGTCTCGCCGATGACGTTGCCGTCGCTGACCTCGGTGCCGAAGAGAGTGGTGGCCACCCGTGCCACCGCGGCCCGTTGGTCATCCAGGGTGCCCTCGGTCGACATCGTGGCGGAGGTGCCGATGCACTGCAGATCGGTCGCCTGGCAGGCCTCGCGGACCCGGCGGATCAGCAGAGCCACGTCGGCGCCCTGACGGCCCCGGTAGGTGTGTAGCTCGTCGAAGACGAGGAACTCCAGCCCTCGGGCCATCTTGATGAGCGACCGGCGGTCGTCCGGCCGGGTCAGCATCAGCTCGAGCATCACGTAGTTGGTGAGCAGGATGTCCGGGGGGTTGTCGCGGATCTCCTTGCGCCGCTCGTCGCTCTCCTGCCCGGTGTACCGGGCGTACGTCACCGGCTCCCGGCCCGGCCCGTACCCGTCACAGAGGTACTTGTCGAGCTCCTTGAGCTGGCTGTTGGCCAGCGCGTTCATCGGGTAGACGATGATCGCCCGAACGCGCTTGCGGGTCTTCGGGCCCTCCTGCTCGGGTGCCTTGAGCACCTTGTCCACGATCGGAACGATGTACGACAGGGACTTGCCGGAGCCGGTGCCGGTGGTGAGCACGTAGGAGGCACCCGACTGGGCCTTCTCGATGGCCTCGCGCTGGTGCCGGTGCAGGGTGAGCGGTCGCCCGTCGCAGTCGGTGCCGCCCTCGGTCTTGTTCGCCTGGAAGATGCGCGCACACTCGCGGTGCAGCACGCCCTCGTTGACGAGTTCGAGCATGCTGCCGCCGGAGGCGAAGAACGGGTTCAGCGACAGCCAGGGGTCGGGCCACTGCGACTTCGCGTCGAGGTCGCGCTCGACGAACTCGGTGATCCGGTCGTCGCGGATGATCGTGCCGCCCTCGGTGAAGGCCCGGTAGTCGGTGATGAGCTGACGGTGCACACCGAACACGTCCATGCCGGAGGCCGGGCCGGTCATGGTCGTTGTCTCGTTGGTCGCGGGTCGGTTGGTGCCCGCGCCAATCGTGTAGGTAGTGCGGAAACAGCCAACCGGGTTGAAGTCGTCCCAGCCGATGACCTTGTCCTCGCCCTTCGCCAGCGGCAGGAGCGCCTCACGGACGGCCACGGCGTCCTCCGGCCGATCCGCCGGGTCCTTGGCGAGCAGGCGTTCGATGAGTCGCTCCAGGCTCGGCGGAACATCTGAACGCAACACCCGAACCGGCGGTGGCGGCTCCTCCAGGTGCTTCTGCCCCACCTCGTGCGCGGAGCCGCTGTGGAACGGCGGCACACCGGTGAGCAGCTCGAACAGAACACAACCGAGGGCGTACAGGTCGGCGGCCTGGGTGACCGATGAGGCCCGGAACTGCTCAGGCGCCATGTAGCGGGCCGTACCCACCGTGACGCCGGTGCTGGTCAGCCGCTCGGCCTCGTCGGAGTCGACGATCCGACCCATGCCGAAGTCGAGGACCTTGACGAGGCCACCGCGCAGAAGCATCACGTTCGACGGCTTGAGGTCGCGATGGATGACACCAGCGGTGTGTGCCGCGGCAAGAGCGTCGGCGATCTGGGCCCCGACTGCGGCGACCCACGAGATCGGCAGTTGCGGCTGTTCAGAAATCAGGTCCCGGAGCGTCTCGCCGTCGAGAACCTCCATGGCGATGTATGGAAGGCCAGAGGGATCGACGCCACCCGCGATCGAACGTGGCAGGTTCGGGTGGGTCAGGCGACGCATAATCCGGGACTCGCGCTCGAACCTCTGCACCGCCTTGTTGTCAGCGGTCGAATCGATGACGGCGCCGGACCGGCTCCGGAGGATCAACTTGACGGCGACGACGCGGTCGCTGGAACCCTCCGGCGCCTGCATGTCCTCCGCCCGGTGGACCTCCCCCATGTTGCCCCGGCCGAGGGAGTTCAACAGGCGGAATCGGTTCGCCACCAGCTCCAGGTTCACAACCACCCCTACATCGCCACGTGCTGTCACGCTTACTTCAACGGCTCGGACACGGTCCAGGTCAGCGACAACGTCTCCGGACGACGGCACCCATCGGCTTCCTTTTGTTTTCCTTAAGTCCCGCAGTATGCCCCCGGTGTCGCATCCGCGTGGTCCCCCGCCCGGTGGAGATCATTTGACCGAGTGGCAGCGAGTCGTTGCCGACCCCCGATTCACACTTCGGTAGGGTGTTCCGTATGACTCGGCGTGTGACGATCTCGGTGCCGGACGATGTGGCCGAGCAGCTGGACGCGCTGCCCGCCCGCCAGGTTTCCGCGTACGTCACGGAGGCACTGCGCCGGCGTCGGACATCCGACGACATGCGGACCGCCCTCCGGGCCGCAGGACACGGGGACTTCCCGTACGACCCGATCGGTGCCGCGCAACGGCTGGCCGCCCACCAGGTGAGCCCGGAGGCACGCGAAACGGCGATCGCCCGGGCGGCGGAGCTGTTGGGCCGCCCGGCCGACGATCTGCGGGCGGAACTGGACCGGCGCTCGGCCGCGTGAGCCGGCCGTACTGGGTGCTCGACACCGGGGCGCTGCTGGCCTACGTGCACGGGTTGCAGGCCGTCGGCGAGACGCTGGTCGAGGTAGCCGACGCCGAGGGCAGTGTGACCGTGCCGTCGACGTGCCTGCTCGAGGCGTACTGCCTGCTGGACCCGGGCGAGCAGGAACTGTTGCGGATGCTGCGCCGCAATCCGGCGGTGCACACCGTGGCGCCCGCTTTGGATCTGGTGGGCGACGACGAGGCGCCGATGATCGGCAGCATGGGCCGACACGCCGGTCGGCTCGGCGCCGGTCACGCCGCCTGGGTGGCATTGGTCAATCAGGCCGGCGTCATCACGTCGCGGCCCGACCAGGTGCAGGCCGTGCTCGGGGAGGGCTGGGAGATCCTGCAGGTGTGACGTCACTGCGTCTTCCCGTCGGGTCGGACCGCGCCCTGGGCCAGCCCGTCGGCGGTGAGCTGCACCAGCTCCGCTCCGAGCGACGCCGCCTGCCGCATGGCGGACTCGAAGGCGTCCAGGCGCTGAAACGCCTCCCCATGGGCGCGCTGCTCGTCTAGTGGTAGCCGCCGCACCAGCGCCCGCCGGACGTCGAAACGTAGGGCGCCGGAGAGGCTGGATGCCTGCTTCTCGTTCGCCGAGTTCCGCAGTTGACCGGCGAGGAACCAGGGGTCGAGGGCCGCGGGGTTGGGGCGGAGCAGGTAGATGTTGGCGCCGAGTAACGCCTTCTCTGTGGTGATCACGCGGGCGGTGAGCCGCCGAGCGACCATCGGCACCAGCACGTCGCCGGGGGCTACGGCAATTGCTTGGCCGGGCGGCCGCTCTGATCGTGGCGACGGCGCGGCTCCCTCCACCACATCCCGCGCCGTAAGGACTGGTAGGTCGCTGGAGCCAGCGGGGGCCTCGGCTGTGCCGACTGTTGGCCGGAGAGGTCCGATGAGTTGCAGCGCTCCCGTGCGGGCCAGGTCGCTAATGGAGATGGCGGGAGCTGCGGCTGTCCCGTCGGGCGTCGGTGCGACATGCGGCATCAGCGCGGGCAGTTCACAGACGATGGCGGCGAGCCTTTCCCTGGTGCGCACGAGATGTTCACCAGTCCGCTCCGCTGTCGCAGCGGGTTGCCGACGTGCGGGAGTGAGGTCGACGTCCTCGTCGAGGAGTTCGATGACCGGTACGGCGCGGGCGAAGCCGATCTCCTCGACCTCACCGTCGGGCTCACTCGTGAATGAATGCCACGCGGCCAACACCCGCGCGGAAAGTTCGGCGAGTTTCCCGTCGGCCGCGTCGATCAGCAGGGCGCGAGCCGGTGCGGGCGCATCGGCGGCGGGTCGGCGTAGCACCCACAGGTGCAGCGGCACGGCGTGCGGTGCGGCCACGCCGCTGGGCAGCGCGATGACGGCTCGCAGCGCACCGCGTCGTAGCAGGTCGGCGCGGATCCGGCGGCCGGCACGCCTGCGCGCTGCGGTGGGTGGCATGAGGAGCACGGCGCGCCCATCGGGCCGCAAATGGCTCAGGGCGTGCTGCACCCACGCCAATTCCGGTTCGGTGCGCGGAGGTAGGCCGTACTCCCAGCGGGGGTCGTAGCCGAGTTCTTCGTGGCCCCAGTTAGTGACGCCGAACGGTGGGTGGCAGACGACGGCGTCGACGGTGCGGCCGGCGAACGCGTCGGCGCGTAGTGAGTCGCCGGCGCTGACCTCGCCGGGCACGTCCCGCAGCGCAAGCCACAGGCCGGCGAGCCGGGCGAGATCCTCGTCGAGTTCCTGCCCATATGCCTCGGTGCAGCCGGCTCGGACGGCGGCCCGCAGGACGGCGCCGGAGCCGGCGGCAGGGTCGAGGACCGTACCACCGGGTACGTCGGCGAGCCCGATCATCAGGTCGGCGAGGTCGTCGGGGGTGGCGAAGGGACGGCCAGGGCCGGGCGCGGAGAAACGCTGCCACAGCTCGTCGAACGCTGCTTGCGGGCCGAGTTCGTCGGCGAGCGCGTTGACGTCGGGCAGAAGTGGCTTCAGGTGCGGGTCCGGCGTTAGGCAACGCTGGTCGCGTTGCCGGGCGATCAGCAGCTCGCCGACGGCGGCGAGACCGGCGGTTGCGGTCTCGCTGGCCGCGGCGACGCGCCGCCACAGTCGGTCGGCGGTGGTGAGTTCGGGGAGTTTGCCCTGTCCGCGTAGCCACTTTTCGACCTCTGTCAGGTCGAACTCTGGGCTGGCCGAGGTGCCGCCCACGGGGGCGGGAAAGTCGGCGTACCGCTTGCGCCAGTTGCTGACCGCGGCGCGGCCAACGCCCGCGAGCCGGGCGATCTCTGCTGCCGTAATGCTCGGGTTCACCTGCACTTCCGTAGTGTGTCACACCTGTCAAGCATCATGTGTGTTGACAGCGTTCACAGGTGGTGCTCTTATTGACGCCGCCACGTTCACAACGGAGGAAAACACGATGCGCAAGACCACCACCCTCGCCCTGATCGCCGCCGCCGCCGTCGCCCTGGGCTGCGGCGCCGGCGCCACCGACAACGCCAGTAGCTCCAGCAGCGACGACGGCGGGGCCAAGGGCGAGGAGAAGGCGGCGAAGACCGCCAAGATCGGCCAGCCGGTCCGCGACGGGAAGTTCGAGTTCACCGTCAAGTCGTCCAAGTGCGGCGCCACGAAGGTCGGCAGCGACCTGATCGGCGACAAGGCACAGGGCCAGTTCTGCCTGATCACCATCAACGTGAAGAACATCGGCAAGGAGCCGCAGACCCTCGACGGCAGCAGCCAGAAGGCCTACACCGCCGACGGCACCGAATACTCCTCCGACACCGAAGCCGGCCTCTACGCCAACAAGGAGCAGAGCACCTTCTTTGAGGAGATCAACCCCGGTAACCAGGTGACCGGTGTGTTCGTCTTCGACATTCCGAAGAAGGTGAAGCTCGCCAAGCTCGAGCTCCACGACTCGATGTTCTCCGGCGGCGTCGAGGTCTCCCTCAGCTGATCAACCGCTTGACGGGGCGGGCGCACACCGCCCGCCCCGCCCTCTCCTCCGCACCCACCGCCACATCAGCGTTCACAGGGAGCACCGTCATGTCCGATCCGAACACGCCGCCGCGCGCCAAGCCAGCCGGCCAGCCGCAGCCCATCGGCGAGCCGCACGGGGCATCGATCCGGCCTTCGCCGTCCGACTCGACACCACCTCCACCGCACCAGCCGACAGAAGGCGAGTCGCCGACGCCCACCGCGCGGAAACGCCAAACCGCTCGGGCCGCCATCGTCGGCGGGCTCGCCCTGGCCGTCGCGCTCGGCGCGGGGGTGGCCATCGGCACGATGAGCTCCGGCGGCGCCAACCCGGCCGGTGACGGGAGCCGCACGATCGCACCCGCACTGAGCAGCGCCGCCTCGACCACGGCCACGCCGACGAGCTCCACGCCCACGAGCGCGACGCCCACGAGTGCTGCCCCGTCGCCGACCCGGACCACTCCGGCACCGAAGCCGAAGCCGCCGTCCTACAAGACGCTGACCGCCCGCCAGTGGAAGCTCATCGCCAAGAACCCTGACGCTTACATCGGCAAGACCTACGTCGTCTACGGCGTGGTCACGCAGTTCGACGCCGCGACCGGCACCGACACCTTCCGCGCCGACGTCGCACACTGGCGACTGACCGACAAGTACGACTACGAAACCAACACGATGCTCACCGGAGATGCCGCAGACCTCGAGAATCTGGTGGAGGACGACATCTTCCGCGCCAACGTCACGGTGCTTAGTTCCTTCAGCTACGAGACCCAGATCGGCGGCGAGACGACCGCGCCGCTGCTCATGGTCAACTCGATCAAGGTCCTGTAACCACCTCCCTACCCTCACGACACCCTGTGCCGACCGTGTTCACAGGGTCCGCGCGGTAGCGCCGACGGCGCACGTCGACAGGCCACCGCACCCGCTGAGTCGTCACTGACATCAGCTGAACAGCGTCTCGGACTCGCAAATCCACCGCTCATCCCGGGCGGGCCGGCACATCTGCCGCCCCGCGGACACCTCGCGCCTGGAGACGACATGCCGCTTCCCCACCAGCACTCCCCCGCCCCGTCGAAGGCCCGCACCGACCCCCTGGTCGAGCTGATCTTCAACCGGCTCGCCGACGACCATGTACCCGACGACACCGCCGACCTGGTCCTCGCCGCGCTCTCCGGCGAGGCCGACCTGGCCGCCGCGCTCAACGGCGACACGGCCGGCCTGAACCTGTCCGCGCCGGCTCCGGCCGAGCCGCCGGCGCAGATCTGGCTCTCCTCGATCACCGTCGCCGGGTTCCGCGGCGTCGGCCCGGAACGCACCCTGCAGATCGGCCCGGGACCCGGGATCACCCTGATCGTGGGCCGCAACGGGTCGGGCAAGTCGAGTTTCGCCGAGGCGGTGGAGCTGGCGTTGACTGGTGACAGCACCCGCTGGGCGGACCGCAACAGCGTGTGGCGTACGGGGTGGCGCAACCTGCACAGCCCGGACCCGTGCTGGATCGACGTGCAGTTGCGCGTCGACGGCGTCGCGAAGCCGGTGCGGGTGAACCGGTCGTGGCCGCTGGGTGCGGGGCTCGCCGAGGCGGAGGTGACCGTCTCCAGCGAGCAGGGCCGGCACGCGGACCTGACCGAGCTGGGGTTGGCGCGCCCGCTGACCCTGTACCGGCCGTTCCTCACCGCCGCCGAGCTGGGACGGCTCGCCGCCGGCACGCAGAGTCAGCTCTTCGACGCGATCTCCGCGATCCTTGGCCTGGAGGCGATCACCGACGCCGACCAGCGCCTGCTGGCCGCCATCCGGCCGGCCGACACGGCAGTCAGGGAGGTACGCGCACAGCGGGCCACCCTCGCCGCCCGGCTGGCCGAGGTGGGCGACGACCGGGCGCGCCGCGCCGCCACCCTGATGAAGAAGCGCGGCCCGGTGGACCTGCCGGCGCTGGCCGCGATCCTCGACGAGCCGGACGATGTGACCGCCGACGGCCCGCTACGGCTGTGTCGGGCGCTCGTCGAGCTGCACCTGCCGACCCTGGAGGCGGTGACCGGCCTGGCCGCCCGGCTGGCCGACGCCGCCACCGAGGCGCGCCAGCACGACGGTGGGCGAACGCGGGCCGCACTGCGTAGCGCCGAGCTGCTGCGCCTGGCCATCGAGCACCACGAGGACACCGGCGACGGCCCCTGCCCGGTCTGCGCCACGGGCAGCCTCGACGACGAATGGCGTACGGCCGCCGCCGTGTCCCTCGATCAGCTGCGGCACCGGAGCCTCGCCGCGCAGGCCGCAGACTCCCGCCTCGACGCGGTACTGAAGCAGGCACGGCACCTCGTCGACGACGTCAGACTGCCCGAAGGTGAGGCTCCGGACGTACCGCTCGACGCGCTGCGGCATGCGGTGACCGCGCTGCGACAGCTGCCGGGTGAGCCGCCGGAGCTCGCGCGCCACCTCGCCGCCTGCTACCCGGCGGTCGTAGACGCGGCGCAGGACGCCCGAGCGTACGCCGAGAAGACCTTGCGGGAACGTGACACCGGTTGGCGGCAGGCGGCGGCCGAGCTGCGGTCCTGGCTGGACGCCTGCGCCGGGGTGTCGTCGCGGGAGGCGGCCCTGGCCCGGCTGAAGGCGGCCCGGGCCTGGCTGAAGGAGACCGCCGCGCAGCTGCGCAACGAACGGCTGGCGCCGTTCGCGGAGCACTCGCAACGGATCTGGGCGCAGCTGCGCCAGGAAAGCAACGTCGAGCTCGGCGCGATGACCCTGGAGGGCAGCAACACCCGCCGCAAGGTGGTCTTCCCGGTCAGCGTGGACGGCGCCGACAACGGCACCGCGCTGGGTGTGATGAGCCAGGGCGAGATGCACGCCCTCGGCCTGGCGACGTTCCTCCCGCGCAGCTGCGCCGCGGAGAGCCCGTTCCGGTTCATCGTCGTCGACGACCCGGTGCAGAGCATGGACCCGGCGAAGGTCGACGGCCTGGCCCGGGTGCTCGCCGAGCTGGCCGAGCAGCGGCAGGTGGTGGTGTTCACCCACGACACCCGGCTGCCCGACGCGATCGGTCGGCTCGACCTGGGCAACGCGCGGATCGTTGAGGTGACCCGCGCCGAACGGTCGGTGGTGACTTTGCGTTCCGCCTCGGATCCGGTGACCCGTTACCTCGACGACGCGTCCGCGTTGGCGCGTAACGACGAGATCGCCGCGGAGGTGCGTGGGCCCGTGGTGGCGGAGTTGTGCCGCTCGACGATCGAGGCCACCTGTCATCGGAGGGTATGGCGGGTACGGGTAGGGCGCGGCGTGCCGCACGCCGACATCGAGGACGCGATCGAGCAGGCGTCTCGGCGGGTCGCCACGATCGTCGCGCTCGCCGTGTTCGACGACGCCGAGCGGGGCGGTGACGTGTTCGGCTGGCTGCGCCGGCACGGGCCGCGGGCCGTGAACGCGTACACAGCGTGCCGCGAGGGGGTCCACGGCGTCTACCTTGCGGACCTGCCCGGACTGGTCGCGGACGTCCGCCACCTCGTGGAGGTGCTCTCGTGACCGCGCCGACGCCGCAGCGCTGCCTGGCGGCTGCCGACCAGCTGCTGCGCGGCTCCGGCGCGCTCGGCGCCACCGCGGTGACCGCCGGCTGGTGGCCGCGGGCCTGCGCCTGCCTCATCCGGCTCGCCCTCGAAGGCGGCGTCAACGCCTACTGGCGGCGGGTCAAGCCGAGCGTGGCCGCCTGCCGGCAGGGCCGCGCCAAGCAGCTCATGCTGCGCGGCCGGCTCGGCCCGGGCGCCGACACCGCGCGGCGGGTGGCGTTCGCGTGGGCCACGCTGTCCGCCGCCGCGCACCACCACTGTTACGAGCTGGCGCCGACGGCTGCGGAGCTGCGTCGCCTACACGCCGAGGTCACCGCCCTGCTCACCCGCCTGCAGGCCGGCGGCGCCGGCCCGTCGCACCCGAACTGACCACCGTCACCGACCTGAGAGGTACGCCGTGTCCCACCAGCCCTACTACGACCCGGGCAGCCCGCGGCCGCCGGCATCCGCGGCGCCCGCGAGCCCGTACCCGGTCACCGGCACCCACGCACCGCGACACGTGTTGGTGCAGGTCCCGCCCGCCTCCGGCGCCGCCACCGCGTCGATGGTGTTCGGGATCCTCGGGGTGCTCGGCGGTTGGTGCCTGTTCGGGCTGCCCTGCATCCTGGCGGTCGTCCTCGGTCACGTCGGACTGCACGAGACACGGCAGGGTACGAAGTCCGGGCGGGGCATGGCCGTCGCCGGCCTGGTCCTCGGCTACGTGTTCGTCGCGCCGATGATCGCATTCACGATCATGGTGTTCTTCGGTGGCATCATGGGCGCCGATACCCCGACACCGAACACTACGCCCTGAGGCTGAGCGCAGGCCGCAGGAACGGCGTCCGCATTCAACGATCAGCGCAAGATCCGCTCGGCTGCTCGAATAGGCGACTCAGCTGGAACGCTCAAGGAGTTCAACATGGCGACAGGTGCCCACGACGGGCCGGATCCGGAAGCTGCCGTACGTGGGCAGCGAGTCCTCGACCTCCTGGATAAGGCAATCGCCATCCAGAGTCCACTAGTGCGCAAGAACATCGCCCGGGCCCGTCAGCGGAACCCAGAGGCGACACCAGCACAGGTAATCCGCACTCTCGAGCGGATGTACGTCAGCGCCTTGACCGGGACCGGCGCTGCAGTGGGAGGAGCTGCCGCCGCGCCCGGCGTCGGCACCGGCGTCGCACTGGCCCTGTCGGCCGGCGAGGTGCTCTCATCTCTTGAGCTGAGCGCCCTCTTCGCGCTCTCGATCGCCGAAGTCCACGGAGTCCGCATCGACGAGATCGAGCGCCGCCGAACGATCGTCATGGGAATCATGCTCGGCGGATCCGGCTCCGCCACCATTACCAAGGTCGCCGAGCGCACCGGGCAGCACTGGGGAAGACAGGTCGTCGCCAAGGTGCCTATCGAGACGTTGCGTCAGATCAACAAGATCTTGGGGAGACACTTCGTCACGAAGTACGGGACCAAACAGGGCATCATCGTGCTCGGCCGAGTGGCACCCTTCGGTATCGGCGCTGTGATTGGTGGTGGCGCCAACGCTGCCCTCGCCACTCTGGCTGTGCGCGCCGGTCGTCGCGCATTTGGCTCACCCCCGACGTCGTGGCCAGAGCCGACGCGCAGCACACCGCCAACGCCCGAGAACTCGCTCGACTGACCCTCGTTGAGCCGGGCCTCGGGCTTGTAGCCGGCACCGTCAGCGTGGCCGCGCAGACCGTGGGCGAGGTCGCTGATCGGGCGAATGGTGCAGGCCTTGCTCCGCTGCAAAGACGAGCTGGGATGACAGGGGTGAGTGAGCGTCCGGGAACTGAGAGCTTGGCCTGGCGTTGTTCGCCACCCGACCCGTGTCCTGCTGGGCAGGGCATCGACGCGGCCGCGAAGTGGTGCTTGTGCGTCGCGCGGGTCCGTCGTACGGTGCAAAAGCCGGGACGTCGGTCGATCCGTCTCCCTTGCTGCCGCCTCCTCTCGCGGAGCCCACCTCGCGGCCTGAGTGCCGAGGGCTACAGAACCGCTCGCGGCCCCGCTCACGTGACTGGTGAAGGCGTTTTCCGATCTGATGTCTCGCGCGTTCCATGCTCGCTGGGTCCGCTGCCGCGTCCGTGGTCAGCGTCACTTGCGCCGTGAGAGGACTACCACCATGGGCCTCCGATTCCGTGTCCTTAAGCAGGATCCCGTCGGTGCCTGGTTCGCGGAGACCTTTCCGCAACAAGATCTTCTGCGCGCCGAGATCGCGGCCGAACTTCGCCGCTGTCCGATCCTGCTGACAGACCCGCCGAACAAGTCTTACTTCGGCCACGTCGTCGAACTCGCCATCGGCTTGGCCCTGTGCGATCAGCGCCCGTACCCACGTCTGTTCCACTGCCTCGACCCTGGCCTCGCGACCCGGATGCTCATCATGGCCGGCTATCAACCCACCGTTGCCGATGCGGCAGGCTACGACGCCAGGCGCAGTAGCGACCCCACGGTGCACCCGGCGCACCTCTTCACCGCCGCCAGCCGGCTCGCCCACGTCCGTATCCTGCTCAACAAGTTCGACGGCCACGACTGCGATGCTGTGCCTAACACCCGTTATGTCCTCGGGCAGTACCCGCACCTCCTCCACGGACTCCCCAGAGAGACGTACCAGACCAGGCGTGCCTTCGGTGTGCTGTGGTCGAGCTACTGCGGCGGCTTTCACGACGCTCTCCGCTCGTACGGGCCGGCGACCGCGCAGCTGTCCCTGCTCAACGGACACCGCCACGCCGACTTCCTCCTGGGCACCACCGGGCTGGAAGTGAAAAGCGGCCGGCTCGACGAAGACCGCTACCTCGACGAGCTGATCCGTCAGATCCTGACGTACGCACTGCTCGCCCATCACGACGGGCACCACGTCACCCACGTCGCCGTCTACGCGACTCGATACCAGCGGCTGCTGCGTTACCGCCTCGATGAGCTGACCAACCAGCTCACCGGCAACCCCAGCGACCTCAGCGCAACCGGAGCCGAACTAGCCGCCCTCATCAGGAACCAGCCCTGCCGACGGTCGGCCGCCTGACCGCAGGGGCGGACCAGCAGACCGGCAATCGGCCGCTCGGCCCATAGGACCGCGGCATGGGATCGACAACAATGAAATCCGTCTCGGGGAGGTCATTGATGGCTGGGCTGTTCGACGGGTTTGAAGGCTATCGCGTGGTAAGCGAGGCCGAGTCACGCCAGGCGTTGACCACCGCGCTAGTCGCGGTAGACGCGAACGTGCTTCTCAACCTCTACCGCTACAACGCTCGGACGACGGCGGATCTGTTGGCGATCTTCGAGAAGCTCGGTGACCGTCTCGTCGTGCCGTACCAGGCTATGCGCGAGTTCCACCGCAATCGGCTCCGCGCCATCGGCAATCCCGAACAGGCGACCGGCGAAGCCCGCGCCGCCCTGGAGAAGAGCCGCGCAGCGGCAGTGCGGGCTCTCGAGACCTGGTCGAAGCAGTTGGCCATCGACGACGCCGAACTGCAACGTTTGCATCTTGACATCGACGGCGTGTTCCAACGCCTACGGGACGCGATCGACCAAGCCACACCCGACCGCGTTCACCCCTCCACACCGGCCGACGCAGACCCGGTACTGAGCAGACTCTCCGAGCTTTTGGCCGGCAGGGTCCTCCGACGCCCCGAGGACAAAGTCTGGGACGCGCTGATCACCGAGGGCAATCAGCGCGTCGACGAACTCATACCCCCCGGCTATCTGGATGCAGAAAAGAGCGACCAGTATCCGGAGGGCGCGGCTGGTGACTTCCTCGTCTACCGACAGGCATGCCACGAGGCGAAAACGCGGGACATGGACCTCATCATCGTCACGAACGACGAGAAGGAGGACTGGTGGTGGCGCCGTGGGCCAGACATGATCGGCCCGCGACAGGAGATGACGAAAGAGTTCTTCGACAGCACGGGGCGCCGTCTGTTCCTGATGCGGGCCAGCGACCTGCTGAACAGGTCCCAGGCTCTCGATGTCGAGGTCAATCCCGAGTCCGCCAGAGACGCCGACGTGAACCGTGCAGATATCCATGAGCCTGGCAAGTGGACGGCTGAAGCGGTGGACATGCTGCTCCAGCAGCTACGCGGCGAAGGGCGACGCGACCTAGCCGACGTGATCACTGCCGCCGCGTCTGCCGGCGGCACCATCAGTCGCGAAGACATCTACATCCTCTGCGACTACCGCGAGGATCGCATGCTGCGCGGAATCACCCGACCAACCGCCCGGATCACCGGCGACCTGCAGGCCGCTAGGGTCCTACCACCCTCCGTCACACCGATGATGAAGCCGGTTTACATCGACGCAGGCGCCTTGAGTGCCATCCGAATCCCGTCGGAGGTCGTGGAGATCCTCGATCCGAATACAACACTGCCCAGCGCAGGGCTGGATGCAGAAGCGAGCGGCAAGTATCAACCCCTCGCTGACTATCTGGCGGCGCTGGATACCGAGACGACATCAATGACTTTCGGTAAGATCGAAGACATCCTCGGCGACACGCTTGCACCCTCGGCCCGCAAGCACCTCCCCTACTGGTACTCCCCGCAGAACTCACTGGGCAAAGCGATAGCAGCGGCAGGCTTCAAAGCTCGCGGTGTACGGACGGAGACCGAAACGGTCGAGTTCGTCCGGCGCTCCTAGACCAATCAACCCGAGACCGCCCGACCGCCGCGACGGAACCCCCGCGACGGCCTTGCCGAGGCCAGCACCGCGGGCGGCGGGAGTCGCCATCACCGGCTGCGACAGCAACCCAGCACTGAACTTGAGCCCCGCCAACGCCCGCCCCTCCACCTCGGGTAGACAGATGCGCTACCCGGCATACGTGATCGACTCTCCCCCAGGCAGCCGACGTGAGTTCCCCTCGCAGGTTGGTCTGGTTGGGTTGCCACAATCGTGGTTCTACAAGTGGCGCGATCAGCCACTGACCGCCCGTCGGCAGCGGCAGCACGACCTGGATGAGACGGTCCGGGCAAGCTTCGCCGCCTCCGGCGGCACCTACGGCTTCCCGCGGCTCACCGTCGATCTGCGGGCGACCGGCTGGCGGTTGCGGGAAACGCGTCGCCGCGCGGATGACGGCCCTCGGCCTGGCCGGCCGTACCCCAGGATGCCGGCGCGCTCTCACCAGGCAGGGCAGAAGGCCGGCCGAGGTTCTTGATCAGGTACAGCCGGATATGCCCTTCGTAGGAGCGCAGGGTGCCGGTCATGATGTTCTTGCGTCCAGCGAGCCAGTCGGTCAGGTAAGCCTGCATCGTGGGCAGCTCGGTCGGGGTGATGTCCAGGTGCAGCGCCCGCCGGACCTGGTCCGGGGCGGGAACCGGCGCACCGGCCTTGACGGCGGATTCGATCAGGTCGCCGGTCTTGACAGTGGTGTGCGCGTCGGTGGGATCGGGGACGGCGAGCGCGGCCCGGATCCGGTCCAGGACGGAGTCTGCGTCGGCCTGGGTGGCGTAGGGGCCGTGACGGAGCGGGCGGCGGGTGCCGTCAGCGCGGGCGGGCACTTCAATCTGCCAGTGCCAGTGGCCGTGGGTGCGGGACCAGCCGCCGCCGGGCCGGCGAAGCTGGGGACACGAGCGTCCCAGTCGCCGGCCCGTAACGCTGTCGCGGCAGCCGCAGCGTTTGAAGGTGGATCCCTTCACTCATCGTCTCCTGGATGCTCCGTATGGCACCGCCAGCGGCGCCGGGTGGAATCCGCTGGCGGCGGGGTCAACGCGTCCACGCTCACCTTCGCGTCGGCATCAAGTTGCCCACCGCCGGTGGCGTCGGCGTCTGGTTGGAGGAGGTGGAGCAGGGCGGCGACCGGGACGATGATGCGGCTGCCGGCCCGGATCAGCGGTAGAGGGAACTAATCGGTGGCGGCGAGCCGATACGCCTGGGATCGGCTGATCCCGAGCACCGAGGCGGTGGTGGCGAGGGTGGTGATCACGCCGAGGGCACGGATGCGCTCGATCGTCCACACCTGCCCGACGCTGGGCGCGGTGGTGTTGTCGGTCGTGGTGCGGGTGGTCTTGTCACCGTGGTTCGTTGGGCTGTTCATGATCAGGCTTCTCCTGGTTATGAGATGGATGGCTGTGCGGTAGGAGCGGAGCAGCCCTGTCGGGGTCGACCGGCGCGGGGGTGGCTACTCCGCCACCATCGCGCCGCTCCGGTGACAGAGGCGGTGACGCCGGGCTGGTCGGCATGACCGGGCTCACGATCACTCCGGGTGGTGCCGACGACTCGACCTTGAGGGTCTTGAGCAGTTCGGATATTCGGGTGTTGGACACGGTGTGACCGGCTGCGCGGAGGGCTTCGGCGAGCGCCGCCCGGGTCAGTGCCTGCCCGTCCGCAGCGAGCCGGTCCCGGACCTTTCGCCCCGCTGGCAGTAACTCGGCCACCGCACGGGACGGCTGCGGGGACGGTCCCCGGTCCGCTCGCCGCCGCCGTTCCCGTCCGCCCCCGTGACGACGAGCATCCGATGAGCGGACGGTCCGGTTGCTGGACCGATCCCCCGCCGTGACGGCGGGCCCCACGGTCTCGTCCGGTCCGCTGTCCGGACGGGTCCATCCGGCCTCATCCGGTTGGCAGTCCACAACCGCCACGTCAGGGGCGGGCATGGCGGTACTGGTCCGGCCGAGGGCGATCTTGACCATGACGAGGAACCCGAGCGCGGGTACGGCGGCAGCGACCCACCCGATGATCGAGGGTTCGGCCTCGACGACCTGCGCTGCCAGGGACAGGGTGACCGCACACGCCAGCACGGTGGCTGGGAACACGGTGGAGGTGTGGGCGCGTTTGCGGCGGCGTAGTTCCAGGCCGGCGGCGATGGACATCAGCTCCAGGACGATCGCGTCGGCCCAGGCCAGCCAACCGGGCTGGCCGTGCGCGGCGGCCACGTTGTGTACGTGGGTGAAGCTGGCCGCCCCCGCTGCGCCGCCGATGGCCAGCATGATGACGACCTGGACTACACCCTCCACGCGGCTGGCACGCGGACTGCCGTCCGGGTCAGGGACCGGCGCTGTCGTGGCCCATCACCTCCTCAACCCTGACCGGCGTTCCGGTCCCGTCCGCCAGCGGTAGGCGGCAGGACCGAGTAGCGGACCGACCCGGCGTCGGACAACAGTCGGGACGGGGACCGGACATCGGTCGCGGACCGCCCGACGCGGACGCCGGACCGAGAAGTGGTCCGCCGCTGTGGGAGCGCTCTCATGGATCTGTCAGCGCCGACCGCGCTGCTCACGACAGATCCGTGACAGACGCCGGCCGTTGCTGTCCGCTCCGCCGCGGAGGTACTGTCCGCCGCCGTTGTGCCGTCACCAATCACGCGGCCTCACTCACCCGGCTGGAGACGTCAACGGCATATCGGGCCAGGTCGGCCAGCCGCAACCGCGGCCTTTCCCGGCCGGCCATGGCCCACACCGCCTCTGCCGGGCGGAGGCCCGTCGTCGCGGCGTGGTCGCGGGCCCCGGTGGCGACCGGCACCGCCAGCGGCACGTCGGCCAGCACCCGGCGTAGGTTGCGCTCGCGGGCGGCCGAGTGCAGCCAGAACAGCACCGGCCACGCCCGCTCGATCGTGCCGAACAGCTCTTGATAGCCGTCCACCTTGGCGGCGAGGATCGACAGCTGCTCCGCGCCGGTGTCGTACTCGACGAAGAACGGCACCTCGACATCGTTCTCGGCCCACCGGCCGTAGCCGTCCGGGCGTACCCGTGGCTGATACGCCCGCACCAGCCCCGGATCCTGGCGGCTGGTGAACGTCCCGGCGCGCTGGCACACCGCCTCCGGCAACCACTCCACCAAGCCGGCACCCGGATGAGTACGGGCGTGCCCGGCCAGGTCGGTGAAGAACCCGTTCACCCCGAGGCGGTGGGTGAGGCTGCGGGTCGAGGTCCAGCGCCGCCGCTCCACCCGGGCGTGGTCGCGCCGGGGTGGGCGTTCGTCCCGGCTGGCCGCGACGACCTCGGCGCCGAGCTGGTCGATGACGTAGTGGTACGGGTACGAGCCGCCGTCGGCGCGCTGTGGCCGGAACCGGGCTACCAACCGCAGCCGGTGCAGGGTCCGCAGTCGCCGCTGGCAGAAGTCCAACGACGGGAACAAGGCGCTCGCGAGCTGGAACGACGTCAACACGCCGTGGTCGTACAACCAGCCCAGCAGCACACGGTCACGGCCGGTCAACTGGGACTGGACCCGAAGGACCGGATCATCCACCGGCTACCACCTCCTTTTCCGGGTAGGAAATTCCAGCCCCAGGGGGAGAGACCCGAGACCAGGCAGGGTCTGTCGCAGGACAAGCCGACGGCACTGACAGACGGGCTGACCTGCGGTGTGAGAGGAAACAGGGGGTCGGTTCGGGGGTCCGGCTGAAGACTGACGTCAACGCTGACCCCAAGCCCGACCCCCGAACGGAGATCAAGCCGAAACTCATCACTGCCAATGCCTACGGCAGTCGTTGAAGGTGTCGACGAAACCACGAGAACTCCTTGGTTGAGGATGTGGGATGTGGTGTTGCTGGCGTGGTCGGGTCACCGGCGCCGGCGGAGCAGAAGGGATCTGGTGAGAGGCATCCCGGCACCGCCCCTGTCGCGGTCCGGGTCGGGGTCGGGGTCGGGGTCAGCGGCGCGTGACTGCCCGCCGCCAGGAGCAGCAGCGAAACGAATGGCCTTGGGGCAAGCGCGCGGAGGTAGCCCTGGGCGGGGTGAGGGCTAGCCTCTTGGGTCATGTCCGACCCTGCGCCGCGTCCCTTGCTGTTCCTCGACGTGGACGGCACCCTCATCCCGTTCGGAACACCCGCGGCGGCCCAACCGGGCGCGTCGCATGGCCGCCCTATGGCACCGGCTCTACCGGCCGATGCCCATCCCCTGCTGTACAAGGTCGATCCGGGACACGGCCGCCGACTGGAGGCCCTGCTGTGTGATCTCGTATGGGCGACGACCTGGATGAGCGACGCGAATGACGTGCTCGCCCCGCTGCTCGGGCTACCATCTCTGCCCGTTGTGGACTGGGCCGACGCCGACGAGGTCGGCGTCCTGCACTGGAAGACCCGTGGGCTGGTCGAGTGGGCGCAGGAACGCCCCTTCGTCTGGGTCGACGACGAAATCTCCCACGCCGATCAACAGTGGATATCGACTCATCACCACGGCCCAGCCCTGTTGCATCGGGTCGATCCACATCGCGGCCTGACCGAGCAGGACCTCGCTGCCATCGAAGGCTGGCTTATGCAGGCGCGGCAGGGCGAGCTTCCAGCCATTGCGGGTGCTGCGCTGGACGGCTGCCTGCCAGTTGGGGCCGCCGTTGGTGAGGTCCCGCACCAAGCCGCTGGCGTTGACGCGGCCCGGAATTATGACGTGGTGCGGTCAGGATCCGACCTCGATGAGGCGACGCCTGCCACTCTCGCCCGGCACCTGCCACACCTGCTCGTCCGGCCAGTGCCGGTACAACAACTGCTGCGTGGTCGTGGCGACCACGTTCGGCAGAGGCTCGCGGAGCAGGTCGGCCCGTAGTCGATCCTCCCGCTCGGCGTCCTGAGCAATCATCAGAACCGCCCCGACCGGCACCAGCCGGTTCGCACGCCGGTAGCCCGCCAGCAGGCCACCCAGCCCTGACGTCGCTCGCTCGTGCTCGGCGACGACGCCGCCGATCGGGCCACGGTCTACGTGGACCAGGAACCGCAGGCACCGCCCGTCCTGCAGCCAGACGCCGTAGCCGTCGGCCCGCAACTGCGCCAGGTCGTGCTGGCGCAACCACGACGAGGTCTCCATCGTCGCCAGCCACTGGAACAGCTCGCACCGCCCCGGGTTGCGCCGCGACACCTCCACCAGCGGTAGGAAAAACAGGGCATCCGCCCTGCCGGAGGGCCGCTGACCCAACCGCAGCGGAACCGGCCGCCCCGACGCTGCCAGGACGCGCCGGAGCACGTCGGTCCCCTCGGGCGTGACCTCGTACCACCAGGTGTGGGTCCGGTCCTCCGGCGAGCGTTCGCGGCGCACCAGCCCCGCCTCGTGCAGCCACACCAGGTCGCGGTGGGCCGTCAGCCGCGATACTCCGCAGACAAGCGCCACGTCCAGCGTCGACGCGGAGCCGTGCTGCGCCAGGTACGACAGGATCCGCCACCGCCGCGGGGACAACCGTCGCGTGGCACCCTGGTCGCCCATCCCCTGATGATCCTCCTGGCACCGACAGTCCGACATCCTGTCCCTGACAGCCGTAACAGAGAGTGGTCAATGCGCCGACCGGAACATCGGAAGTCGGGACTGCCGTGACCGGAGACAGCGCTCGCCCTCGGCCGTTGAACGGGGCGTCGGCGGGTCGTGCGAGCACCCACATATACAAACCGTGGTTTTGGGGCCGATTCTGAAGATCACTGTTCAGTGAATCAGCCGAAGAGCTGAGGACAGAAGACGCGGTACGGTCAAATCAGACCGCCGCTAGTTGATCTCCACGGTCGGCACCGTACTGCGCGCCGATCCGTCAGAGGCCCGAGACCAAGGCCAGGCCGACTCGACGACGCAACGCCACACACCGAAACGATGGTTACCCGAAGTAACCACGCAGGGGGATCGTTGCCGCGTCTTCCTTCAGGAACGGGCGATGCGCCGAGGGCGAGCCCGTAGGGTCGGTCGCGTGGCCGAGACGCAGACCAAAGCGGAGCTGTCCTACATCGCCAGCGTGACGAGGGTCCGCGCGGCGGCCGGCGTGATCCTCCGCGACCAGGCCGGCCGGGTTCTGCTGGTCCATCCGGCCTACAAGGACGTGTGGGAAGTTCCCGGCGGAACCGTGGAGCCGGACGAGTCCCCGGCAGACGCCTGCACCCGCGAGATCCGGGAAGAGTTGGGTCTGTCGATACCTGCGGGAGCGCTGCTGTGCGTCGACTGGGTGCCGGCGAGCCCGCCGTGGGACGGCGGGCTCATGTTCCTGTTCGACGGCGGGGTTCTGACGGCGGACCAGGTCGCGGCGGTGCGGCTGTGCCCGGACGAGTTGGACGGCTTCGAGTTCGTCGAGCCGGAGCGCTTGGGCGGGGTGTTGATCCCTCGGTTGGCTCGGCGGATTGTCGCGGCTCTCGCCGCAATCGGGCAGGGAGGTGTCTACCTTGAGGATGGAGTCGCGATCTCGAACAGGTAGTCAGCCGGGCTGAGGCGTAGGCGCGGGTGCGCGTAGCAGCTCAGGCGCGATGGAGCTGCCGGTTGCCGCCGAGGCGCGGATGGCCTCGGCGGCGGCAATGATCGCGGCGGCCTGCCACTGGATTGCAACTGGCGCTCCTCAGCCGAGGACAGCCCGGCACGGCAGGAGGCTATGTGCTCGCTCAGCAAGCCTGTCGTCAGAACTCCTCGCGGGCGATGTCGGCGCCGAGAGCGGTGAGACGGCCGGTCAAGTATGCGTGACCCCGGTCGATCATGGCGCCGTTGCCGATGACGGTTTCGCCGTCGGCAACAAGTCCGGCCAGCACGAGACCAATGCCGGTCCGCAGGTCTCGGGCGATGACCTCGGTGCCGCGCAGCGGCTTACCACCGTGGACCACGGCCTTTTCGCCGTCAACGGTGAGGTCCGCGCCGAGCTTGGTCAACTCACCGGCGAGAGCGTAGCGGGCGTCGTGGATGCGCTCACGGAAGTAGCTTGTCCCGGGTGCTTGGGTCGCGAGGGCCATCAGGGGAGGCTGTAGGTCGGTGGCGAACCCGGGGTGGGTGTCAGTGATGACGTTGATCGGATGCAGTTGACCGGGTCGGATGACGCTGGTGACCGCTCCGGCGGCGCTGAGTTCGATGCCCATCTGGTGGAGCTTGTGCGCGGCGACTCCGAAATGATCGAGTACGTTGCCACCGACGAGGTTGATCGTGCCACCGGTGATGGCAGCCGCGATGGTGAGCACGCCGGCGTCCATACGGTCCGGCATGATCGTGTATTCGACCGCGTTGAGCTCGTCGACGCCGATGACGGCGATGCGGCCAGTTCCTGCGCCGGTGATCTGGGCGCCCATGGCCGTGAGCATGGCGACTACGTCGAGAACTTCGGGTTCCAGCGCGGCGTTCTCGATGACGGTCCGGCCAGGTGTCAGGGCTGCGGCCATGATGAGGTTCTCGGTGCCGGTGTGCGAGGGCGTGTCGAGGTAGAGGTCCGCGCCGCACAGGTTGCTGGCTTTGATGCTGATCGTGGTGCCATGTTCCTCGATGTGTCCGCCGAGGCGGGCCAGGCCCCGGTAGTGGAAGTCAAGCCCTCGGGTGCCGAGGGCGCAGCCGCCGGCGCCCTCGAAGATCACCTCGCCTCGACGGTGCAGCACCGGGGCAAGGAACAAGACACTGCCCCGAAACTGGCGGGTGAGATCGGCTGGTAGCCGTGAGCTGGTGATCTCGGTGGCGTCGATGACGAGCAGTCGGTCGCCCGGGTGGTACTCGACCTGAGCGCCAAGAAGCCGGGCGAGGTCCACGGCGTGCTGGACATCGGTGATCGCGGGGACGTTACGCAGCACCGTCTGACCGCGTCGGGCGAGCAGCGCAGCACCGATCATAGGCAGGGCCGCGTTCTTGGCACCCTGAACGACGACGGTCCCGTTGAGCGGGCCGGCGGGGCGGACACGATAGCGAACTTCGGTCATGTGACGTTCCTTCAGCAGAGGAAGTGGTTAAGCAGGCACGGGCGGGACAGTCGGCGGTGGTGGGCGGCGGTTACGCAGCCAGGGACAAGCCGTTCGATCCTTGGCGGTAGAACCGCCCGCAGGCGGGGCAGGTGAGGTTGTCGTCGAGGCGGTGTCCGCACCTGCAGGCCCAGCCGATCTGCCGGGCCGGGTTGCCCATGACGAGGCCGTAGTCCGGCACGTCATGTCCCACAACGGCGCCGATGGCGACCATGGCGTATCGGCCGATGGTGACGCCTGGGGCCATGACCGCGTTGGCACCGACGGTGGCGCCGTAGCGGATCGTCACCGGTTCCCGCCGCCAGTCGTCGCGGCCCTTCAGGTGGCCGGCGGGGTTGACAGCTCGAGGTGCGGAGTCCTCCAGCAGGTAGACGCCGGGGGCAAGCATCACGCCGTCCTCCAGGACAGCCCCGTACACTCCGCACCCGTCCTGAATCTTGACCCGGTTTCCGATGACCGCTGCCGAGGCCACATGAACGCCCTTGCCGAGTACGCAGTCCTCGCCGATCCGGACGTCCCCGTCGACCTGAGCGTGGTGCCAGATCCTGGTTCGTGCGCCGACACAGGCCGCGTCTGCTACCTCAGCCGACTCAGCGATGAAGGGCGTGTCCGACGTGAGCCCGGGTGTCGGTGCTGGCGTCTTGGTCATACCGAACGCTCCGCGGGTTTCAGGAGCCGCTCCAGGTCGCTCAGCGTCCTGACGCTGATCAGCTCGTCGTCGGGCAGGGGATGACCGGTTCTTTCCTCCAGCAGCACCGCGAGCGTGAGCCGGCCGAGCGAGTCCAGACCGAGATCGGACAGCCGCGTGGAGGCAATGAACGTGTCGGTGGCCCGGCCGCTGATCTCTGCGAGAATCTGCCGGGCTACTGTCTGCCGGTTCAGAGCGCCCGTGCTCATCGGATCCGCCCGGCGGCGTCGAGCAACAGCGGCAGGCACTCGGCCATGGGCGCACGCTGCCAAAGTCTGCGGACGGCGACCGCCCTGGTCGAGGTGCCGGCGGCGAGTTCGTGCAACGCCGCCTCGAGGAACCGCTCCAGCATCTCGTGCGTGCCCGGCGGGAGGTTGCCACCCGGCTGGCACAGCATGTCCACCAGGCCTCGGGTCGCGCCGTCGATGAGGTCGTCGAGTACCGGTAGGTGCATCGCGCGCCGAGGGCTGTAGGGATGGGTGGCGGTCGAACCGGGAGCGGTGATCCCGTCGGCCACGATGACAGCGGCGCGCGGAGCCAGCAGCACGCCGCACCGGTAAGTACCGGTCGCAAGGTGGACCATCGGGTGTCCGGTCCGGCCGAACAGCGGCAGGTGATCGAGGGTGACCGGCCGGTGCCCCACCCGGACCTCGATCAACGCGGCATCGCGCAGCTGAGTGTTGAGCTCGGCACTCGCGTCATGGATCAAGGTGGCGATCTCGTCCAGAGCGGCGGGTTGGCTGTAGTCGGGTTCAGTGGAGAGCCGATTCGTCGCCCCCAGATAGATGGTGCCCTCGCCGCGCGGGACCATGTGGCTGCCACAGGCGAAGCCCCGGTTCGGGGTTCGCACGGCAGCGGGCAGCGAGAACGGGACGCGGGCCAGCAGCGACACGCCTAGCCCGGACCGCAGCGGAGGTGCTTCGACCTGCTTGGCGAGCGATGGGCCGAGCAGACCCGTGGTCCCGACCCCGGCGGCGAGCACCAGGTGGGCGGCCAGGACAGTGCTGCCGTCAGCCGCGTCAACGGCTACATGCTCGCCGCGCTCGCTGACGGTCGTCACGGTGGTATCAAGCCAACGACAGCGAGGATGGGCGGTCAGCGCTGTGGCCAGGCCCTCGACCAGGGCCGTCGGGTCGACGCTGGCCTCATCCGGCAGCCACAGTGCCTCGTGCGCGCGCACCTGCGATGCCAGCCCCGGTACGACGCTCGGCGACGCGAACTCGGCGCGGCACCCGTGGGTCTGGGCGGCCTCCGCGATGGCCCGAAGATTCGCGGCGTCGTCCGGCCCGTAGCCGTTGCTGACCACCCACACGCCTGGGAGAAGCCGTAGTGCCCGCATGCTGGCCGTGCCGATGCGGTCCAGCCAGGCTTCGTACCCGGCCCGGGCGGCCAACCGTTCGCCGACTTCGAGGCTGACGCGCTGGGGATCATGGCTCGCCTCGACCTCGCTGAACACGGTGAGCATCGCGCCGGCGGCCCGGGACGCCTGCCCCGCGTGGTCACCGGTCCGTGGTCCGACCAGGGTGACGTCCAGGTCCCGGCTGAGCAGCTCGAACGCGGTGGCGAGCCCCAGCAGGCCGGAGCCGGCCACCACAACGTCTGTCACGAGCTGGTTCATGTCACTCACCTGATCCGTCCAGGGAATCGATGCGGGTGGCGGCGAGGGTGTGTACCTCGAACCGGAGGCCACGGAATGCTGCCCGTTCGGCGGCCCGGAGCGGATACAGCCGCGACAGCAGCACGTCGCGGTGCATCGCGTAGCGGCGCAAGGGGATGTCCAGCTCGCAAGTCTGCACAGTGCGGCACTCGTATCCGCTTCGTCGTAGCGTCTGGCGAGTGCGGGGGATGTCGGTCAGGGAGGAGTGCGTCAGCAGCAGCGTCCCGCCCGGCGCGAGCAGCTCGTCGAGGCGGGCGAGCAGGACGTCATATAACGCCCGCCCGTCACTGCCACCGACCAGCGCGGTCTCAATGCCGTCGTCAACGGCGTACACCGGATCGTGTGGGAAGTGCGGAGGGTTGCAAACGACTAGGTCCCAGGGTTCGGGGACTGCCAATTCGGCGAGGTCCCCGACGATCGTGGCCACCTGGGCGGGTGAGATGCCGTTGCGGGACGCGTTGTCGCGGGTCACCTCCGAACATGCCTGATTGACGTCCAACGCGGTCACATGTGCCGCGCCCGCCGAGGCCAGGGCCACCGTGTACAGGCCGGAGCCGCACCCGATGTCCAAGGCCCGGGCACCCGAAACAGGCAGGCCGGGGTCGGCGTTCAGCGCGCTCAGCAACGTGAACCCCACGTCGGTCGGGAAGAGGACCGGGCCGTCCTCCGGCGTCTCGATCTCGATTCGCCGGCCGAGTACCTCCACCGTGGCCGAGATGGTGCCGTCACGTGTCGGCCCCAATTGGCAGAGTGCATGCGCCGCTCCTGCCGGTACCCTCACCCGGACCGTCTGCGGCGGCGCATTGATGACGTCAGTGCTGCTCATGAAGATTCCTCCTCATCATCAGAAGAAGTCCTGCTGGAGAGCCGGTAGGAGCGGGTGTGCCGGGCTGGCCAGCCGAGGAAGCGGTCGAAGACATGGGCGGTGCTGCCGGTGTCGCTGGGCCGGAGCTGGTGCAGATCGTCGATCGCGTCATGCAGGCAGCTGGCCAGATAGAGGAAGAGACTGACCAGGCTGTCCCTGTACTCCGTCAGAAGGGCGACCTTCGCCGCGCCGCAGGGCCACGGCTGGCCGCACCGTCGGCACAGCCACAGTGGCCGCATCGGCACGTGCGGCAGGGAGTGCTCGTTAGGGGCCGTCATACCGACCACCACGGCAGCGCCAGCGGACGCAACCGTAGATGCGCCAGGGGCGCAGGCGTCCCGATCTCCGCGTAGAAGCCCCGGTCGCTGCTCATCGAGCCTCACGCTCCCGCGTCTGCCGCTCGAAAACGACCTGCCAGACGTACGTCAGCAGAGGCGGATCGACCGACGCCGGTCGCAACGCTTGAGCCGCTGCCGGGCGACCTCTTGGCGGGTCGCCCATCGTCGCGTTGCGCGAGAGGTAAACGGTCATGGCCGGCCCCAGTTCGGGTCCGCGGCCTGAGTGCGGTGGGCTTGCCGGCGCACCGGCGAGCCCACCATCGTCGGCCAGCGGCGGGGAGCAAACCGCCGGTCACCCGCCCACACAGCCTCGCTGGCGGTACGCGAACGGGGAGTCACCCGTACGGTCGACGGAGTGCCCGGCGCGAGCACCTGCCGGTGCGTCGGGTCGCATTCCGACCTGTCGCCGATCGACACGACCATCTGGTTCTCCCTGGCGTGACATTGCCGCTGGCCCGCCGGCGCCATGGGATCAGGATGGTCCTGGATCGTTCCGCCGACGTGTTCCTGATGTCCACGATCGCGGGCGGCACGGGCCCGAGACAGACCCAGCGTGGTGGGCCACGGTGGGCCTCACTGTGGTCGGCCCCGACCGATGCGAGGAGGACAGGCGGTACTACGCCGTCCCTACGAGACTCATCTCAGAGGATGTGCCAGCGGCGGAGTTCCGGCCCGCCGTGGACAAGTCCTGCAATCCGGTGGTGCACCTCGTCGGCGGCGTCGGTTCCGGGCCGGGACTTGCGGGCGTTGGTGGCGATCATCTGCAGTTCGCGAAGCTGGCACAGCTCCTCGAACCCCGGCCAGCATGTGGCATCCCAGCCGTAGTCGGCGGTGAAGCCGGCGAACGCCTCGGGACCGGGCGGATCGAACCGGCGGCAGTGGACAGCGACCGTGGCGATGTCCCACTCGCGGGGCCCAAGGGCGGCGCCGTCCCAGTCGGCGAGTACGGGCGTGCCGTCGAAACGCCGGAGCGCGTTGCGGATCTGCGGATCTGACTGGATCAGGCTCGTGCCACGGGGAAACCGCATCGCCTCCCAGCCAGCGGCCAGCGTCTCGAGCCGGCCCAGCAGCAGGTCCTGTTCCTTGCCGTTCAGGATCTCCGAACGGGTCACGGATCGCTCGATGCCATGGATCGGCCGCAGCACGGGCAATGGCACCGGTGGTGCAGGCAGGGCGTGCAGATCCCGGAGAAGGCTGCCGAGCTCGGCGACGGTGATCGGGTCGTCGTGTGCCGGGTCCAGACGCTGCCAAACCGTAACGGCATGCCCGCCCACCTCCAACGGCTGGGACAGGCCCGGGTGAAGGCCGACTGTGGGGAAATCTCGGTCCACCAGCCAGTCGACCACGGCAACCATCGCGCGCACCCGGTCCAGGTGCTGGTCGCCAGGGGCGATCTTGATGACGACGTCCCCGACGGCGTAGACGGCGTTAGTGTGGTGCCGCAGCAGAGCCGCGTTCGAGTCGGAGTAGCCGAGGAGACGACATACCTCGGCGAGCACCGGCCGGGTGCGCGCCTCGACGAACATGGGGCTCCTAGGGACCAAGTGCGGCTGTGGTCCCAAGACTACGGGCGCGCTCGCGGCAGGCCCGTACATAGTCCGTCAAGGTGGCGACCTCACCGCGCTGGCTCTCTCCAGGAATCGCCGTGGCCACGTCGGTCGCCCTGGTCAAGATGATCTCCGTCCGCTGCGTCTCGGGCAGGTCCGCGACGGCATCCCGCGCGGTTACCGCCGCCTCGGTCGCCCGCCGGTCCCGCGCGAGACACATCGACCGGTCCAGGTCGATGAGCGCCACGTCGATCGGTACGGCCGGAGCCGTGCCATAGAGCCGCAATGCCTCGTCCTGAACCCGGTACGCCTCCACCGTGTCACCGAGCCAGGTGTACGCGCCGGAGAGGTAGAGCAGCAGCCGCTTCGCCGGGAACCTGAACGCCACGTCGGTGTCCTCGTCGCCAGCCTGATCGAACAGCCGGCGTGCCTGATCGACGGCCGACCGCGCCTGCTCGGTGGCACCGATTCTGGCCAGGGCACGCGCCCGGCCCGCAGCCGCCAGGGCAGCCGACGACGATGCGGCCGGGGTGACCGCCAGAGCCGCATCAGCCAGAGCGACGGTCTGGGCGGGATCCCCGAAGTAGTACGGCAGCATCGCCGCCTGGGCCCGCACGAGCACCCTGAATCGAGCCTCCCCGCTGTCGTCCGCCGCGTGGATCGCTGTGCCGTACCACCGTCGAGCTTCGACGACATCCCCAAGCCTCATCAACGCGTCAGCGCACATCGTCGCCAGCAGAGCCGCCACCGCGGACAGCCGGGCCTGGACCGCCGCCGGCTGGCGCCGAAGCGACAGCACCTGCACCTCTCGGCAGTCGGCCGCCAGCAGTGACAGCATCGTCTGCGGCGAAGCCGAGGGATAGACTCGCAGGTGCTCGCCAGCGCTTTGCTCGATCAGCTCAAGCTGCCGAGGAGCGACACTCGACGCCGCCAGAGCCTCGTCCAGTCCCAGACGGAGTCTGACCAGACCTCCGGCCTCGCTGCTCCCCATACGGGCAGGCGATCGATCCGCTCCACCGGCCACGGTCTCGATGCTGAGGTCACGCGGCATAGTGCTGTCCTCGTCGCGGCCGAGCCCCATGACCGGACGCGGAATGTGCAGACCCACGGCGATCCGTTCCAGCACCTCGTACGCCGTGACCTGCCGGACGCCCTTAGCGATCTCAGTAGCGCGGTGAGGCGAGAGGCCTACGAGAGCGGCGATCCTGCCGTAGGACACGCCTCGGGCGTGAAGGAAGCGGAAGGCCGCAGTGATGTCGCGCCGCTGAAGAAACTCGCTGATCGGTCGGCCGTTCCACAGCCCCGAACTCCACCACTCGGGATCCACCTGCGCGGCCACGATCACCTCCGATCGGACGACGACCACCTGACAGCACAACGCATCCGCGCCATCACATCAAGTCAATGGCGGTCGAGTCGACAGCCCCAACCAGAGTCGACGCTCGGGGTGGCATCCGGAAGACCCACGATGAGCCCTCAGCGTGTCCCCTCCTGGGATCAGCGCAGGCTCCGGAGCGCCATGACCTGTCCAGCCCGAGCCTTGGTCGCCGGTCTGGGACGGAAGCGAGTGAATGCAGATGAGGGAAGAGCCGTCTATCAATAATCCGTCGCAGCCCAGCAGAAGAAGCAGATCTATAGGCACCCACCAGGCAGAACGCCCGCAGAAGGTGGAGGCCCAGAGTCGAGCTGCCCCGGCCCAGTCACACACTGATTGGCATCCATCGCTGCCTGACATAGAGTCACTGGCTAGTCACATTAAGCGCAAACGACCGGGCGGCGACTTGCGGATGATGACCAACACCCACAGAGCCAACTGCGCAAATGCTCAGAGGCCGGGCTGCACATGCTCCGGCTGCGGGGGCTCAAAACACGGCTGGCAAGGATGGACATCTCTGGCCGCCGACCGGCCAGAGAAGCGCGACGACCGGCGGCGCGAACTCAAGGAGAAGGTGGAGGGGGACAGACGATCCGGACGCCAGAAGTTCAACGCCCACAACCGGGAAATCTACTTCGACCTCGCACGCCTAGACATCGCCGATTACCTGTGGGCCGCCGACCGCCGAACCAGAATCAACGGCCGACTGCCACGCGATGTTAAACCAACATCGATGTCATCAGACCTTGGCCGGATGGACACCCTTGCCCACCAGGTCATGGAGAACCCGTGGGACGAGATCTCAGCCGGCATAGACAGCCTCGTCCGGAATAAGGCTGACGCCAGGGAGGTCAAGAAGCGCCTGGCCGATCACACGTGGTGCAGCCTGCTGGTGGCCCTGATTCAGTTGATCGAGAAGATCAACAAGACCGTCGAACTGCTGACGGATACCGCCAAGCAGTTCATCACCGGCGCGCTGTCGCGGCGGTTCGATTCGGGGCTGCCCCGGCTGGTGACCGACGCCGTCATCCGCCTTGTCGTGGACAAGGTGCGGTCAGCCCTGGCGAGGCTGCTGGAGGCTCACTTTCCCCTCCTCGGAACAGACACCCTGCGCGTCCTGAGGATGCTGGCCATCTTCACCTGCCCCTCGGTCGAACACCACCCAGAGGTCTACAAGCACGCCGTCAGACCGCTCATGGGCGACGCGCACGAGATCATCACGGACGAGATCAAGACGCACGTGGTCACCCTCTTCAGCGCGTGGTGGCGGCGGCGCGCCCCGGAAGCTCTCGCCTGACGCGCCCCGGACACGCCCGGCCCCATCAACCCCGGAAAAGAACCAGCGGTGCGCGCCGGACGTACACGAGACCCGCGTTCAGTCCGGGCAACACCGGCCCGGTCCAACGGCTCCCGAGCACCCACCGAGCCACCACCCACTCTCGGCGTACGCGAAGAAGGCCCCGGCCCGGTGTGAACCACCAGGTCAGGGCCTTGATCGTTGGTGCGCCGCCAGGGACTCGAACCCCGAACCCGCGGATTAAGAGACCGCTACGAAAAACCATTGCCGACACTGCCGCCGCGCTGGCGCATACGTGTCTCTGGTGGTCGCCGACGGGCGACAGCCGGGGACGGACCAAGCGACATAACCGAGCTGCTGAGCATCTGCGAGAAGGTCAGAGGTAAGAAAAGGCCAACAACCAGCGCCCGCCCACCTCGATGCCTGCCAGTGAGGCTGTCAGAACTGGCCGTCTGTGCCTCACCCCATCAGCGCAAGACCGCCGAACTGCGACCAGCCCCGCTACGTCGGCCGTCGGTGCCGCACAGGTTGCGGGCCTGCGGTAGTGGGACTTAATCCAGGTAGACGGGCAGGCCTGCGTCGTCTGCCCGTGGCACGGCAGCACGTTCCGATTGAAGGACGGAGAGGTCGTACACATCCCCGCCAGCACCGACCAGCGGGGTACTGCCCGTGCGGGTCGTCGAAGGCATGCTGGAGGCCAGACTTCCCTGACTCGGAATCGCAGCCATCACGGCGTGCTTTAGTCCGCGCAGTTGGGCATCGGGCTCGCGCTCGCGGTCCTACGCCACCAGCATCCCGGCTGGGACCGGCGTGAAGATGTGGTGCTGGAGTCAGGGGCACCACGTCCCGGGGCACAGGCCAGCCCAGTTCAGGTGCTGCACGAGCTGGGCGTGGCCATGCGCTGCTGCCGTTGGCCTCGGCCGCGCAGGAGCGGCTGCTGATCCGGGCCGGGCTCGGCCAGGGACTGCACCTGACCGGCCTGCACAGCAGCGGCTACTGGCACGAGCCGGTGGACGAGCGGCAGGCGGGGCCCTGATCCTCGGGTACGCGGCGCCACCAGCGCACGCCTGGCGAACGGCGCTGACCCGGCTGGGTCAACTGGTCCAGCAGAATGCTGCCTGACTGGTCCATTTCGCTGGTCCGGATCGGGCTAGTTTCGATGCATGCAGAAGATGAAGATGGGAAACAACGAAGCCGAGCTGCTGGGCACGGTCATGCCACCGGAGCTGCCACCGGGCTCGCACGTGATGACGGCGATCATCGAAATGCCGGCGGGCGATCCCGGTTCGCCACCGCACCGGCACTCCGGTCCCGTCTTCGGCTACATGCTCGAAGGCGAGATGATCTTCGAACTCGAGGGTGAGCCGGAGCGAGTGATCAAGGCCGGTGAGGCGTTCTGGGAGCCCGGCGGTGACGTCATTCACTACCAGGCGGCCAACAACCTGCCCGACCAGCAGGCCAGGTTCCTGGTCGTCATGGTCTGCGCGCCGGACAAGGAGATGCTGGTGCTGGTGAGCCCCGAGGAGCTCGAAGCGCGCAAGGACCGTCGGGCGCCCCGGCCGACGGACGGAGCGGCCTGATCATGCGGATCCTGCTCGCCGGCTCGACCGGCGTGGTCAACGCCCGCGATCACGCGCTCGCCGCGGGTTCGGAACGGGTGCCCGCGTTCTGTGCGGTGCCGGGCTCCCGGCACCCGAAGTGACCGAAGACGAACGGCACCGCCGGGCCCGGGGAGCGAACAACCGCTACGCCCGCAAGCACGTTGGCTGGCCCCCGAAGCACCAGACCTGGCGGCACGGATTCGCCACCAGGTGAACCGATCACCCACCGCCGGCGCCCTTTCCCCGCCGGGCAGGCCCGGCACCAGTTGGGGACTCGAGGAGGCGTCGCAACGTCCGCCCCATGGCCCCCGACGGAGAGGAAGAGTCATGTCGGATCAACTCAAACTGGCCGCGCTGAGCGACGACTACACGCGCTTCGGGCTGGAGCGCGACGCCGTACGCGAATGGGAGGACGGCGCCCGCACCGACGATAGCGCCGGATCGTACGAGTGGTGGTACTTCGACGCCCACCTCTCCGACGGCGCGAAGATCGTCGTGGTGTTCATGAACAAGGACCTGGGCGCGGCGAGCAGCCCGCTGTCCCCGCAACTGCGGGTCAACCTGGAACTGCCCGACGGGACGATGTCCAACAACACGATCGCGATTCCCGCGGCCCAATGGTCGGCGGCGAGCGAACGCGCGGACATACGGATGGGACCGGGCAACCGGTTCCAGGGCGAGAACCTGCGCGAGTACCGGATTCAGGCAACCGCTGGGCCGGTACAGGTCGACTTCACGCTCACATCCGAGGTCCCGGCCTGGCGTCCGGCCACCGGGCACATGCTGTTCGGCGCGACTCGCGACCTCGAGTTCAACTGGCTGCCTTCGGTGCCACAAGGAGCCGTGCGAGGCTCGTACACGATCGACGGGGAGCGGCACGAGACGGCCGGTGTCGGCTATCACGACCACAACTGGGGCAACGTCGGGCTGCAGAAGATCGTCAACGACTGGTACTGGGGTCGGGGGCAGGCCGGGCCGTACACGGTCATCGCGTCGTTCATCACAAGCGCCGAGAAGTACGGCTTCGCCGAGATCCCCATCTTCATGCTGGCCCGCGACGGCCGGATCGTCGCCGACGATCCGGAGAAAATGACGTTCGAGCGAGACGAAATCTATACGGATGCGAAGACGGGCAAGCCAGTCGCGGGCATCGTCCGGTACACGTACGCAGACGACGTCGACACGTACGTGGTGACCTTCGACCGCAAGCGCGACCTAGTCCGCAACCCACTCACCAAGGACCTGCCCTGGCTGAAGCGGGCGGCGGCCCGGCTGGCCGGGTTCGACGGCGCCTACCTCCGCTTCGCCGGCGTGCTCACGATCGAGCACCACCAGGGTGGACGCCTGGTGGAGAAGTTCGCCGAGGACGCGATCTGGGAGCTCATGTACTTCGGACACGCCCGCGCCGTCAGCAATTGACGTTCTGGACGTGCCGCTGCGACGTGTGCTCACCGGGCCGGGCGCGGTCCGGAGTGGGTGGACGACGGCGGGCACGAACGCGTGTATCGGTGGCTCCTGCCCTCTGCCGTGGCGGTGATGGTGACCGCCGCGGCCGCCGTCGTCGTCGAGGTCGTCTACCTCCTGGCGAGACAGCACGCGGACGGGCAGGTGAGCGGGTTCACGACGTCGCCTGCTTGGCGAGACCGGCACCCTCGGCCATCTTGAGTCGGGTCCAGACGTTCATGTTGATGACGATCCCGATGATCTCGAGGATCTCCTCTTGCGAGAAGTGCTCGGCGAGCGTCGTGCCGGGCACCGAAATCGTCAGCGACGGTCGCATCCGCGACGCGAGTGAGCGCCTCGGTGTAGGCGAGGGCAGCGCGGGCCGCGGGTTGTGCTACGCGCTGAGCACCCGCATCGTTCAGTTAGGTGCATCGCCGGTCATGCTGCGCGCCGTCCGGTGGGCACGGGCCGACGTGCCCGGCTCCCCCGACGCCGCACGTGTCGGTTCCATCATTTGAACTGGTTTCGCCGGACCCTAACCCGACAGTGAGTTCCCCATTGGAGGTAGTGATGCGAGTGCTTGTGGCGGGCGCCTCTGGCGTCCTCGGAAGACACATGAGCATGGCTCTGGCCGACGCCGGTCACGACGTGATCGGCATGACCCGGTCGCCCGCCGGCATTGAGCAGCTGGGCAGGATGGGCATTGAGCCGTTGGTGGCGGATCTGATGGACCGCGACGCTCTACTCCATGCCGTTGACGGCATGCAGGCAGACGCGGCCGTCCACGCGGCAACCGCGCTGCGCAAAGTGCCGATGCGGCACCAGGACATGGCCGCCACCAACGCGCTGCGTGGCCAGGGCACCCGCAACCTCATCGAGGCGGCCCAGTCAATCGGGGCCCGCCGGCTCATCGTCGAGTCGATGCACTTCGGGTATGGCTATGGCGATTTCGGCGACCGGACGATCACCGAAACCAATACCCCGTTCGCGCCGCCTGGGCGCACGCCGGCGCTGGAGCGCCACCTGCACGGCTTCCGGGTCAAGGAGCACCTCGCCCTGCACACCGACGGCGTGGATGGCATCTCGCTGCGTTTCGGCGCCCTCTACGGCCCCGGATTCGGTGATGGCGGCACGGACCAGATCGTCACGATGCTGCGCAAGCGCCGGCTGCCTGTCGTGCCCGACCGTCGCCCGGGCCTGCTGCCGTGGACCCACCTCGCCGACGCTGGTACGGCCACCGTTGCGGCCCTGGAACGCGGCACGCCCGGCCAGGCCTACCACATCGTCGACGACGAGCCGGCATCCATGAACGCACACGTGCGGTTCCTGGCGGCCGCGTTCGGCACGCCGAAGCCGATGACCGTACCGCTATCGCTCGTGCGGGTCATCGGGCCGTACCTGCACGCGTTCCTGACCTCGGCGGCGCGCCTTTCGAACGACAAGGCCAAGCGGGAGCTCGGCTGGACACCGACGTACCCCACCTGCCGTGACGGCATCCGTAGTCTCGCTACCAGTTAACCCGAGTGTTGGCAGGATCTACCCGTTGCTGGTCAGCCGGGCGACTCGGTGCGATCGTGCATGGGTGCCGGCCGCTCAGGTCGCCGTTGCTGCTGCAGGCCCTGCGTCGGCTTGTTCGCCTTGTCCACGTGCACTGAGAGGAAGTCGCCATGCGGTACTCCCAGCACGTCAGGCTGACGGTGGTGCGGTCAAGGCCAACGCCACTGAGTCGGGCGAGCAGGGATCAGTACTCGCCGCTTGAAGGGCGGCCAGCAGCCCGGCCCAGCGGGCCTGGTTGACGCAGGATGGCGGCAGCAACTCTTAGATCGGCAGGGCGCTTCGTAGCTGAGCCTGGGCGAGCCGGCCAGAACCCATCACCGAGTCGCCGCTGGGGAGTAGTTGCCGCGAGCAAGGAGTTCAGCGAGATGAACACCCTGACGGCCGGCGAGATGGTCGGCCTGGGTGCGGCAGGAGAAGCCGTCCGCGAGGTAGACGGTGTCCGGCCCACCATTGCGCAGGGCGGGCAGCAGGGCGTTCTCGGCGACGGCGACGGACGTGTCGTAGTGGCCGGCCTCCATGCCGAAGTTGCCGGCCAGGCCGCAGCAGCCGGTTAGCCGGGTCACGGACGCGCCTGCCTGGGTCAGGAGCGCGGCGTCGGCTTCCCAGCCCATGACCGAGTGGTGGTGGCAGTGCGGCTGGGCGACGACCTCGACACCTGTTAGCGATGGCGGGGTCCAGCCGGGACCGGGGCCCAGCGGAGCGGGGGCGGTGAGCAGCTCGGCGAGGGTGTAGGTGCCGGCGGCGAGGATCCGGGCGCGGGCGTCGTCTGGGAGGAGGTCGACCATGTCTGAGCGCAGCACGGCGGTGCACGAGGGTTCGACGCCCACGATGGGGATCCCGTCGGTGGCGTAGGGCGCCAGGACGGCGAGTAGGTGGGTCAGGCGTTTCTTGGCCCCGTCCAGCTGGCCGGTGGAGATCCAGGTGAGCCCGCAGCAGGCGGACTCCTCGGGCACGATCACGGTGTATCCGGCTTCCTGCAGCACGGCGGCGGTGGCCCGCGCCCCGGCTGGATCCAGCGTTTCGGAGAACGTGTCGGCCCACAGCACCACCGGCCGTGGCGGAGTGGGCGGCGGGGGCGTGGCGGCGAGCGCCGTGCTATCCGGCGTGGTCGCGCGGCCCTGTTTCCTGAACCAGGCGGAGAAGCCGTCCTCAGCGAAGGTGACGATCTGCCGGCGGGGGTCCATCCCGCCCGCAACGAGCATCGCCCTCGCGATGGGGCGGATCCTGAGCACTGTGTTGGCCAGCCTGGCCAGGGCCGGGATCTTGGTGACCAGGGAGGACCAGCGGGGCAGCTGGCCAAGGATGTAGTGGTTGCGCGGACGAATCCTGCCCGTGTAGACGCGGTGGAGGACCTCGGACTTGTAGCGGGCCATGTCGGTGCCGGTGGGGCAGTCCGTCGAGCAGGCCTTGCATGACAGGCACAGGTCGAGGGACTCAAGCACCGCCGGGGAGCGCCAGTCGGTGATCAGCGAGCCGTTGGTCAGCTCCTGCAGCACCCGCGCACGGCCGCGGGTGACGTCCTTCTCGTTCCGGGTCGCCTGGTAGCTCGGGCACATGAACCCGCCCGCGCCGGAGTTGTCGGCCCGGCACTTGCCCACCCCGGTGCAACGGTGGACCGCGCGGGTGAAGTCCCCGCCGTCGTCGGCGAAGGCGAACCCGTGCCGGGGCGAGGTCAGGCGGGCGGCGGGCCGACGCAGGTCCGAGTCCAGGGGCCGCGGGTCCACCACAATCCCCGGGTTCAGCACGTTCTCCGGGTCGAATAGCGCCTTGACCTGGCCGAACAAGCCGATCACCTCGGGGGTGTACATACGCGTCAGCAGCTCCGAACGAGCCCGCCCGTCTCCGTGCTCGCCGGAGAGTGACCCGCCGTACGCGGCGATGAGGTCCGCGGACGCTTCGAGGAAGGCCCGCGAGGGCCCGATCCCGGCAGGTGTCTCCAGCGGTAGGTCCAGGCGAACATGTACGCACCCGTCCCCGAAGTGCCCGTACAGCAGCCCGTCCACGCCACGGTCCGCCATCAACGCAGTGAAGTCGCGCAGGTAGTCCCCCAGCCGGTCAGGCGGGACGGCGGCATCCTCCCAGCCCGGCCACGCCGGCGCGCCGCTCGGGGTCCGCCCGCCCAGACCGGCGCCGTCGGCCCGGATGCGCCACAGCGCCGCCGCCTCAGCCCCTGCGGGGACCACCCGCACCGCGTCGGTGCCGGCGTCAGCGGCCAGCGCGTACGCCCGGGTCAGCACGTCGTCAGCGCCCTCACCGGCCTCGGCGCCGACTTCCACGAGCAGCCATCCGCCACCGGCGGGCAGCTGTGGCACCGCACCCGCTCCGCAGTGGCGGCGCACGACCTCAACGAGGCGGGCGTCCATGCCCTCGATCGCCAGGGGCCGGTGGGTCAGGAGCGCGGGTACCGCGTCGGCGGCCGTTGGCATGTCCGGGTATCCCAGCGCGACGACGACCGGAGCGGCCGGTACGGGTACGAGGTTCACCGTGGCCTGCAGGACCGTGACCAGGGTGCCTTCGGTGCCGACGAGCATCTTGGCCAGGTCGCGGCCGTGTTCGGGAAGGAGGTGCTCGAGGGAGTAGCCGGAGACCTGCCGGCCGAAGCGGCCCAGCTCGGTGCGGATCGTCGCCAGGTTCGCGTGCACCAGGGCGTCCAGGCCCGCGACCGCGTCCAGCGCGCTGGTGCCGGCGCGGGCGTGGAATCGGTGCCCGGCACCGTCGGCGACGTCGAGCGAGACGACGTTGTCGGCGGTGCGGCCGTAGGCGACGGCGTGGGGGCCGCACGCGTTGTTTCCAATCATCCCGCCCAGCGTCGCCCGGTTCTGCGTCGACGGGTCGGGGCCGAAGCGCAGCCCGTGGGGAGCGGCTGCGGCCTGCAGGGAGGACATCACCACCCCTGGCTGGACCACGGCGGTGCGGGCGTCGGGGTCGAGCGCGATGATCCGGTTCATGTGCCGGGAGAAGTCGAGCACCATTCCGGTGCCGACTGCGTTGCCCGCCACCGACGTACCCGCGCCGCGGGCGGTGACCGGCACTGTGAGGCGGCGGGCCACGTCCAGGGCGGCTAGCACGTCGTCGTTGTCTCGCGGGGCCACCACTACCCGCGGGGGCACCCGGTAGTTCGACGCGTCGGTGGAGTACTCGGCCCGGCGGCGTTCGGAGTCGTCGACATCCCCGTCGACTGCCTTCCGAAGTGCCGCGACGAGGTCATCGTTGAGCCCCGGTGCGCGCACCGATTTCATTGCTGCCCTCCCTCGTTGGCATGCGGGCGGCGCATCCGACGGCACCAGTCGTTGCCCGTACTTTTGATCGGTGCGCATGCCGCTGTCGCGCCGCGCTCACTCGGAGACAGATGTCGCTCGGGCTTTTTGTACCGACCGGACCCGTCGCGAGGGTCCGGTCGACACGAAGTCGGCTGCTGCTTGTCAGCCCTTGATCGCGGTAGCGATCCACTCGGAGGGAATGATGTCGGTGAACGTGGGCGTGGTGGGCACCAGGCCGGTCTGCCGGTGGAAGTCCGCCGAGACGTTGTAGGCGGCCTCGGTGGGTGTCGGGGCGTCCGGGATCTCTTCCTGCAGGACCGGCACGAGTGCTTGAACCGTCTGGGCGTTCATCGTCTTCTGGTACTGCTGCAGCAGTTCGGTGGCCTTTGTCGGGTCGCCGTTGATGGTCTGCTCGGCCTTGGCGATGGCGCGCAGGAACGCGCCGACCGCCTTGCCCTTTCGGTCGATGACGTTCTGGGTGGTGAAGACGACACCGTGGATGGCGTCCTTGAGAGCGGGGACGTCACCGCGAGCGGGTGAGATGTAGACCCGGCCGACTCCGGTGGCCACGGCCTGCTGCCCGATCGGCTGGAAGAACGACAGGGCGTCGACCCGGCCGGCCTTCAGCGCACCGATCGCGGCGGACGCGTCGGCGCCGAGGTTGACCAGGGTCGCATCGTTCTTGGGGTCGAGGTTCGCCTGCTTGAACAGGTAGTTCACCAGCGCCTCGGTGCCGCTGCCCGGCCCGGTCATGCCGATCTTCTTGCCGCGCAGGGCCTGAATCCGCTCGTTCAGCGGCGCCGAGTCGCCGGCGGTCGGGATCTTCGATCCGGCGATGATGTCGACGTAGTAGGCATCGACGAGGGAGCCGACCACACGCGCCTTGTTGTTGATCTTGTACAGGTTGAACGCGTCGGTCATCACACCGCCGGCAACGTCGATGCTGCCGGACTGGACCGCCGCGGCGAGCTTGGCGCCGGTGCCGAGCCGGGGCCGCTCTCCCAGGGTGAGCCCTTCGGCTTTGAAGTAGCCCTCGTGTTCGGCGACGAACAGCGGGAAGAACGCGACGGAGTCGCTGATCTGCCCGACGTTGAGGCGCATGGCGTCGGCGCCGGTGGCCGGCTCGCTGCCGCCGTCCTTGTTGGCACAGCCGGCGGCGAGCAGCGCTGCCGAGACGGCGACGATGGCCCCGAGACGGCGCAATACGGATGTTCTACTGTGGGACATGGTGGACTCTTTCGACTGAGGGACGGGTGAGGAGCTGCCGCGCGTATGACCGGGCAGCGGCTGTCAGACCTCGGCGTCCAGGGGCTTCCAGCGGTTGGCCCGCTTGCCCAGGAGGTTGACGACGGCGTTCAGGACGGCGGCGATGACGCTGAGCACGACGAGGGTGGCGAACACCCCGTCGGTGTCGAACTTCGCGGACGAATCGCTGATCAGATACCCGAGGCCACGGTTGGATGCCACGAGCTCGCCGATGACCGCGCCGATCAGCGCGTACGGGATGGAGACCCGCAGTCCGGTCAGTAGACCGGTCATCGAGGCGGGCAGGACGACCTTGAAGGCGATGTCCCGGCGGGTGCCGTTCATCAGCCGTACGGCGTCAACCAGAGCGCGGTCCACTTCGTGCACCCCGGCTGCCGTGTTCAGGAAGACCAGGAAGAACACAGTGACGGCAGCGAGCAGCACCTTCATGTCGGTGCCGATGCCGAACCATACGATGAACAGCGGCGCCAGGGCGACCTTCGGGATGGCGTAGAGCGCCATCAGGAACGGTTCCAGGATGTCCCAGACCACTCGGACGGAGGCGATCAGGTAGGCCAACGCGGCGCCGGACAGCGCACCGACGAGGAAACCGAGCACGATCTCCTGCACGGTGATCCAGGTGTTCGACCACAGCGTGCCGTCGGCGACCCAGTCGCCGAGCCGGGTGGCGATGCCGTTCGGGCTGCTGACGAACTGCGGGTCGAGGACGGGACCCGACAGTGCCTGCCAGACCACCAGCAGGACGACGAGCAGACCGATCCGCCACCCCCAGATCAGGGTTTTGCGGCCGTGCCGCTGGCGCCAGGTACGCCGGGACGTCTCCCGCAGGGGGCCCGCAGGCCTGGCGGCCGAGCCCACTTGCGGGGTCGTGGTGGCGCTCATCGTGCCCCCTCCTTCAGCGCCGCGGACAGCCGCCGGTGCAGTTCGACGAAGTGTGGATCGACCCGGATGTCGTCGGGATCGCGCGGCCGGGTCAGGTCCACCGGCTGGTCGAGCAGGATCGTTCCGACCGGCCCGAGCACCACGACGCGGTCGGCGAGGATCAGCGCCTCCTCGATGTCATGGGTGACGAAGACGACGGTGCGCCCGCTGCCGGACCACAGCCGCAGCAGTTCGCCCTGCAGTTCGGTGCGCAGTTGGGCGTCGAGCGCTCCGAAGGGCTCGTCGAGCAGCAGCGTCTCCGGGTCAGCACACAGCATCCGGGCCAGGCTGGCGCGTCGGCGCATGCCACCGGACAGCTCGCGTGGGTAGTGCCGCTCGAAGCCGTCCAGGCCGACAAGCTTGATCAGCTCGGCGGCGACCGCAGCCCGTTCCTTCTTGCTCTCCCCACGCAGCTCGCGGGGCATCTGCACGTTGCGGGCGACGTCACGCCACGGCATCAGCGTGTCGTGTTGGGTCAGGTAGCCGACCTGTGTGTTGGGTCCGCGCATCGGCTCGCCGTCATACGTGATCTGCCCGCTGGTCGGCGGAGTCAACCCGGCGAGGAGGTTGAGCAGGGTCGACTTGCCGCAACCGCTGCGTCCCAGCAACACCAGGAAGGACCCCTGCTCGACGGTCAGGTCGACGCCGCGCAGCGCGATCAGTTCCTCGTCGTCCTTGCGGAAGTGCTTGGACAGTCCCTGCACCTCGATGACGGCGGCGCTCATGCTGTCACCGCCGACGGCGCCGCCGCGACGCGGCGGGTGTTCGTCACTGCCATCACGTGTACCTCGTCCTCGGTGAACCCGGCCTCCAGCAGACGGTCGGCCAGCAGCGCAAGCCCGTCCTCCACCGGAGGGTTGAACGGCTGGCCGAGGTCGGAGGAGAGCAGCGAGTGCTCGGGGCCGACCTGGCGGATGTGGTCGAACAGGGTGCCCCAGCTGACCTTTCCGGTGTACGCGGTGGTGAAGCAGCGTTCCATCAGCGCGCCCCGCTCGGCCAGGTGTCGCTGCACCTGAACCGACAGTCGCTGGGAGGTGAACTCAGGGTGCGTGACAACGATGCGCCGCACCCCGAGGTCGGCCGCCGCGTCGACGACCGTGGTGATCTCGTCACCGGACAGATGCCCGGTCGCCAGCACCATGTCGTGCTTGGCGATGACGCTCAGCACCTCCCGGAGCACCGGCACAATCGCGCCGTCGGAGTCGACGACGTCGATCGCCGGGGCCATGATGCCCTGCTCGGCCAGGTCGGCCTGCAGTTGCGCCCACATTGGCGGGGTGGCGCCCTCCGGCTCGCAGGCCTGGCATTCCCGCTGGTTGGCGCAGTCCACGGTGGGCAGCCAGACGATCCGCGCGCCCTGCCGGCCCGCGATCTCCACCGCCACCGGGTTGAGCCCGCCGACCGAGCCGTTCAGCGTGAGAGCGCCGAGCACGTCCACGCCGGGCACGGCGTTGCGCACCACTTCGGCCCGCTCGGCGGTGGGCACATAGTGCGATTTCAGTACGAAGCCCGCCAGGCCAACCTCGGCGAACCGGCGCGCCAATGAGACGTCGTCGATGCGTCGGCGCATCACGTCCGGCGCGACGTGGATGTGCGTGTCGTACGCCCCGGCGACGAGTTCACGGGCTCGGGCCGAGGGGGTGGGGTGGTCACTCACGGAGCCTCCAAGGGGAATCAGGACATCGCCCCGCGACGTGGCACCGCGGTGGCCGGTCGAGCTGTGATGTGGTGGATTCACGATTCAGAAGTGGACGAGGTGGGGTGGAGACGCGCGGTGCTGCGCGTGGGCGGACGTCATCTCGCGTAGGGTGTCTGCGACGTGGGAGAGGTGGTAACGCATCGCGGCCTCGGCGGCGTCCGGGTCACCCGCCTCGATGGCGTCGACGATCCGGGTGTGCTCGACGAAGGACCGGGCGGACCTGCCGGGAACGAGCACCGTGCGGTATTGAAAACGCACCATCTGTGCCTTGAGCCCGGCGATGAGTCGAGTGGCCGTGTGATGCCGGGACGCCTCGATGATCTTCGCGTGCATCCGGGCGTTGCCGTCCGAGTACGCCAGCAGGTCGCCCGCCTTCAGGCAGGCCGACATCTGCGCGAGCGTCTCGCGCATGAACGCGACCTCCGCTGGTGTGGCCTTCACAGCGGCCTCGCGGGCGGCGAGTGCCTCGAGCGCACCGCGCGCCTGGGTGATCTCAAGGGCCTCGGCCTCGGTCACCATCCGCACCCGGGCGCCGCGGTTCGGCTCATGGACCACGAGCCCTTCCTGCTCGAGTCGGGCGAGCACGGTGCGGACCGCGGTGCGGCCTACCCCGAGCGTGACGGCTAGGTCGACCTCGACCAGCCGCTGGTTTGGCATCAGCCGCCCCCTGACGATGTCCTCGCGCAGTCTCGTGTACGCCTCATCGGCGGCGATCCGCCCGCGGCCGTTGCGGCCGGCGGTCGTCGGCACCGACTGCGGCGGTGGCATGGCGTCCACGACGGCTCCTTTCATCGGCTGCGGGGTCGAGCGGGCGGACACGGCTCTCAACGGCTTCTGGCCTTCAGCGCCGCATCCAGTCGCGGGTAGACCCGGCGGGCGTTGCGCTCGAGGACCTTCTCTCGGTCTCCCGGCGCGAGGCGTAGCGCGTCCACGTACCGCAGGGTGTCGTCGAAGTGGTGGCCGGTCTGCGGATCGATGCCCCGGACCGCGCCGACCATCTCGGAGCCGAACAGGATGTTGTCGACGCCGATGACGCTGAAGAGCAGGTCGATGCCGGGCTGGTGGTACACGCAGGTGTCGAAGAAGACGTTGTCCATGACCGACTCGTCCAACGCGGGGCGGTTGAGCATGTCCGCGAGCCCTCGGAAGCGGCCCCAGTGGTAGGGCACTGCTCCCCCGCCGTGCGGGATGACGAATCGCAGGTCTGGGAAGTCCTTGAAGAGGTCCGACTGCAAGAACTGCATGAACGCGGTGGTGTCGGCGTTGAGGTAGTGCGACCCGGTGGCGTGGAAGTTTGTGTTGGTCACCGCCGAGACGTGCACCATCGCCGGCACCTGCAGCTCTACCATCGCCTCGTAGAAGGGATACCAGCTGCGGTCGGTCAGCGGCGGGGAAGTCCAGTGGCCACCGCTCGTGTCGGGGTTGAGGTTGCATCCCACGAACCCGAGCTCCAGCACGCAGCGTTGCAGCTCAGCCACCGAGTGCGAGATGGGGACTCCGGGCGACTGCGGGAGCTGGCAGACTCCGATGAAGTTCTCCGGGTACAGCTCGACCACGCGCGCGATGAGGTCGTTGGAGACCTGCGCCCAGCGACTGCTGACGGCCTCGTCGCCGACGTGATGGCCCATTGCTGAGGCGCGCGGCGAGAAGATGGTCAGGTCGATCCCGCGCTCGGCCATGAGTCGCAGCTGGCTGCCCTCAATCGTCTCGCGGATCTCATCGTCCGAGATGCCGGGGTATGCCGGCGGTTCTTCGCCGGCACTGAAGGCCGCCTGCTGCGCCTCTCGCCACGACGTGTGCGCCTGCGGCGCGGTCGTGTAGTGGCCATGGCAGTCGATGATCACGTGTCCCAGGGCTCCTTGGGGTCGGCTGATCGGCAGAACCAGCTCCACTCACCGGCAGGCGATGTGATTCGGGGCTCATGGCCTCCCACGTCACGCTCGCGAATGCCGCTCGGCAACTGTGACCGTAACCACCACACAACATCGTCGCAATAGATGTCGAGCAGATTGTCGACAATATTTTGACCACGGCCTCCACAGAGGCCATATACTCATCCGCGACTGAGGAGGTCCGGTTTGGCCAAGACCCCGCGTGAGGGTGCCGCTGCCACGAGGCTGGCAGCCGACGCACTACGCGCCGCGCTGATGAACGGCGATCTCGCGCCCGGACAGCGGCTGGTGGAAGCAGAGCTCGCCGAGTCGTTCAGCGTCAGCCGCGCCAGTCTCCGCACAGCGCTCTTCGACCTGACCGCCGAGGGACTGGTCGAACGCATCCCGAACCGTGGCGCCCGCGTACGGGTCGTGTCCGTGGCCGAGGCGGTGGCGATCACCGAGTGCCGCATGGTCCTCGAGGGCCTGTGCGCCGCCAAGGCAGCCGAACGGGTCACCGACGAGCAGATCGCCGTACTGACCGACCTCGGCGACAAGATGCAGCGTGCTGTCGCCGACGGCGATCCGATGAAGTACTCAGCGCTCAACCGGGAACTCCACCGCCTCGTACGCGAATACGCGGCGCAACCGGTGGCCTCGGGGCTACTCGACCGGCTCAACGGTCAGCTCGTTCGCCACCAGTTCCGCCTCGCGCTGCGCGCCGGCCGCCCGCAGGTGTCCCTCCGGGAGCACCTCGCGATCATCGACGGGATCGCACGCCGCGATCCCGCCGACGCTGAGGCCGCCACCCGCGCACACTTGAGCAGCGTCATCACCGCACTGCAGGAGGCCGACACCGAGTAGAGCCGGGCGGACCACTGTCCGCCCGGCCGACGCCGGCGGGCTATCGGCCACCGTTGTCGCGCAGATCGATGAGCAGATCACGCGTCGCTCCACTGATCCTCGCCGGGACCCCCAGCTCCTCGAGCTGCTCGGCAGCAGCGGTCATCTCGTCCGCCCGTCGGCGGGCGTGCTGGTGGGTCCCGTCGATCAGCCTGTCGAGGGTGCGCTGGTCGAAGCCGGCCAGCTCGGAGCTGATGTTGTCGCGCAGCCAGTCGGCACAGCCCGCCGCCTCCGCAGCGGCCACCGCTTCCACCACCGCCGCGGCCAGTCCCTTGTAGAAGACGCTACGGAGCAGCTTGCGCGAAATCGCCGCGCCCGCCGGCCCCGGCTGAATCGCCACCTCCGCGCCGAAGCCGGACAGGATGGCCGCGTATCGGTCGGCGGCGGCGCCGGACAGCAGCATGGGAGTATGCAACCCCTTGCCCGGTACCGGCGCCATCAGCGCGACGTCGACGACCGGGATGGACGCCCCGGCCGCCTCCGCGAGCGCCGCTTTGAGACTCGGCGAAGCGGTGTTGAGGTCGGCCCAGATCGTCCCCGGCCGCACGGAAGGCAACGCGTGGCGCAGCGCGTCCATCGCGTCGTGGGAACTGTTGACACTGAGCACCAGATCGGCGTCGCGCACCGCGTCGGCCTCGTCGGCCCGAGGGGCGACGCCGTCGGCGGCCGGCACCTTCGGGTCGTAGCCCCGGACGTCGGCGCCGGCCGCTACCAGATCGCGGGCGATCTCCGAGCCGGCCTCCCCCAACCCGAGGACGGCGATGCGGACGGCCGTGCGGGCCTCCGGGTTTTGCAGCGGGGGCATGTTGTCTCCACATCGTCGATGAACGCACGGATCAAAGGGGGCAAAGTCAGCGGGGAAAGGCGATGCCCTCGAAGAGCTTGCGGGCAGTGCGTACGACACCTGAGCGGACGACACGCGGTGGGGAGACGCCGGCGTCGACCGTCACGTCCACCAGCAAGTGGCCGGTCGGGTGCTCCACGTCGACCTGCGAGCGGTCGGCCGGCCAGTCCGCGGTGAGCTCGTGACCGACCGCGCCCGGCAGCAGCATGCCGGTGACCACGCTGACCGCGGCCAGCACACCGATCGAGGTGTGCGGCTGGACGGGAATGAAGGACCGGGTGCAGACCTGGCCGCCGTCGCGTGCGGCGGCGACCAGCGCCGTCTTCGGCACGGAGGACTGGCTCACGTCCCCCAGACCCATGAGAGCACCGGCCTTGACACGGAGGGCGTCGATGCGCTCGAGCAGCGCCGCGTCGGCTGCCAACTGCTCGTGCGTCTCGTAGCCGCTCAGGCCGAGCGACTCGGCCCGCGCCACGACCAGCGGCATGCCGTTGTCGACACAGGTCACGTCAACGCCGTCGATCGAGTCCCGGACTCTGCCGGTCGGCAGCAGGCTGCCGGTCGCTGAGCCCGCCGTGTCGGTGAAGGCGAGAACGATCGGCGCGGCGGTGCCGGGAACCCCAGCGATCGCGACGTCGCCACGGTACTCGGGACGACCACCCGGGGTCGGGAAGGTGGCCACCGCGACGCTGTCGGAGTTGACCATCCGGATCCGTACGCTGGTCTCGCCCGGGCCTGCCGGAACCAGTCCGCGTTCGACGGCGAAGGGCCCCACGCCGGCCAGAATGTTGCCGCAGTTCTGGCGGTCGCTGACCGTCGCGGTATCGACGCCGAGCTGAAGGAACAGGTAGTCGACGTCCACGTCCGGGTTCGCCGACCGACTCACGACCGCGACCTTGCTGGTGAGCGAGGTACCCCCGCCGAGGCCGTCGATCTGGCGCGGATCGGGGCTGCCCATCAGCCGCAGCAGCAGCTCGTCCCGCTCGGCCGTGTCGGCCGGCAGGTCGGCAGCCTCGAAGTACAGGCCACGAGAGGTGCCGCCACGCATCATGGTGCAGCGCACCCCCGTGTCGTCGTAGCTCACCGCTCACCCTTGACGTACTCGTCGTAGGAGACGTACTCGATGCCGAAGTCGTGGAGCTTGTCACGGAGCCCGTAGCGGTCCAGGCCCAGCTGACCCTGCTCGAAAGCAGCGCGGCTGGCGGCTTCCTTATCCGTCCGGGCCTGCGCTGCAGTCAGCGCCCGGGGCACGTCGGCCCTGGCTACGACCATGACGCCGTCGTCGTCGGCGACGATCACGTCACCGGGGTGCACGGTCTGTCCGCCGAGGACGATCGGTACGTTCACCGACCCGGCCGTGGCCTTGACCGAGCCCTGCGCGCTGACCGCCCGCGACCACGCCGGGAACCCCATCTCACGCAACTCCGCGACGTCGCGCACCCCACTGGCGAGCACCACGCCACGGACGCCCCGCTTAGCCAGGGCGGTCGCGAACAGCTCACCGAACAGTCCATCAGTCGAGGGCGAGTTGGTCGCGACCACCAGGACGTCACCGGGCCGACACTGCTCCACCGCAACGTGGATCATCAGGTTGTCCCCGGGCCAGCACAGCACGGTGACGGCGGTGCCACCGATGCGCGCACCCGGCCACGCGGGCCGGAACTCGGGGCCCAGGTAGCCGACGCGGCCGAGCGCCTCGTGCACGGTGGCGACACCGTACCCGCCGAGACGCTCCGCATGGCCGACGTCGGCGCGCGGTGGATCAGTGACGACGACAGTCCTCATGCGGAAGTCTCCTTCTAGTACTAAGGTCAGGCGCTCATTTGTCAGGGCGGCTGCGAGCTCGGCTCAGGTGGGTCCGGGCCGCCGCTTCCGCGTCGGCTCGCCTGCCCGCGCTGCCTGCCGCATCCTTCAGGGCATGGACGCGCGGTGCGCATACCTCGGGGTCCGTGGCGTGCGGCGCGGCCTTCGCCGCGATCAGACCGTCAAGCGCCATACGGCACTCGCTGATCGCCACCGCCTCCGCGGTCGAGACCGTACGCACGCGCGCGCCGCGTTTCTTGACCCGATCGACAAGCCAGTCGGCCATCAGAGAGTCCATGGTGAGCCAGGCGGCCTTGCGGGAGGTCCCGAGCAGGGTCACCAGATCAGCCTCGATCAGCCGCCGGCCCGCGATGAGCTTGGTGATCGCTTCGCGCAACGACACCTGGTCTGCCTGTCGGCCGGCCACTTCGCCGCTGGCGATCCTCTCCATGGCTCACCCCCAACAGATCTAGCGCTGACGCTAGGCGGCTCGCGACAAGATTGTCAACACTTCTGTTGAAAGACGCTGGACCAGCACCAACACCACCCTGCCGGAAGTCGACCGGACGGCTGGTCACGACCATCTCCCGCTACCACTGCCCGTGCAGGCCGCTCGTACGGCGGCGCGTAGGCGTCCGTGGCCGCTCTGCCACGCGGCAATGACCCGCAGGGGCGAAGATGAGAGGCGCCCAAATCTCGGCGCGGGCGGATCGCCTACACGCGCGAGGGTGAGGTGGCGGGCATGGCGACGCCTCGGTCGCCATCAGCCCGCGGCGTCGGCAGCCGCTGGACATCCGGGCGTAGGGCGTGCAGTGCGGCCAGCCGAGCATCGATTGGATCGGACACCTACGTGATGGGCAGCGGTTTCACTCACGCGCGCAGCGCTTCGTCGGCTCGGGTTTGCGGATGAGGCGTTCAGGCTGGGTCGAGCGAACTGAACTGGATGCCGGCGAGTCGCCACCCGTCTGGTTGTTCGATCCATGTCTGGCTCAGTCGGACTGTCAGTGTCATCACTTCACCACGCCAGGTCGCGCGGCTGCGCTGGACGCAGCGCACGATCGCGGCGCCGTCATAGCGGCGCACGTCGAGTTCGGTTGTCCTCAGGGACTGGTAGCCGAAGTCGGCGTGCCGGTCGATCCACTGCCGCTTGTCCAGCAGGTAGCCCCGCTCGCCGATGGACATGAAGTCATCCGCCAGCAGGGTGTTCAAGCGGTCGGTGTCGGCGTGCAGTTCGGCGTGGTCGAATGCTTGCTGGAGGTCGCGGATGTCAGCTGTCACGTGAGGGCCCTGTCGCGCGTGGGGTCGTCAAAGTTCAGATTGCCGAGAAGCGCTGATGGCAGTGTGTTTCGCATCGTGACGACGAGCTTGCCGGTCGTGTGCCGGTGGACGAAGTCGACGCATGCTTGAGCGCCCTGGTTGAGGGTGTAGCGGCGGCCGATCGTGGCCGGTAGTTCTCCGCGGATTGCAATTTCACCGACTTCGCGCATCCCGCCGAGGGTGCCGTCCATGTCCAGCACGAAGTGCAGGCTGACATCGTCGCGGCCGATCCAGTCCTGCTGCGGTACTGGGTAGGTGATCGTGAGGAGGCGTCCACCCGGGCGGATGACGCCTGCGACTCCGGCAAGGTGGTCACTCGGCAGGGTCAGGTTGAGCACGACGTCGACGTCGGACGGGTATTCGGATTCGGCGTACCCGATGGTTTTGTCGGCGCCGAGAGCGCGGAGGATGCCGGCGTCAGCGGCGGTCGCCGTGGCGATCACCCGAGCCTTCGCGGCGGCGAGCAGCGGGACCACTGCGGTTCCGACGCCGCCGGTCGCGCCGACGACCAGGACCGTTTCGCCGGGCTGCACCTTGGCGGTGGCCATGAGCGCCCGTGCGGTCAGGCCGACGGTGGGCAGGGCAGCCGCCTGCTCGATGTCGAGGCCGGCCGGGCGGTGTGCCAGGAACGGGGTGTCGGCCTCGAAGACCGCGTACTCGGCCAGTGAGCCGGTGCTCAGCGACGGCCGGGTCGCACCGGCCATCGCCCGCAGCGCCCGCGGCACAGCCTGACCGAAGACCTCGTCGCCGACCTGGTAGGCCGTCACGCCCGCACCGACCTCGCTGACCGTGCCGGCGAAGTCATTGCCCGGCACGTGCGGGAACTCCAGTGGCACGACGTCACGGAAATCGCCGCTGGGCAGCCGGACGTCCGCCGGGTTGATCGAGGCGGCGGCGATCCGGACCTGGATCTGCCCCGGCCCAGGCTGAGGCACCGGCACGTCCCCCACGGTGTATTGCTCGGGCGGCCCGTAGCCGGTCACGACAATTGCCTTCATGCGCTTCCTCCATAAACGGACCGGGTGGTCATGTTATCGGTCGCGAAGCTAGCAATAAACGGACCGCGCGGTCAACTTGCTAGGGTGGCAGCGTGACCTCGACCCGCCCGTTGCGTGCCGACGCCGCCCGAAACCGGCGGCTGCTACTGGCAGCCGCCGCTGAAGAGTTCGCGGAGCGTGGCCTTGACGTCTCGGTCGCCGACATCGCCCGCCGGGCCGGCCTCGGCAAGGGCACCCTGTTCCGTCACTTCGCCACGAAGGATGACCTGCTCGCCGCGATCGTCCTCGATCGGATCGACGCGCTCAACGTCGTCGGCGAACAGTTGCTCGACGCGGCGGATCCGGGTGCCGCGCTACTGGAGTTCCTCACCGCCGCCGCAGACCAACAACGGCAACGCGACCTGTCGTTCCTGCAGGAAGCCGGCGAACTGAACGCAGACGTGATCAGAGCCCGCGAGCAGATGTTCCGGACCGTGCACAAGCTTGTCGATCGGGCTCGTGAACACGGCGCCGTACGGGTCGACGTCACCGGCGCCGACGTCATCCTGCTGATGTGCGCGCCAAACTACGTCACCAGCTACGTGCCAGACGCCCCGCCCGACCTGTGGCAGCGATACCTTGCCATCATCTTCGACGGCCTACGTCCGGAAGGCGCCCACCCGCTGCCCCACCCGCCGCCAGCCGCTCCTTGACGCGTTAACACAGGGTCTGGCCGTCGGTGCCTGCTGGCACCTCTGGGGCTGCTCGGCTGGACGTGCTCACGTGGAAACGGAAACGGCCGCACCTGGTTGAGCACGTTGGCACACAGCGTCCATGACACAACCGCGCCGCACAACCCACCATCTGATCGGCCGACCCGAGTTAGGCACAGCAACGTCCTTCAGCCCGCCACCAGGGCAAGCCATCTCAGTTGTCACCTAACGGTGCGCGGCAGACCCGACCGCCGGCCAGCCGGGCGCGAGGGGCTGTTACTACGACCGGCGTAGCAACAGCACCCCACGCCCGGGCAGGCACCTACTCAAACAATCCGGCAGCTCGCCGATTCGGTCAACGACAGGCTGAAAAAGGGCAAGCCGTCTTGTGCCCACTGCTGCGAGCAAAGCCGGCGGAGCAGTCACCCCGGTCGCTGGCCACTGCGGCGTTCTCTGGGAGCACACGTCACTCGGCCCTCCCGGCCGGGGGTTTCACCTTCTCCCCCGATGCTTGGAGGCCCTCGTCCGTGGCGGGTCAGGGTTCGATCGGGCGTACCTGATCGCGGTACCGCTCATAGAGGACGCGATTGTGTGCGTCGCCTGCGGCGAGATTCGCGGATACGTGGACGGGCGGGTCGATGCCGCGGTCCAGCATCTGGCGGCAGATCAGTTCGGTGAGCAGCTGGGCGATGAGGACTCCGGTGAAGGACGAGAGCGCCCCTATCCGAAGTCCTGGGGCGATCTCCAGTGCTGCGTCTCCCGCCGGGGCGAGGTTGTCGATCACCACGTCCGCCAGGTCAGCGAGGTGCGGTCCCTGTGTGGCACGGGCACCGGCCGAGCGGGTGTGCGTCAGGGAGGTGACCGCCACGATCGGGTGCGAGCGCTCGCGGGCCAGCGCCGCCATCTCGATGATGGCGGCGTTGATGCCGGAGTTGGAAACGATCAGGAAGGCATCGTGCTCGGAGGGTGCGGCGAGGTGGTAGATCCGGTCGGCCAGGCCGGACTCACGCTCGTACGTCGGATCAAGGATCGGCTTTGGGTCGGCGCCGCCGAACATCACGAGATCCTTGACCGCGAGCATGCTGACGGCGGCGAGCCCGCCGGCACGCGCTGCGAGTTCGAGGGTGACGATCCGCGAGTGGCCGGTCCCGAACGCCTGTAAGACACCACCTGCGGTGATGGCGTCGGCGACGATCCCGGCCGCTTTCTCGATGGCGTCGAGTTGTGTTGCCAGAACCTGTTCGAGTGCGGAACGGGCGATGTTGGCGTAAGCCGGCTCAGGCACTGATCCTCCTGGGTTGTTCACGGTTGCTCACGGCCTCTACGGCGGCCTCTACGGCGGCCTCAACGACGATCTCGCCGCTGCCCGAGGTGACCGGACTGGCATAGGTTTCGTAGCAGGGCTGTGTGTCACGGGTGGGCAGGTAGCCGAGGTAGCCGTTCGCATAGCCGAGGACCACGAGGCTTCCCCCCTGGTCCGGCGCTGCCGAACGGATCGTTTCGCCCAGTTCCAGGAACAGCTCGCCGGGAATGGCCACGACCGTGACCCCGTCGAGGTCCACGGCCTCCACGTCGATTACGTACGGTTCGGTGCGCTCGCGGGCGGCTTGTTCCTCCGCGATCCGCAGTCCCTGCTGCAGAACCCGGTGGATGCGATCGTTTCCGGTCTCCGGCGGCGGGCCCTGACGCACGGCGAGGTCGAGCTCGGCTCGCTGTTTCGGCGCAAGCGTCACTGTTCGCGAGACCGGCGGGCGTACGGGTGCCGGGCTATCCCTGCTGACGCTCGGCGTCACTGGATCGACCCGGTCGGCCAGCCAGGCGCCAAGCCGATCCACCTCGTCGAGTCCCCGCCCCTGGCGGGTGTGTCTGGTGCTGATGTCGCCGGCCGCACCGGTGGCCACGACCACCCACCTGTCGGGTGTGGAGAGCGCGCGGCGGATACCGCCGTTGAGGTCCGCGCTCACATGGTTGTTGTCGGCGGGAAGGACGGTCGGGTGGACCGGTGACACCACGATCATCCCCACCACCTCGGTACCTGCGGTGACCACGATGGTGTCGACGGGAGTGTCGAGGGGATCCGGATCAGCGACGTTACGGTGACCTGCCAGCTTCGGAACCAGCGTGCGGCCGGCGTCGAGTCTGGCGGCACGCTCGGATGCCATGGCGGACCGCGCGGCCGCGAGCGATGCTGCTTCGAGCCGGTCGCCGAGGTGCCGTGGCGTGGCCTCGCCGCCGGGGCTGCAGCCTGCCTCGGGGCTCGCGTGGGTGTGGGTGGCGGCGACCCAGCAGGACTGCACGCCGACGTCGCGCATGGCGCTGCGGATCCGTTCGACGACGTCGACGTTGACGCAGATCAGGTCGGCGACCACCAGCGCGAACCGGTGGCGATCGTCGGCGAAGGTCACGACATGGACTTCCAGCGGGTCGAGCGCGTTCTGTACTCCGTCGCGGCGGTCGGCGTACCCGCCCATTGGTTCTCCGGGCACGACCTCGAGACGTGCCACCCCGTGTCCGACCCTCATGCGTCGCCACCGGATTCCTGGCGTGCCAGTAGGCGTGCGTAGGGGGCGGCACCGCTCAGGAGCGCCGGACCGCCGTCGAGTGGCTCCGCTCGGGGCGTGACCAGGGGCAATCCTCTGGCCTCGAGTTCGGCCGACAGCGCATGGTGGAGAGCGTTTCCCGGGATCAGCAGCCGGCCGCTGAAGGACACCCGGCGGGCTGGTCCGCTGAGACCGAGCCGGTCGTTTGCCGCCTGCGCCGCGTCGGCGAGATCGGTCGCTGCGTCGACGCAGATCCGGCTCGCCACTGAGTCGGCCTGGGCTGCCGCATCGATCACCTCGCGGGCGAACGCCGCCGTACGCGGGATCATGGCCTGGTCCCGGTAGTACCTTTGCAGCGAGGCCAGGTCGACGCCACCGAGCGCCGCGACGAGGCGATCGACCAGCATGGTTGCCGGCCCGACCTGGTCGTACGACGCGGCTGCGGCGCGCATTCCGGCCAGTCCGACGGCGTACGCGCTGCCGCGGTCACCGAGATGGGGCCCCCAGCCGTCGAGCCGTGCGTGCTCCCCGTCGGCGTCCACGGCGAGCACCGTCGTTCCGGTCCCGACGCACAGCAGTACGCCGGGACCGCCGAGAGCTCCGGCGTGCGCGAGGATGCTGTCCTCGACGACCACGGCCGGGCCGCCGAACTGCTGCTCGAGGGCGACGGCGAGACGTCGGCGTTCAGCCTGCTCCCCCGGTACGCCGGTCAGGCCGGCCACCACGCCCGCCACCTGTGCGGGAAGGGTGATCGTCGCCGAGGCGCCACGAACTGCGGCCAGGATCCGTTCGACGCCGTCCTCGTGCGGCCGGTAGGAGAAGCCCGGGCCGACACCGAGGTGGCGGCCCGCCGGGGTACACAGCAGGAGCCGAAGCTCCGACTTGCCGCCGTCGATGGTGATCGTCGTTGTCAACGCGACATCCCTGCCGTCAGGCCCGCGACGATCTGCTTGGTCGCGAGCGCGAACACCACAGCCAGCGGCACCAGGGCGATCACGAGCCCGGCGAACAGGGTGCCGCGATCGGTGGCGAACTCGCCGAAGAACCGGGTCAGTCCGACCGGGATGGTGTACTTGTCCCCGCTGCGCAGCAGCACCAACGGATAGAAGAAGTCGTTCCAGGTCGGTGCGAACTGGAAGACCGTGGCCACCGCGAGCGCCGGCCGCATCAGGGGCAGGACGACCGACACGAACAGCCGGCCCTCGTGTGCTCCGTCGATCCGCGCGGCCTCCTCGAGCTCACCGGGCATTCCCCGCATGAAGCCCATGATCACGAAGACTGAGAACGGGATTCCGCTCGCCGCGTAGAGCAGTACCAGCCCGATCCGGCTGTCGATGAGGCCCATCGACTGGAACATGTAGAAGACCGGCAGCAGGCCGAGCTTCGCGGGAATCATCAGCCCGGACAGGAAGAACGCCGCCAGCAGGGCGCGGCCCCTGAACTTCCACCGGGCCAGGGCGTGGGCGGCCATCGCCGACACGGTGACGCACAGTGCCACCGAAGCGCAGGTGACGGCCAGCGAGTTGATGAAGTACGTCGAGATCGACGCGGTCTGCCACGCGCGGGTGTAGTTGCTCAGGTCGAACGAGGTGGGCAGTCCGATCGGTGCCCGCAGGATCTCCGCGTTCGGTCGCAGCGATCCGATCAGCACCAGCAGCAGCGGGCCGAAGGCGATCGCGGCGTAGGCCCACAGGATGAGCTGGCCGCCGGCGGTGCGGAGCAGCGAGCGCTGGCGGGTGCCGCGCGGAATTGGAATATCGGGTCGGGCTTTCGATGCCGTGCGGGGGGCGGCGCGCAGGGTGTCCATCTAGTGGACCTCCCGGCGGCGCAGCGCACGCTCCAAGGCCAGGGAGACCCCGAAGATGAGCACGAAGATCAGCATGGCCAACGCCGACGACTCTCCGATCGCGTTGCTGCCGCCCTGGAAGGCGGTCCGGTAGTAGAGCAGGCCCAGCACGTCCATGGCGCCGCCGGGGCCTCCGTCGGAACCGCCCAGCGCGTACACGAGGTCGAAGATGTTGAAGCATCCGATGAACGTCAGCACGGTGATCACGCCGACCGCCGGTATCAGGAGTGGGAACCGGATGCTCCAGAACGTCCGGGTCGCTGACGCGCCGTCCATCGCGGCCGCCTCCTCCAGCTCCTGGGGGATACCTGCCAGGGCGGCGCCGAAGATGAGCATCGGTCCGCCGATCCACTGCCAGGCGTTGACCAGGATCAGTACGGGCAGCGCGAGGTCGGGCTCACCGAGCCATGGCTGCGCCCACCCGTCCAGGCCGACCGCTCTGAGTGCGGAGTTGATCGGGCCGAAGGTGGGACTCAGCAGGAGCGACCAGATGTACCCGACGATCAGCGGGCTGATCAGGTAGGGAAGCGAGAAGATCGTCTGGAACAGCCGCTTGCCCCAGGGGTTGCGGTGCAGAAGCACCGCCAGGCCCAGTCCGATGGTGTTCTGGATCGCCATGGTGCCGACGAAGAAGAGGACATTGTGCCCCAGCGCGGCCGGGATCTCGTCGCCCAACGGATAACGGGTGAGAACCTCCTGGTAGTTGCCGATCCCAACGAACGCCCCCTTGCGGGTGCCGTCCCACTGGAACAGCCCGTAGTAGAGGGCGGTGACGAGCGGTACCACGAGGAAAAGTCCGTAGAGCGAGAAGGCCGGCAGGCAGAAGGTGGTGATCCACCCTGCCGAGACCCGTCCTGCCCGGCGGCGTGTCCGCCGGGCGGGACGGACCGTCAATTCTTGGGTCGGAACCACTGATCGACCCCTCGTTGGATGTGTGCTGCCGTGTCACTGGCGTTGCTTCGGCCGAGGACGTAGTCGGAGAACGCCTGGGAGGCGAGGTCCCATGCGGTGGGTGTGCCGCCGGAGAAGTACGCGTAGGTGACGTACGGGCTCGGGTTCGCCTGGTACTCCTTGAGCGCCTGGGCCAGGAGTTCGTCCGGCGGCTCGACGCCCGGTACCGGGGAGATCTGGCGGAGCTCGGTGGACAGGGCCCGGCCGAACTCCTCGGTCGCCATCCACCGCACGAGGTCCATGGCCGCGTCCTTGCGGGGCGATTTCGCCGAGACGCCGAACGACCCGTCGACGTAGCCGGGTACCAGCGTCTTGTCGACCGCCGCGCCGGGCGCGGGTGGCACGTTGAAGATGCCCAGGTCCAGCTGCGGGTTCGCCTTCTGGAATCCGGCGATCTCCCACACGCCGCCGGGGAACGCCGCAGCGCGGCCGGAGCTGAAGAGCGCCTGCGCGTCGGTGTAGCTCACCCCGGACGCCTGCGCCGGCCAGTACTTCTTGGTGCTCTTCCAGGTTTCGAGGGAATTCACCCAGGGCACGTCGGTGAACTTCGCCGAGCCGTTGAGCATCCTGGTGAGGTAGTCGGGACCGCCGTATGTGGTGGCCCCGAAGATCTCCTGCTCGATCGGCAGCATCCACCCGTCGGTGACGGTGTTCGCCAGCGGGATGACGCCGGCCTTGCTGAGCTTGTCGAAGCCCGCGATCATGTCCGCCCAGCTGGTGGGGGCGGTGATGCCGTTGTCGGCGAAGATTTTCTTGTTGTAAATGACGTGCAGGGTCTGGAGCGCGAACGGAACGCCGTAGACGCGTCCGTCCTTCTCGCCTCTCGCGCCGTCGAGGATCTGCTTCGGGAAGCCGCCCAGCTTGTCGACCTGGCCGTCGAGGGGCACCAGGCTGCCGGCGCCGACGAGTGGCTGGAGCAGCCCGTAGGAGCGCAGCTGCGCGACGTCGGGACCGCTGGAGTCGGTGAGGCCGGTCTTGAGGATCGTGTCGTACTCGGTGTTCTTGTAGGGGACGTACTCCACCTTTACGCCCGGGTGGGCATCCTCGTAGATCTGGAAGATCTTCTTGTACGCCGCGACATCCTCCTGCCGCCAGCCCCAGACCTTCAGGTTGACGGCGTCGCTGCCGCTCCCGCCGCCTGGCGCGCACGCAGTAAGGGCGAAGGCGAGCAGCGCCACCGCTCCCAACACACCGCGTCTTCTGGGCATCGCATCTCCGATCGTCGTGGTCGCCACCCGCTCGACGTAGCGAACCAGCCGAGGTTAATACTGGTATAGACCGGAGGTCAACGGTTATGCCGACCTCACCAGTCGTCCGGGAAATTGCCCGTACGATGACTGCAAACTCGCGGGAAGGGGAGCGGGTCCGTGCCAAGGACGCGACACGAACCAAGCGACGAGGCGCTTGAGTTTCTGCCGGCGGAGCACAGCGGCAGCAAAGGCGAGCACATCAGGGACGCCCTCACCGCCATGGTCCTGAACTCGCGAGACGGTGCGCTGCTCCCATCGGAGCGGGTCCTCGCCGAACGGTTCCGAGTCGCCCGGATGACCGTCCGGGGATCCATCGACGCGCTGGAGTCGAAGGGAATGGTCCGGCGGGTGCCCGGACGTGGGACCTTCGTTCAGCATCCGACGCTGACCCACTCGGAGATCTTCCGCTCGTTCAGCGAGGACATGCGGATGCGCGGCATGACACCGGGCGCCAAGTCGTACCGCGCCCGCACCCGCCCGGCCAGCCGCCTGGTCGCCGCCAACCTCGACCTCGCCTCGGGCGCCCCGACCCACTACATCGAGCGGATCCGCACGGCGGACGGCATCCCGATGGCGCTGGAGCGGACGAACCTCTCCGCGGCGCGGTTTCCCAGCCTGCTGAAGGTGATGGAGCGCGACGACTCGCTGTACGAGATCCTGGATCGCGTCTTCGGGGTACGACTCGAATCTGCACGGCAGACCATCACCATCGCCCGGCTCACCGACACCGAGGCGCAACGGCTCGAAGTCGCCGAGGACGCCCCGGCGTTCCTGATCGAGCGCATCTCGGTCGACAACATGGGAAAGGTCGTCGAGTACGGCCGGTCGCTCTACCGCGGCGACCGCTACGCCATCCAGATGCACGTCAGCCCCCCATCGCAGGGAGGCTGACGCGCATCCGGCGGCCGGTCAGCCGAGACCGGTGAGGTAGTGCGTTTCGAGTTCGGCGGCGGTCAGGGCACGGTCGTAGATCGCCGCCTCGTCGAGGTCGCCCTGCAGCCGCTGGGACATGTCGTCCCCGCGCCCACCGAGCTTGACACTCGCCGTACCGCTGCCTGGCGACACCGACGTCGCGACGCTGTTGTCCTCGACGCCGTCGAGGTACACGGTCAGTCGTGACCCGTCGAAGACGGCGGCGACGTGGTGCCACTCCTTCGCCGTCAGCCGGGTACGGCCGGTCACGAGGCCGTACCCCTTCCCGGCGGCGCCGAGCGACCATGCCTGCAGGACACCGTCGGTCACACGCAGGGCGTACCCGTTGACCGCCGGCCCGGCGTAACTCTCGATGACCGCCTGCCCCGGCGCCGGGGCCAGCGAGTCGAGCTTCACCCACGCCTCCAGCGTGAAGGCGCCCTGGAGGTCGGTTCGCGGGCTTCGTGACGCCTCGATGTAACCGGCGGAGAGGTCCGCCGCCCGGTCCCCGGTGATCGCACCCTCGGCGCCCGGCTGGGCGCCGGCCAGGTAGGTGCCGTCCTGCCCGCTCGCGGAGCTGTCCACGGCGGTGCCGGAGCCGGCCGCGTCGCCGAGCCTCCAGTAGCCGGCCGGGTCCGCCCCGGTCACGAGACTCGGGTAGCTCTGCTCCCCGACCAGGATGGGCAGCGACACCTCCACCGGTGGCGCGCCGTCCTCGTTGAAGGCCACCGTGACCTGATAGCGCCCTGGCTTCGTGCCAGCCGGGACGGTCACCTCCACCGGCACGCTCGCGACGATGGTCCGGCCGTCCGGCTTGGCGCGGAACCGCTGCGTCGCCGGGTCGATGGTCCAGCCGTTCGGACCGGTGCCGGTCACTTCTCCGCTGAGCTGGTGATCCGCGAACGCCTCGAAGGCGACCTGGAACCGCTTCGTCTTGCCAGGCGCGATGAGCGACCCCGACGGCTTGACCGAGACGCTACCGCTGAACACGTCGGAGTAGCGCGGGACGATCTCGTAGATGCGCGGGGCCGCGCTGTCCGCCGCCCACCGGATCCGCACCGCGCTGGCCGCCTGGTCCGCCGCCGGCACCCTGGTGAACCCGCCGGCGAGCGGTCCGAGATCCACCCAGGCGCCGTCGACCAGCGCCTGGATCATTCCGTCGGCGGGAGCGGTCGCGTCCTGCACCACGGTCACCGCCGACAGCCGGTGCGGCTTGGTGATCGGAACCGTGATCGCATCGCCGTCCTGTGGTTTGCCGGCCGCGGCGTAGGCCATGTCGTCGCGCCGATCGGTCAGGTTGCCCAACGCGGAGCCCTCGGCGGCAGCTGGTAGACCCGTGGGGGCCCCGAGGTCGCCGTACCAGCGGTCACCGATGTACCCGTCGCTCTGCGAGGCCGCGAAGTCGAGGAGATCGTCGACCGGGCCGGGACTGATCTGCTGCCACGTCCCGTCGAGGATGCCACGGGTACGCGCCTGCTCCCGCCGGGCCAGCCAGGCGGCGTCCCCGTCCCCCCGGTCCTGCGCCCGAAGGATGCCCACGGCCGCCCGGCCCGCCTGGCCGGTCGTGCCGACCCGGTCGAGCCAGGGCCCGATCTGCTGGAGTAGCAGAGGATTGCCGAGCCGCGCCCGGAGTGTGGTGGGGAGTTCCTCCAGACGGCGCAGCTCGCGGTCGAGCTGGTCGAGTTCAGCGTCGACTGCTCGGCCTGCCGAGTAGTCGGCGATGAGCCGGTTGACGAGCGCGGCGAACTGCGGGCGTGCGGTGTTGTCCAGGACGCTGGCCCTGTTGTTCTCCGCGAAGAGCCGCAGTTCCTCGTACGCGTCGCCGCCGATGATCTGAAGCGTCTGCGTCCATGAGCGTTCCGCGTCGTACGCTGCGGGGTTCCAGGCGTAGTCGGCTTGGGTGCCGAGTGGGATCTGCGAGGCCTCCTGATGCTGGACGAGTTCGTTGAACGAGATGCCGACGACGTCGTCCGCCATGCCGGCGTCACGGTTCACCAGTGGGCCCAACAGCAGCCGGTTGGTGCTGTAATCGTTGACCGGATAGTTGTCCCAGATCATGATTCGGTGCCGCGGCCAGGCGTCCTTGGCGGCCCGGAGGTCGTCCTCGGTAATGCTCGGTGAAACCACCGCAGGGCCCGTCCAGTAGAGGTCGACCTCGGTACTCACCAACTCGTCAAACCGAGTCTTGTACGGCGTGTGCGTCATGCCCCAGTACTCCGTCGGCACGGCCACCACGCGGCCGGCGCCGGGGCGTTTCGCGATGAACTCGCGTTGGACCAGGTTGGTGACCCCGGCCTGGGCGGCCGCGAGTGGCGCCAGATCCTCCTGGTAGGCGTCCCGGTCCTCCTGGCACGCGAAGTTGCCGGACACGTCGTCCCAGGCGATGACGTAACTGCGAACCCCGATGTCCCACAACTGCGCCAGGCGTGCCAGAAGCTTGGCCCGATCGGCGTCACGTACGTGGCAGATCCCTCGGCCAGGTGCCATTGGCGCCTCCGGCGAGATCCGGTACACGAAGTCGACGTGGCGGGACCTCGCCAGGTCGACGATCTCCTTCAGCCGGCCCAGTTCCGCTTCGTCGTACACGGAGTCCCAGTTCGATCCGGTACGCAGGTCGTCCGCCGGTCCGTAGAAGAACTGGTTCATCTTGTGTCGGGCCAGGAACTCGATCTGCGAGCGCCGGTCCTCCTGCGACCACACCGGCCCGTAGAACGACTCCATGCCACCACGGACCCGGTAACCCGGCCAGTCGCGCACGGCCACACCGTCCACGGTCACCCGGGCGCCTTTCGACACGAGCAACTGACGCAATGACTGAACGGCGTAGAAGGTCCCGGCGCCATCCACACCTGCGAGGACGATCCGCGGTCGTCCGCCCCGATCGTGCCCCGCCGCCAGCACGTACCCCTCACCGGGCAACTCCGCCGGCCCCTGCACTCCGAGAGCATCCAGCGCGGCGATGCTTGCCGCGGTCTCGTTCGGGCCACCGAGGAAGATCACCGGACGCGAGGTCGACGTTTGCGCGCTTTCGACGACCCTGGCCGTGACCCCTCGGTCGTGGAGCACCTCCACAAGAGACTGCCGGGCCGCCGGATCCACGGCGGCACCCGCGACGACGTCGACGTTGTCCGACAGGACGACGGACCCCGGACGCGGCTCTACCCGCTGCGGCGCCGGGAGGATGCGCGCCACGCCCGCCCCCTCAGGAGCCTCGGCGGCGGCCCGAGCCGGCAGAGGGTTCACCAGGCCGATGGCGAGGGCGACCGATCCGGCAAATGCAAAGATCCGGCGATAGCTATGGAGCGAGCGCGACAGAAACATCAAACCTCCACTCAATCTATTTGGGCCAGCAGTGGTTCCGTACGTGCTCAAAGTTGCGTGCGGTGGGCAAGCCACCGCGAGGACTGACCACCAAGGCGCGTCTCCGGTCCGGTCAGGTCATTCGGGACGAGGCCGGCCGCTACGGCCTCGTCCCGAATGACCTGCCACCGGCCAAGGTCGGCATGTCTGCGTCACGCCCAACACCGAAGCCAGGTGGCGCGGAGTAATCAGCCCGTCGTGCCGGCTGAATAGTGTTGTGCGACCTCGTCGACGGTCAGGGCGTGGTCGTAGACGGCAACCTCGTCGAGCAGCCCGGCGAGCCTGGTACCGGCGTCGTCGCCACGGGCCCCCAGCTTGAGGCTGCCCGCTCCGTCGGTCGGGTTGATTTTTGTGGCGGCCGAGCCGTCGAGTTTTCCGTCGAGGTAGACCGAGATGGTCGACCCGTCGTAAACCGCGGCAACGTGATGCCACTCGTCCGGCGTGACCACCGTCTGCCCTTCGACCGAGGCCAACTGCCCGGCCGCGCCCAACGTGAGGGCGCTTATCCTGCCGCCGGGCAGTACGCGCAAAACGTAGCCGTTGTAGGCGGGCGCATCGTACTTTTCCACCACCCCGTACTGCTGGCAGACATCGTTGAGATTCACCCATGCCTCGAGGGTGAAGGAGCCGCTGACGCTCAGCGAGGCAGAGTCCGGTACGGCGATGTGGCCGCTGGTCAGCTCGGCGGCGGTGTCCGGATCGCCCGTCAACGCGCCTGGGCGGCCCAGCGTCACAGCGTCCGTGTAGACGCCGGGGTTGCCGGTGCCGGACGAGTCCTCGGCGCTCGCGCCAGATCGCTCGCCCAGCCGCCAGTAGCCGACTGGCTTGTCAGCCAGCACCTGAGCCGCGTAGGAAGATTCGCCACTGACCGCCGGCTGCTGACTCGTCGATCTCTGCCTGGGTGCCGAGCCCGCCGGAGCCGAGACTGAGGTGCTCTGCCCGGTGCTCCCACCGGCCCGCACTGCGCTGGCTGACTGGCCGGGGTTGCCGAGCACTCCCTTGACGTAGTGGGAGTCGATCTGACCTGGGGTCAGGGCCTTGTTGTAGATCGCGACCTCGTCCAAGCTGCCGACGAATCGGTTGAACCCGTCGTCTCCACGGGCGCCCAGCTTGAGGCTACTCGTGCCGTCAGTCGGCGCCTTGGCCATCGGGGTGGATGCTTGCAGCTGCCCGTCGATGTAGGTCCGCAACGTCGTTCCGTCATACGCCGCCGCGACGTGATGCCATCGCCCCTGCTCGACACTGCGAGGACTGGACGCGCTGGCCTGCGCCTGGTCAGCGACCGTCAGCGCCTGCAGCTTGTTGCCGTTGACCAGCCGCAAGGCGTAGCCGCCGCGCGACGGCAGGCAGTCACCGCCGTCGTACTTCTCGACGATGCCCTGCGGTCCACCCGCGGTGTCCTTGACCCACGACTCCAGCGTGTAGGCACCGGTGATGCTGAGCGAGGCGCTGTCCGGAATCTCCGCGTAGCCGTCATCGAGCCGGACCGCGGTGTCGGCAGAGTCGGCGATCGCCCCTGGCTGGGACCAGCCGACGCTGCCACGGTAGGCGCCAGTGTTTGCGTTGCCGGAGGCATCCTCCACCGGCTGGCCCGAGGCGTCACCGAGCCGCCAGTAGCCCACCGGCTGGTCCCGCTTCACCAGCGCGGCGTAGTCCGCCGGGTCCGGTCGGGCGACCCGGACCGACAGCGAGGAGGTCCGCGCTGGACCACCGGACGGCCGGGCGACGACGTCGATCCGGTAGTTTCCGGGCGCCGCATCAGCGGGGATACGCACCGAGGTGGCAAGCTGAGACCAGGCCAGTTTCTGGTTGCTGTTCACGCTGAACGGCAGCTTCGAATCGCTGACCTTCCACCCGGCCGGAGCGCCGATCTCGGCGGTGCCACTGACCTTGCCCAACCCCAGCGCCTCGACCTCCACGTCCAGCGCAAACGTCTCCCCCGGCTCCAGCAACGGCCGCGGAGTCGTCACCTTCGTGGCCTCCGCGCTCGGCGCGTCGGCCACCTTCGTCGCCCGATACGTCGCCCGGACCGTGACCGCCGCCGTCAACCGACCGAGGTCGACCAGCTCACGCGCGGCGTCGAACGTCACAGGACGGCCGTCGACAGTGACGCCGGTCAACTGGTGACCGCGCGGCGCGCGCAGGTGCAGCACCACGTCCGTCAGCGGCGCCCGCCCGGCCACCGCGCGCGGTGGGTCGACCCGCACGGTCAGCCGGCCGGCCGCCAGCTCCGACGACGAGGCGAACCCGACGTCGCCGAAGGAGGTGGGCAGGTCGGCGACCTCGATCCGCTCGCCGTCCGCGAGCCAGGGCCGCGGCGTAGCCGGTGCCAGATGCAGCGTGGCCGGCACGCCGTTGGCGTCCAGGTCCTCGCTGACCAGCAGGCCGCGCAGCGCCTCCAGGTAGGTGGCGTTGTTCGGCGACAACGGTGGCCAGTACTGGGACCGGTAGTACTCACCGAACTGCGGGCACGGCGAGATCGTGGCGCCCTCGCCACCGACGAAGGTGTTCGGCGTGAGGTCATGCGCGAGCATCCCGTAGAAGCTCAGATCGAGGCGATCGGACTCGGCATTGTCGGCCAAGAACCGCATCAGTGAGTAGCCGTACTGCTGGTCGATACCGCTGGACTTGTATCCAGGCACCGCCGGCCACTGGTTGTGCGGGATGTTCTGGCAGACACCGGGATCAGCGGTCGACAGGTTGAACCTGGTGAGGCCGAGGAACAGCGACCCGTGCTTGTAGAGGTAGTCACGCAGTCCGGTCGCCGTCGCGCTGCCCGGCTCGAACAGCCCGGTCGCGAGCGCGTACGGCATGATCAGGTTCCAGTAGCTGCCGAGGAAGTCGGTGGTTACCTTGTCGTACGGCTTCGACGAGGCGGGGTCCAGCAGCGCGATCGGCACGAACGTCGAGCCGTCCGGCAACACCGTCTTCGACTTCTCCACCGCGTCCAGCAGCGACGTGCGTAGGCCGGCAGCCTCGTCGAGGAACGGTTGCGCCTCGCTGGTACGGCCCATCAGTCGCAGCGCGACACCCACGTCGCGCAGACCCCGCCAGACCTCGGACTGGTGGTGCAGGCCGTAGACAGGCTCCGGGATGTCGGAGGCGTAACGGGTCTTGGCCAGCAGACCGTTTGGGTCTGCGAGGCGTTGCCGCTTGAAGTCCGCGAGCCAGTCGCGGAACGTCGGCAGGTTTTCCTGCAGCAGCGACCCGTCGTTGCTCTGCAGGTAGTACGTCGCCACCGTTTGCAGCTTGATCCCGCGCTCCCAGGACAGGAAAAAGCTGCCCTGGCCGCGTCGCAGCATCTCGGTGAGGTTCGCGCGTGCCTTTTCCTGGTACCCGAAGTCGCCGAGCGAGGTGACCGTCGCGGCGATCTCCGGCACGAAGGCGAAGGACTTGTCCAGCGACTCGTAGCCGTTTCCGACGGTCAGATTGAAGCCCATCACCAGGTTGTTCAGTAGCGTGCTGCGCATGGCGTCCGCGGCGTACTGCTCCGGAATCCGGACCTTCGCACCGGTGTTGAGCTGCGCCGTCCAGTAGTCAGCAGTGCGGGACTTCGCAGCGTTGTACAGCTTGGCCGACGGACGTACGGCGGCCAGCTCGGCCGGCTCGTTCGGCACGACCAGGTACAACTCGACCTTTCCGCGGCTCAAGTCGGGCATGAAGCTCAAGTCGGGCGCGGACCACGTCGCCGCACCGCTGTACGCGACCACGGTTTTCCCGTCGAGAGTCAGCCGCCCAGGCTCGGCGACGACGTCTGCCACCTTGTCGCGGCTCAGGTTGAGCCGGAGTCGCGGGTGCGCGTTCGCCGGCCCGTTGACGACAAAGCGGAGCATGCTGACCGCCGGGCCGCCCGGGGTGAGCTCGGTGACGAACGACTCGCGTTCGTAGCGGACCCCGGCGGCGTCCCGATAGGAGTTGGACAGGATCGGCAAGTATCCGCCGGTCAGGCGGGGATCGGCTGACCTCGCCTCGGCTTGGCCGTAGCGCTCGGTCCCGCCCGCGCCGACAAAGAAGCGAACGCGCTGGGTCGCCCGCGAGTCCGACCATTGCGACATCAGCTCGCTGCCGTCAGCGACGTGCAACGAGAAGTCCCTCTCCTCGGCCCACCGACTCGGATCCGGTGCCGGATAGGTGAAGGGCAGGTAGTACCAGGGCGACGCGGCGTCCGTCGTACCACCGTGGTTGGCCGGCACCAGCAGCGGCTTGACGTTGGCCATTGTCGGACCGTCAGGCAGGCCGAGCAACTTCTCGCCCCAGTGGTCGGATCCCTCGTTCAACGCGTGGTTCACTCGATCGGCGTAGCCGTCGGGCAAGGTCAGGTCGCCGCGTGAGCCCGGCTGGTCGTGCGCAGTCTGCTCGCCGGCTGCCCGGACGCCGGCTGCCTGGACGTCCTCGGATGCCTGCGCCAGCAAACCGGCCGCCAGCGTCACCACCGTTAGCAGCGACAGCGCCGCTCTCGCTTTCGATCTCGTGGCCATTTGATCCACCCTCATGTGGACTACCGCATGGAATACCGGACTAGTCCAGTAACTCTGGAGCATCCGGCTCGCCGGTGTCAACACTTCGCCTGCCGTCCCCAGCGAGGACGCGTCGCGATTAATCTGCCCCTGCGCGGGCCGCCCGGTGCGAGCCGCTCAAGGGTTGGCCCGATGAGGAGATGGAGTCATGGCGCGACCGAGCAGAGAGTTGTGCAGATGAACCTCGTCCGTGGAGTCATCCTGGCGACGGCACCGACACCAAGGCGGTCAACGGGGGCGGACGAACATCCCCGGACACGCCGAACCCGAGGCCGCACGCGCCGACGGCGATGAGGGTTTCGGCTGCTGGCGAGGATGCGCAGGCATGCGCGCCCCGGCTTGGATCGCCTAGGCCCCTGTCCAGCCGATCATGGAAGCCAGATGACAGCGGCGATAAGCACGAGGCCGGCCCGGTATAGGGATACCCGTTTGGCGTAGCGGGTAGCCAGATCACACCATTGCTTGAAGCGGTTGAAGCAGCGTTCCACGACGTTGCGCTTCTCGTAGAGGGCCTTGTCGCGAAGGTGAGTGGTCCACCGCTGGCGCCGCCCTTGACGGCCCGGCGGGCGACCTGGTCCGAGCGTTCCGGGACTACACCCACCACCGGCCCCGACCAGGTGTGCCGTTCGAATCGGCTCTTCCTTGGCTGGCTTCTGGTTTGTGCAGGTGCGCAAAGTGGTCCTTGTGTCGGCGGCGACACCGCAGTGAGGGTGATCAAATCCCGTGCCGCAAGGAGTCGGCCGGGCGCTGAACCACCTTGCAGGAGCAACAGATGCGCAGAGTCAAGGCACCACCCGCCCTCGCCATCCTGGCGACGGCCGCCCTCCTCGGTACCACCGCCCAGGCCGCGAACGCCGCGCCGTCGAGCACGGCGACGGACGCGGAGGCGTCGGTCCCGGCCACCGTGGCGCCCGCTACGGACACCCCGGCGCTCGTTGACGACCTGGCCGAGCCGGTCGACGCCACGATCGCCCCGGACAAGGCCGCCAAGGCGCACCTCACCGGCCACAAGGACCGCTACAAGATCGCCGACCCGGCCGGCACGCTCACCACGGCGGGCGTCGACACCCGGGGAGAGCGGGAGACGGTCCGGCTCAACCAGAAGTACAAGGGCCTGCCCGTGTTCGGCGGCCAGTACGTGGTGCGTATGGAGAAGAAGGCCGGCAAGCGTGCGGTGACCGGCACGTCGGGCAGCTACTTCACCGACCTCGATGTCGACACGACGCGCCCGACGATGCCCGCCGACGTCGCGATCGCCCGAGCGGTCGAGGACGTACGCAGGAGCCTGCACCCCGGCGCCGCCGTCGTGGCCGGGGCGCCGCGTCCCGGCGCGGCCAGCGCAGACCTCACCGGCACCGACCAGGGGCTCGTGGTCATGCCGACCGGCACCGGCGTCCTCGCGCGCCGGGTGCTCGTCAAGGGCAAGGACGTCGCCACGGGCCAGCCGGTGCTCCGCGACGTCTACGTGGGCGCGACGAACGGGGTGACGCTGCTCAGCGTCAGCCGGATCAAGTCCTTCGCCACCGCGCAGCAGGCCGCCGCCCTGGCCGCCGGCGGGACCGCTGTCGCGCCGCGGACCACGCCGGCGCCGTCCACGTCGGCCGACGGCACGACCTCGGTCGTCGGTGAGGGCAAGAGCCTGCACGGCGTCACCGTGCCGGTCCCGCTCGTCCGGACCGGCGACGCGGACTCGTACCTCATGATCGACCAGACGCACACCCTCCCGGACGGCCGGACGGTGCCGATCACCACCTGGGATGCCCGGGGCCGGGACTACTACGACCTGCTCGACGGGCAGTTGCCCGAGGGCGTCGGGCCGTTCGCGTCGTCGTCGAGCACGCTCGGCGCGGACCTCACCGACGCCGGCGCCGTGGACGCGGCCTGGGATGCGGCGAAGGTGTTCGAGTGGTACCAGACGAAGCTCGGGCGTAACAGCCTGGACGACAACGGCATGGCGATCAACTCGATCGTCGGCATCACCTACGGCGGCTACCCGTGGGTCAACGCCTACTGGGACGGCACCCGGATGGTGTACGGCAGCGGCGACGCCGAGTACCTGCCGCTGGCCGCCGACCCGGACGTGGTGGGCCACGAGATGACGCACGGCGTGGTGGAGAACTCCGCCAGCCTCGTCTACGCCGGCCAGCCGGGCGCGCTCAACGAGGCGATCGCCGACTACTTCGGCAACGCCATCGACGTCGACGCGACCGGCACGCCGATGACCGACCCCGAGGCGAGCCTGATCGGCGGCGACCTCTGCCGCACCCTGACGCCCACCAAGTGCGCCCTGCGCAATCTCGACGACGGCGCCACCACGGCTGACTTCCAGCACCTGATGGACACGCCGCAGATGGACGACGGTGGCGTGCACCTCAACTCGACGATCGTGTCCGGGGCGCTGTGGGACCTGCGTCAGGCGTTCGGCGGCCCCGTCGCCGACAAGATCGTCTACCGGGCGCTCACCGACTACCTCACCCCCATGTCCGACTTCGTGGACGCCCGCGAGGCGGTGCTCGCCTCCGCCAAGTCCTCAGGGCTGAGCAACAAGGACCTCAAGGTGGTGCAGGCGGCGTTCGACTCGCGCGGGATCACTGCGAAGTGGAAGGCGAACCTCTACGGCAAGAAGACCGACCTCCTGATCGACCGGCTCAACACCGGACTGTACGTCGACATGACGGCGAGCATGGCCGGCGGCTGGTTCGCCGTGCCGCGGGCGGACGCGAACCGCACCGAGCCGACGTCGATCTGGGTGGGCCGCACCGACGGCAAGGGCGCCCCGTACCGGATCTCCCCGAACGACGGTAACCCGCACAGCTTCCCGCACACCGACGGCAAGCGGGTCGTGTGGCTGTCGATCGAGGCGGACCAGAACTCGCCGACGTGGGAGACCGACCGCATCCTTTCGGCACCCATCGACGGCGGCCACGTGGAGGAGTTGTACCGCTCCCCGTACCGGATCAACGGCCTGGGCTTCGACGGCGACGTCGTGACGTGGAGCCAGTACGACCCGGAGCAGGGCTACCGCGACGTCGTGCGCTACCTGCAGGGCAACTCGCGGACCGTCCACACCCTCGCGCACCCCGACTGGGTCGGGAACGCGACGGCGCCGAGCGTCAAGAACGGAAAGATCTCCTACGTCCGGTACGAGGACTACGCGCAGCCCGACGCCAACGGCAACCGGTGGTCGCTGGGTGTCGAGGTGTACGACCTCGCGACGGGGAAGGCGACCTTCGCCGGCGGTGACCCCGGGGCCGAGACGATGAGCTACCCCCAGGTGTCCGGCACCGGCGTCGCCTGGGTCATCAACCGCGACTACGGCAGGTTGGTCGACGGCCAGTGGAACCAGGGGACGTTCAACGACTCGGTGCGGCTCTTCGACTTCGCCACGCGCACGAGCCATCTGCTCTTCGAGGAGAACTCGCCGCAGGCGATCCGTGCCGACGTCCTCACGCTGTCCGACACGACGCTCACGGTCACCGAGGAGGCCCCGTACGACCTCTGGCTCTCCACCGGCGGCTACCCGGACAACGCGCTCAACCCGAAGCTCAAGCAGTACACGTTCAACGGGAAGTACGTCGGACCGGCGTCCTGCAGCCCGGGCGCACAGATGTTCGCTACCGCCGGCGCGGGGCGCGAGGTGATCTTCATGGACTCGTCGGCAGGCGGTTTCGGCCTGGCGTACGCGAAGGGAGCCAAGTCCTGCAAGTGATCCCCTGCTAGGGGATGCGACGCACGGCGGCGCGCCGGTACCTCATGAGAGGTCCCGGCGCGCCGCCGTGTTCGGGATACGCGCTGACCCGCGAATCGCCGGCCAGGACGAGGCGATCGGCGACGCAAATGGGTTTTGACGTGGGACTGCGCAGTTCAACGAGCCGCCGTCGAGGCCTGGGACGACGCGGCCGAAAATGAAGCAGAGACGGCCGCGGGTGCCGGACCGGCAGGCGCTGTGCGGCGCTCTGTCCGCACCGGCTCCTTCAGCCACCCCCGCTCAGCAGCCAGCAGCGCGATCTGGAACCGGGTCCGGGCACCGAGCAGGGAACCCGCATCGCTGACATGCTTCTGCACGGTACGGCGGCTCACCTTGAGCACGCGGGCGATCGCCTCGTCCTTCATCCCGGTTGCCATCATGCGCAGGATTTCCCGTGTTCGCAGGTCCGGTCCCACGGTCGTCGGACTGCCCTTCGGGGTCGGCCCATCGTGTCGGCTCGCCAGCGACACCGGGTCGGCGCGCTCCCACACGCTCTCGAACAGCGCCACCAGCGCCACCACCAGCGCGGGCGAGTGCACGACCATCGAACCGGCCGCCGGGCGGTCCTCGCGCACCGGCAGCAGAGCGGCCGCATTGTCGAACACCACCAACTTCACCGGCAGCCGGGCCGCCAGCCGCAGTTCCCCGCCCTGACCCGTCCCGCGCAGCGCCGTCTTGAGCGACACCGCATCGGTGAAGCCCTCCGTCTCGTACACCGACCGCATCCGCACCCCGGGCGCGACCGCCGGCTCCCCGACGGACGCCCGCGTGGCCGTCACATACGGCGGCTTGGCCAGATGCAGTACCTCGACCGAACTCCCCTTCAGCAGCTGGCCGTAGCGCGCCGGCACCTCGTCCTCGTGCTGCAGCACTTCCACCAGGTGCGCGGCGCGCGGCCCGGACACCGCCTCGTACACGTCGTGAAGCCGCTCCACGAGGTCCTCGACGCGGGCGAGTTCGGCCCGTCGCCGGGCCAGCAGTGCGCTGAGCGACGACCTCGGGGGGCCGGCCACCCATCGCGGCGTCGTACCGTCGATCTGCAGCACCAGTGCGGAGTCCGCGAGGTGCCCTAGTGCTCGTTCCGCCTCCGCCGGGGATACCCCGACCGCCGCCGCCACATCGGTGACGTCCGCCGACCGCACGGCCACCAGGTGCTCCAACACCCGCCCGGCGAGTGGATCCAGACCGGCTACCGCCCACGGGCTGCCTGCAGTTCCGTCCATACGTTCTGACACTCCTGTGGTCCGAGCTTGCTCCACTCTGGCGGGCACCATCGGCGTGGTGGTCAGGCCGCCAGGGCGGCTCCTAGTCGGCGGGACTGCGGTGGCCCAGGCCGCTCTGCGGCCGGTGCAAGTTCTACCAGCCGCCTGGCAACCGAGGACGCCCGTACCCCGCCAATGGCCGCCGCCGACGAGTTCGCAGAGCGTGGCCTGGACGCCTCCGTCGCCGACATCGCCCGCCGCGCCGGTCTCGGCGAACGCACCCTGTTTCGCCACTTCGTCAGGAAGGATGACGTGCTCGCCGCGATCGTCCTCGACCGGATCGACGGGCTCGACATGGCCGCCACCGAGGTGGCCTCACGCGCTGGCCGTGCCGTCGAGGCCGCCGGCCCGTCTCCGGTCGACGTCGGGCGGAGCCGAGACGCCGGGATGGCTGCCGACGTGCAGGAGCTGGTTGACATGCTCAACCGTCTGAAGATCGCCCTCGGCACGCGAGGGGCACCAAGCCAACGCGTCGCCGCATTGCCCGGCCGTACGTGGACGTCCTCCGCGGCATCGCCCCGCGGATGCGCCGCCTGCTGTGGTCAATCCACCCTGGCCCCTTCGCGGGCGTCGTTGAGCCACCGAGCAATCCGTTTGTTCCGACGATCGGCCCGAGTCGTATTCGGCTTCCGCATGGCCCTATCCAGCCTTGGTTCTTCACCGCACGACTCGCCCGCCATAGGGTTTTCATGCCGCGGCGAGGCGAACCAGAAGGAGCATCGACGCATGGAGCAGCTGAACCCGATCAAGGATTTCCTCATCCGGACCCCCGATCTGCCCTGGGTCCCGCAGGGCTCCGCCAACGTGTGGTTCAAGCCGCTGCGCATTTCGCCGGCCACCGGTAGCTGGGTCAACTTGCTCAAGGTGGCCAAGAGCGGGGTGGTCAACCGGCATCGACATCTCGCCGAGGTCGAGGGGTGGGTCATCCAGGGCCGCTGGCACTACCTCGAACACGACTGGCAGGCTGAGCCTGGGGCTTATGTCTACGAGCCGCCCGGCGACGTGCACACCCTCGTGGCGGATGTGGACGCCCCAGACGAACCCATGCTGACGCTCTTCTCGATCCACGGTCCGATCGAGTACACGGATGAGACCGGTAAGGTCGCCTACGTCGAGACTGCGGAAAGCAAGTTGCGTCGCTACCACGAGTACTGTCGCGAGGAGGGCATCGTCCCGCAGGACATCGTATTTTGAGCGCCGCCATGACGGACCGAACGCACCCGCAGACGGCCCGGGACCTGATGTCGATCTCGCCGGTGATTCCCGTTGTCGTGGTGACGCAGACGACCGACAGCGCGTCGCTCGCCCGGGCACTGCTCAGCGGGGGCGTCGGCATCATGGAGATCACCCTTCGGACCAGTGCGGCGCTGGAGGCCATCCGAAGGGCGACTCAGGAGGTGCCCGGCATGGTCGTTGGCGCCGGCAGCGTCAGCACCGTTCGGCAGGCCGAGCAGGCCCGAGCGGCGGGCGCGATGTTCCTGGTCAGCCCGGGCGCGACACCGAATCTGGCTCGCGCTGCGCTTGACACCGGCCTGCCCTACCTGCCGGGAGTCAGCACCGTCAGCGAGATGTTGGCGCTGCGGGAGCTGGGTCTGGACGCCATGAAGTTCTTCCCCGCGCTCGCGAGCGGCGGACTCGCCTTCCTCTCGGCGGTCGCCGGGCCACTGCCTCACCTGATGTTCTGCCCGACCGGTGGCATCACGCTGGCGAACGCGACTGACTGGCTCAGCCTGCGCAACGTCGGATGCGTCGGCGGATCCTGGCTCACCCCGGCCGACGCCCTGGCAGCCCGTGACTGGGGCCGCATCGAGGAGCTAGCGCAAAGCGCCACCCGACTCACGAACGCCGTCGCATCGCATGTGTCGGCGCCGGCTGAGACGTTCGCCTCCCTGGCCGGGGCGGAGCAGAGTGAGGACCACAACGGCGGCGAATGCGGCACTGCGGCCAATCGTCGATTCTGACCTCGACGCGCTGTTCGACCAGAAGCGTGACCCCGAGTCGGTTTGGATGGCCGCGTTCACCGCCGAGAACCCCGACGACCGTGAAGCGTTCGACGCCCACATGTCGAAGGTGAGGGCCTCTGCTGACGTCACGTTGCGCGCGGTGATCCGCGATGGGCGCCTCGGTGGCAGCATCGCCGGCTTCGTCATGGACGGCGATACCGAGGTCACCTACTGGATCGACTGTGCGCTCTGGGGTCAAGGTATCGCCAGCCGCACCCTTGCCCTGTTCCTCGAAACGGTTCCGGTCCGGCCGCTGTATGCGCGAGCCGCCAGCGACATCGTGCGCGGTCACACCGACACTCAACGCTGTGCCAGGGAACTACTCGAAGTAGATGGAGAACGATGGCCGCTACGCCGGTAGCGGCCATCGTTCAACACCGGCTAACTAGTCCCGGTCCCGGCCGGGCTTCCACTCGGTGGCAGCGATCCCGTTGAGGTCCCAGACGACGTCGCCTTCCCGCAGGGTCAGCTCAGCGGTCAGCTTCTCTTTGCCGTCCATCCGGAAGCCGAAGGAGTCGACGAATCCGAACCGTCCCCGGTCAAGGCTGAACACCGCGACGTCGGCAGGCGCCCCAACCGACAGGTGCCCCAGCTCAGGGTGCTGAATAACCTGTGCGGGCGTCCACGTACTGGCCTCCACCACGTCTTCCAGCGACATGCCGAGGGTCAACATCTTCGACATCACGTTGGCCATGTCCTTCATGCCGCTGTTCATCGACGTGATGTGCAGGTCCGTGGAGATCGTGTCCGGCGGCAGGTTCTCCTTCATGCCCTGAACCGCCACGTCCCACGAGAAGCTTCCGCCGCCGTGCCCGACGTCGTAGACGATTCCGCGCTCCCTACCCGCCTGAAGGGCAGGATTGAGGCGGCCGTCGTCGCCGAGCTCCCGACGAAGGCCGGAATAAACGTGCGTGTAAACGTCACCCGGCCGTAGCTCCTGGGTCAGAAGCTGCTCGATGGTGCGCTGTTCCGAGTCCGAGCCAAAATCGACCATGACCGGGACATCGGCGATCTCGCCGGCCTGGACCGAGCGGCGCACCGGATCCCACTCCGGGCCGTTGTAATGCGCCGTTTTGATGCCAACGATGACGTCCGGGTGCTGTAGCGCCACTTCGGCGGCCGGCTCCGCCTGCATGTTCTCGAGATCCTGCTCCCGCTCTCCCCCGGCCATGCCCTTGCCGACGATGTTGAGGAACGACAGCACCCGGGTCTTCGATCGATCGATGACATTCGTCTTGAATTCGTCGAAGTTCTCCCAGCCCGCAGATCCGGTGTCCACTGCGGTGGTGACGCCGGCCCGGAACGTGAACCCGTCCGGGGCGACGCTGTTCCAACCGGCGGCGTAGTCGTTGGCCGGTCCGACGAACATGTGGGCGTGCATGTCGATGATGCCCGGAGTGACGTACTTGCCCCGGGCGTTGACGACCTGCTCGGCGTCCTTCGGGTTGAGGGACTTGGCGACAGCCGCGATGCGCCCGTCGCGCACCGCGATGTCCCGGACACCGTCGATGTTGTTCTTGGGGTCGATCACATGGCCGTTGTCGAGGATGAGGTCGTAGCGGGGCTCGGCTACGGTTCCGGCCGCGCCAGGCCGCTGGGTCGGTGTCGCACTCGCCTGGGTGACCTGCCCAGCCCCGACCAACCCCATCGGAAGGATGACCGAGGCGGCCAGAGCGGCCTTCCGACGCCATGAATTCAGTTTCATCAGCTGACTCCTTCTCCGAACGTTGCACCTGCGGCGCGTTCTCGCCGGCTGGTGCTGATCGGACGCCCAGCGCGGATCACCGGGCGTTCGAGATGGCCCCACGGGATGTGTCAGGTGGCGGCGATGCAGTCAATCTCGACCAGGGAATCACCGGGGATGCCCGCAGCAGCCGCGATGGTGGTCCGCACCCCGGGCCTCTTTCCGAAGCGACCGAGGTAGACGGCGTTCATGCCGTCGTAGTCGTCCAGACTGTTGAGGTACACGTTTACCTTGAGCACCTTTTCCATCGATGACCCGACTGCCTCGAGGTTGCGCTCCAGTTCGTTGAGCACGTGCTCGGTGTGCGAGGTGATGTCACCGTCGAAGTGGGCGCCGATGCCGGAGAGGAACACCAGGTTCCCGAAGGTGACGACCGGGCTGAAGAGCGGGTTCTCCGGAGGTTCCCCGCCTGGCCAGTGGGCCTCCTTGACTGGCGGCTTGCACTTGCACTTGTTGCAGTGGTCTTCGTCCTGTCGGTCCAGGGCGACGGCGCCCGGTACGACGGCAGCGACGGCGGCCACCGTGGGAACTCGGCGGATGAACTCCCGCCTGGTCGACTCGCTCATGTTCCTCCCTCTCGCTGATCCGGTGCGGTGCTATTCGCGTGTGCGGCGTAACGGACCAACTGGCCCGCGCCGCTCGGCAACGCCGTCACCCACGTCGTGTGGCGGACCACTTGGCGGCCAGGTACTCCCCCATGTCGAGCGCACCGGCCATCGTCTGGCCGCCGGCCGTGCCGGTGAAGGTGAAGCTGAGGGCGTCGCCGTTCGACTCCGGGTAGTTGCTGCGGAGCCGGACCTCGCGGTCGCTGATCGTCCCGGAGAGTGGTCGCGAGACGAACTCGCCGCGATGCGCACCGGTGATCTCGTTGCCCTGCTGGGTCAGCTCGAAGACGTGGGTGGACGAGCTGGCGAGGTACTCGATCTGGACCTCCCACCGTCCGGTGAGGTCGACCGTCGGTGGCAGCGTCGGCGTTTCCGGCTGGGGTGGCGGGTTCTTCAGCAGCTTGTAGAGCTCGTTCGCCACCGTCCGCTCATCGCCGGGCATCATCATGTACGGGGTGATCGAGACCCCGGTCAATCCATCACTGCTGGTCGAGCTGCAGGCGATCCGGGGTTCGCCGGCGTCGAGTGCGCTGACGGCGGCACCGCCGGACAGGCGGAGCTCCTTCTCGTTCCAGAGCACCCGAAGCGACGGTGTCCGATTGGACAGGCCCGTCGGCTGCACGATCCTCGTCGTGACCCCCCGGACCCGCTGCACCCGGTTGGCGATGTGCTCGAGCCATGACGTCCATTGCGCCCACTCGGCGTCGTGGTCACGCCGTACCCACATCTCCACCGCCATCAGCATGCCGATGGCCTCCTCCTTGCCGACTTTGAAGCCGCGGGCGAAGCCGTGGTGCGGGGCACTGTGCACCCATGCTGCGCGCACCAGGTCCTCACGGCCGAGCACCAGGCCGGCCGATTGCGGGCCCCGGATGGCCTTGCCACCGCTGTACGCGACGAGCGTCGCACCGTTGCGCAGGTGGACGTTGGGAATGGTGAGGATCTCGGCGGCGGCGTCAACCAGGAGCGGCACCCCGCGCGGCTCGGTGATGACTGCGATCGCCCGGGTGTGCAGTTCGCTCTCGTCCACCCGTGGTCCGGCCATCACGTAGACCATCGCGGTCTGCGGCCCGATTGCCGCCTCGAGCTCTGCGCGGGTGTTCACCTCGACCACGCGTACGCCGACGGCGCTGACCGCGGCCTCGTAGACGTTGCGGGAGTGCCGAGGAATGATCACCTCGGTCTTCTGGAAGCCCGTCAGGTCGGGGATACGGACGTGCAGGTCGGGATTGCCGCCGGCGACGCAGGCGGCGGTCGCGTGGGTCAACCCCGCCGAACAGCCGGAGCTGACCAGGCCGAACTCCGCGCCGGTGAGCTCCGCCAGCCGGGTGCCGACCGCATCCGCCAGCTCGTCCAGGTGTACGTAGTGCCGCGCGGCCGCGTCGATCGCGTCCCGCACCTCGGGCAGCATCAGGGATCCGCTGATGATGGTGAACGTGCCACGAGCGTTGATCATCGGCCGCACGCCGATCGACTCGTAGATTCGCTTACCGATGCGGAGTCCGTCGTCACCTGCCGGCGCGCTCGCCATCGTGGGGGCCGCCATCGCCACTTCCTGCAGAAGCGGACTCAGGGCGAGCACGCCGCCCACGATGCCCCCTCGCTTCAGCAACTCACGTCTGTTCAATGTGCCTGGCTTCATCACAGCTCCTTCAGTCCCTCGCGCGGACGCGGATGCTTATGCCGGCTCCTGCGGGGCCCGAGATGTGGCGGCTCCTCCGCGGCAGGCCCGCAGCGGACGATCGAGACGGCGGTTGCCGACCACGGTACGAGGGCTTTGACGAGGCGTTAAGCGCATCTCTCTGATGCGAGTATCAGCAAATCTGATTCACTCTTGAAGTGGCGCTAGTCAATGCTCGGCTTCGTTTGCGGAACCTGATCGGAATCGGCCCGACTCTCCCCAACGCAACCCTGCAACGGTCGGTAGCTGCGTAGACATCTCCCTCGCGAGGGGTCTGCACAACCAGCGCGTTGGATCGCCGGACGGCGACGGCCTCGTCTGGCAGGCATCTGCCAGCTGCGCCGATAAATGAATTCCACTCTTGTTATCAATGCTGAGCAGGCCCTCACCTACCGTCGTCCACGCCCCGCTCGGCCTACCGGCTCGCCATGCGGAAAAGAATGGGCACGACGGACGGCACGCTTCCGTTCCGCATGTCGGCGCCAACGCCATCGCGCCGGGCGTATTCAGGGCGACATTCCCGTTTGTTCGCGGCGGCTGGCTGTGTCACTGCGGACGTGAGCGAGGGCACGGGGATGGGCACGCCGATCACCTGCGCCGACCGGGAAGGCCGGCGGGGCAAGCATTCGCCGCTGAACTCGACGGTGGAAGAGTTGGGCTGCCAGCGACTCCAACGCGCTACACGGCGCCCGGCAGGCGTACGGACTGGGTGTGTCGGAAGGTGTCGGTCGGATCCCAGCGCCGCTTCACCTGCTGGAGCCTGGGGTAGTTCTCCTTGTAGTAGAGGTCATGCCACGGCACGCCCGAGGCGTTCCACTGAGGATCGTTGAGGTCAACGTCCGGGTAGTTGACGTAGCAGCCGTCGGTCACTCCGTTGGAGACAGGAACGCCGCCAGTGCCGCGGTAGACATCGCGGTAGAACTCGCGCAGCCAGGCGACCTTGCCGGCCTCCTCGGCCGGATCGCTCCAATAGTTCTGATACTGCAGCTTCAGGATCGAGTTGCGGTGCGCCGCCGCGGTCGCTCCGGGCTGCACCGCGTTGATCTCGCAGCCGTACGAGCTGACCTGGAGCAGGTCGCTGGTGTTCTCCGTGTTGGTCAGGTGCCGGTAGATCGTGGCGATCTGGTCGTCCGGAAAACCGGTCAGCATGTACGTCGACTTGTAGTCCGAGCATCGCGACCAGCTGCCCCCGCCGCCGGAGGACCTGATGGTCTGGTACCACCGCAACGCCTGCGGGACGAAGAACTCCGGCCTGGCCGCCTGCTCGCCGGCCCGGACCCGCATCGGCCGTGGCGCGCCCAACCCCGTGCTGACCGCACTAATGAACGCATCCAGCCGCTGCGCCGCGCCCGGCGTACTAGCCTCGATCTGGGTGGACATCGAGATCTCACCGCTCGCCGCCGTATTGAGCGCCAACGAGCTGTGCAGTCCCGCATAGGGCGAGCCCGGGGAACTGTTGGCCTCGTGCCAGGTCCCGAAGTTCTTCAGCAGCGTACGGAACCTGCTCTGCGTCATGTCGGCCCAGTCCCAGGAGAGGGAATGTGAGTACACCTGTCCCGGCGGCTTCGGCAACTGCTCGCTCGGTGGCCGGTTCTCAGTGCCCGAGGTGCGGAGGAAATAGCGGGTGACGATACCGAAGTTCCCCCCGCCGCCACCGGTGTGCGCCCACCACAGGTCGCGGTTGGGATCACCCTCGTCGCGGGTGGCGACCACGGGGCGGGCCCGGCCGCGCTGGTCCACCACGACCACTTCGACCCCGTACACATGGTCGACGGTCAGCCCGTGCAGCCGGGAGAGCAACCCGAACCCGCCGCCGCAGATGTGGCCGCCGGCACCCACCGAACCGCAGGAACCGCCGGGTATCGTCACACCCTGCGACCGATACAGCTCCAGGTAGACCTCGTAGAGCGTTGCGCCGGCCTCGGCGACAAACGCGCGACGCGCGTCGTCGTAGTACACGGCACGCATGACCGACAGGTCGATGACGACTTCCACGTCCGCGTTGTAGACGAAGTCCTCGTAACAGTGTCCGCCGCTGCGTACCGACAGGCGCTTGCGGGCTCGTACCGCGTCCTGGACCGCGTCGACCACCTGCTGGGTGGTCTGCACCACCCGGATGCGCTCCGGACTGCCGGTCCACCGCCGATTGCTTCCGTAGACCATGTCCGCATATCGGGCGTCGCTCGGAGTCACCGTGACCGCTTCTCCCGAACTGGTGAGCTGCGGTGCGCCCACCGGCAGGCCGGCCGTGGTGGGGCGAGCCGACGGGCCGGCGCTCAGGCCGATCCCGGCCGTGCCGCCCAGCGCCGCCGCGCCACCCAGAAGCACTTTCCGACGGGACACCTCACTCATCCAGAACTCCCATCCCTATGAGGTGATTGGGCTGCACCATAGGCGGACGGACGACAATTCCGGCCTGGACGCCTGATCCGTACGTCATTCATCAAGTTGGCCGAAATTACGATCGCTCTGATGTCGATGCCCGCCGACCTTTTCGAGAGCTGCGGCCTGCGCACTGTCCGGACGTCCGCGCTTGGGTCAATTCCTGGCGCGGTCGGCTTCCTGAACCGGCCCGGGTCCGACTCTATTACGTCCTGTAGCACGGGGTAAATGGTCAGTTACTGATGCCTACATCAGGCACTCTGATAGTGCGCGGCGCATCGTCGCGTTCCATTGAGACGTAGAACGTGTCCGAGAGGGCTCTATGGTAGGTGGAGCACCAGCCACCCACTGTGGACGTGAACACGGCAGCAGCGGCCGCGCGACAGGCCCAGATCCCGAACGCGTTCTTACGCGTGCTGCCGGTCGGAGCATGGGTGCGGTTGAGCCGTACCCGGTCACCGGCTCCGGTTCGGCAAGCTGGCCGGGTCGATGCGCTCGATCCAGTACTCGCGAGCGAGCGCGTCCACGCCCGCTGGCGAGACCGACCGCAGGTGCACGACCATGTCGCTGGTGCCGGCGACCCGTCCGTGCTTCTGCAACTCCAGGATGTGATAGCGCTCCGGGGCGAAGTTGAGCACCACATCGACGCCGAACCTGCCGCGCTGGTCGGGGTGTTCGCCCACACCAGGGGTCACCTTGCCAACCGCCTGGATGCTCAGCCAGACCTGCCAGGCGAGGAGAAGAAGTACCACGACGCCGATCCGGCGAAGCGCCGATATCCGGACGACGCTAGTCAGCATCGATCGCAGGGATGACATCTTCGTCACCTCCCGACAGCAGTTCGGTGATTCGGTTGGAGATGTGGCGGAACTCGGGCAGCTGGGTCGTCTCCCGCCAGGTCCTCGGCCTGGGCAGATCGATCGTGACGATCTCCCGGACGATGCTCGGCCGCTTGGACAGGACGACCACTCGATCGGAGAGAAACACTGCCTCGTCGATGTCGTGGGTCACGAAGAAGACCGTGGGGCGGCGCAACTCGAACACGCGGGTCAGGTCTTCCTGCAGCTTACGGCGTGTTTGGGCATCGATGCTCGCGAACGGTTCGTCCATCAGCATGACGTCTGGCTCGTTGGCGAGCACCCGGGCCACGCCCAAACGTTGCTGCATGCCGCCGGACAGCTCGTGCGGATATTTGTGCTCGAACCCTCCCAGGCCGACGAGCTCAAGGTACTCGCGAGCGGTCGCTTCGCGTTGCTTGGGTGGGACTCTCTTCATCCGCAGCCCGAAGGCGGCGTTGCCGAGCACGGTCTTCCACGGGAAGAGGGCGTGGCTCTGGAAGACGACGCCACGGTCGGGGCCTGGACCGTCGACGACGCGGCCGCCGACCTTGACCGTCCCGGCGGTCTGCTTCACGAAACCGGCGATGATGTTGAGCACGGTCGTCTTTCCGCAACCGCTCGGGCCGAGGATCGAGACGAACTCACCCCGGCCAACAGTGAATGAGACCCCACCGATTGCGGTGATCTCTTCGCCGGTGTAGGCGTCGACGTAGTCCTTGCTCAGACCGTTGATCTCAAGCGCGGTCACTTTCCTGCCTCCGCCTGTCGAACCAATCCCCAACGCTCGACTGTCGCCCTTTCGAAGGGCGCAAGGACGAGCGCGTCCGTCGCGTACCACAGGACACCGAGCACGATCATGCCCAGGAAAACCTCGGCCACGTCCCCGACCCGCCGAGCGTCGAACATCATGAATCCCACTCCGCTGGTCCCGACGATGATCTCCGCGGCGACCAGTGCCCGCCAGCCGTAGCCCAGTCCGGTTCGGATACCGCTGGCCACCGACGGAAGGGCACCGGGGACGATCACCTCGAGGAAGACACGCAGCCGGCCGGCGCCGAGACTGCGCGCGGCTCGGATCAGTTCGTGGGGTACCTGTTCCACCCCCGCGACGATGCCGAGGACCAGGGGAAACACGATGGTGTAGACGATGACGAAGGTGACAGCGGTCAAGCTGAAGCCGAACCAGACGATGACGATCGGCAGCCAGGCGATGTCGGCGATCGCCTGGAAGAAGAGCAACAGCGGCCAGGTCAGCCGACGCGCCCAGAACGACATCGCGATCGCGAAGCCGAGCGGCAGCCCGATGAGCAGCCCGAAGCCGACCCCGTACATCAGCCGAGTAAGCGAATCGGAGAGATAGCCGGGCAGCACACCCTTGCGCATCAGCTCGACGAACTCGCCGACCACCGTATCCGGCCCCACGAAGAATGCGCCGGGGAAAACCTTGAGCTCGGCCAGCAGCCACCACAGAAGGACGACCGGCACGAAGGGGCCGAGGACCCGTACGACTGGATTGGCGAAGAGTCGACGCCGGATCGCGAAGACACGCTTCGGTCGGACCGGTGCCCGCGTCGTGATGTCCAACTACGTCGCCCCCTTCATGCCCCAGCGCTCCACGGTGCGGCGCTCCAGTGGTGCCAGCAGCAGTCGGTCCATCACCAGCCAGAGCACACCGATGATCACCATTGCGGTGATGACCACATCGGTAGAGAACTCGGTCTGCGCCAGGAACAGGGCGTAGCCCAAGCCGGCACTGCTCGCGATGATCTCCGCGGCGACGAGGCCACGCCAGCCGTAGCCGAGACCGATCCGCAGGCCGGTCACGATGCTGGGCAGGGCGCCTGGCAGGAGGACCTCGAAGAACATGTGTAGGCGGCCGGCGCCCATGGACCGCGCGGCGCGGAGCAGTTCGAGCGGGATTCGCTGCACACCGAGCATGGCGTTGTAGGTGAGCGCGAAGAACATCGCGTTCCAGACGATGAAGATGACTGCCGAATCGCTGTAGCCGAGCCACAGCGTCGCGATCGGGATCCAGGCGATGCCGGCGAGCGCGACGGAGAACCGCAGCAGCGGCGCGAAGAACGCCGCCAGCGTGGGGCTGACACCGAGTGCCACTCCGAACGGCAGCGCGGTCAGCACCGCGATCGCGGCGCCGACGCCGACCCGGCGCAGGCTCGCTCCGAGGTGCCGGAGCAGGTCACCGCTCACCCACATCTCTCGCAGTGCTGCGAGCACGTCGGTCACCTGCGGGAAGACCCGCATCGGGGTGTTGGTGACGGCGACCACGGCAGCCCAGATGACGATGAGCAGGACGAACGGCAGGATGAACCAGAACGCGGACACCATCCGGGCGGTAGGGCCACGGCGCGCACCGCGAGCAACCTTGCGGCGCGCGCCCTGGCTACGAATCTCGGTGAGGGTCACGGACATGCCTTCATCGCTGCTTCACGGTCGAACTGGAAGCCGTCGCTGATCGCCGCGGCCTGCGGCACGGCGGGCAGGTCGTCGAAGAGTTCAGGTCTCGACTGCATCACCTCGAGGATCGGCCCGGGCTCGAAGTACTTGTTGACATCGAAACCGGCTTCGACCACGTCCTGCTCGGCCAGCAGCTGGCTGATCGTGTCCAGGGCGAGGTAGTTGCACTGACTGAATCGGCCGTCGAGTTGTTCGACGTTGTACTCCATAGCCCTGCTCGCCACCTCGGGCTTGGTGCCGGGCAGCCAACGGGCGGCGGACTCCGCGGCGTCGGCCGGGTTCTTGCGCATCCACTGGTCCACGCCCGCGCGAGCGGTCAGGAACTTGGTGACGACCTCAGGATTCTGCTCGACGAAGCTACGGGTGGCGATGATGTAGCCGATGAACGGGATGTACCCCCCGCCGCGCAGCACCTCTTGGGCGCCACTCACCTGGTCGGTGATCACGATCGGCCACGGGTCCCAGACGACGGCCACGTCGATGCCGTTGGTCTGCAGCGCCACGGCCATGTCCGGTGGCGCGGTGTTGACGATCCGCACGTCGGTCGCGGACAGGTTGGCCTTCTGCAGCAGGCCGAGCAGGTAGAGATGGTTGATCGAGCCGACCGAGACTCCGATCCGTTTGCCCTTCAGAGTCGCCAGGTTATTGGTGTCGATGCCGGCCTTGTCGGTCGCGACGACTGCCATCGTCTGGTCGATGCTGCGCCGGGTGGACGAGCCGGTGTAGTTGCCGAGCAGGACCAGGTCGATCCCCTTCTGGGCCGCGGAGATGATCGGCGTACCCGCCTGCACGAAGTCGACGCTGCCCGACTGCAACGCGTTCAGGGCGTCCACTCCGGTGGGGAACGGCTGAGCCAGCTCCACGTCCAGACCTTGCTCCTCGAACTGTCCCGTCTCGAGCGCGACGGGCAGCCCGATCTGGTCGATCGCGGAGACGTACCCGGCCCGCACCTTGACGATCCCGCCTTGGCCGTCGCCGACCGGGCCATCGTCGATGGTGGAACCCCCGCCGCACGCGGCCAGCAGCGTCATGACCGCCACCGCAGCCGCAGTGATCATCGAACGCCTACGATATGACAAAAGAATCACCCTCCGCTAGTGGTCGACCGACGCCCTCTTCGTGCAGCGCGGCCATAATCGCGTCGCGACGAGGAATCGGGTTGACCGCTCCGTGACCTTGCGTCGTGAGTGCTCCCGCGACCGCGGCGTAGCGTGCGGCCTCGACCGGGGAGTCCCCGTCGACGAGGCGGGCCAGGAAGGCGCCGTCGAACGCGTCGCCGGCGCCAGTGCTGTCCACGGGCACGACGGGGTGCGGTGGGATCTCGCTGATCTGGTCCTTGTGCCAGAGCAGCGCGCCCTGTTCGCCCATCTTCAGCACCACGATCCGGGGGCCGAGAGCCACGAACCACCTGAGGACGTCGTTCGGCGTCGTGCGCTCACTCAGCAGCCGGCCCTCCTCGATGTTCGGCAGCGCCACATCGCACAGTTGCACACTGCGGGTGATGACCGCCCGGGCTCGTTCCAGTGGCCACAGCGTAGGCCGATAGTTCGGGTCGTAACTGACCAACGTCGATCCCTGGCGGGCGGCGCGCATCGCGTGGAAGGCGGCGTCACACGCCGACGTGCTGATCGCCTGGGTGATCCCGGAGACGTGCAGGGCCGCCGCCGCCTCGATGGCCGGCAGCGGAACGTCCCGCGGACTGAGACGACTCGACGGCGAATCGGCCCGGTAGTACGTGAAGGAACTGCTGCGGCTGTCGCGGGAAATGAAGTAGATGCCTGTACGTCCGCCCGGCTCCCGCACGACGTGGGTCGTGTCGACACCCTCGCGCTCCCACAGGCGCAGCAGCGCGGTGCCGAACCCGTCGTCGCCGATGCGGGTGAGGTAACCGGTGCTCGCACCCGACCGGCTTGCCGCGATGATGGCGTTGGACGTGTCGCCGCCGAAGCCGACCGAGAACTGTTCGGCCTCGTCGAGGGACTGGTCCGCTACAGAGCTGAATTCGAGCAGCGGTTCACCGAGGGCGAGTACGTGCATCGCGACCTCACACCCGGTTGTGCTTCGCGATGCCGGTGAGCAGGGAGCCCGTTTCGTGGATCATCCTGGTCTGCTCCCGCTCGCGCGCCTCGATGAGCTGCGCGGCCCGCAGCACCTCGGCCATCCGGGCGGCCGGGACACAGACCACGCCATCACTGTCAGCGACGATCAAATCACCAGGAGAGATGGTCACGCCGCCCATGTCGACCGGCTCGTTCAACGACACCGTCCGGTAACGCCCGACCGTGGTCGCCGGGACACTGCCCCGGGCGTAGATCGGCAGGTTCGGGTAGTCACGCCGAATCTCCTCCACGTCCCGCACGCACGCGTCGAGGACGGCACCACCGATGCCCCGCACCGAGGCGCCGGCCGCCATGAGCCCGCCCCACACCGCGACGTCGGCCCCACCGGCCGCAATACAGATCACGCTGCCCGCTTCCGACTCCTCGATCGCGCGCAGGGCGTACGTCGGCGGCTCCACGGTCTCCGACGGCTCCTCCAGCACGGTGACGGCCGGGCCGACGAGCTTGCCGGGCAGGATCGGCCGGATGTCGCCGGTCAGGTATCCGCGGACCCCGAACTGCTCGACGGCATCCGCGACGGACGCGGTGGCCAGGGTCCGATAGGCGTCGATCATCTCCTGGGGCGGCACGACAAGCACGTGGTCTTCCTTTCGTTGCAGTTGTTGGTGGTCAACGGCAGAGCCAGCCGCCGTCGACGACGAGGATGTGGCCGTGGACGTAGGCGGCCGCGTCGGAGGCCAGGAAGACGGCCGCGCCCACGATGTCCTCCGGCGTGGCCCACCGGCCGGCGGGAATCCGGGCGGTGATCTCGGCCCGGCGCTCCGGGTCGGCACGCAGGTGGGCGGTCACCGCCGTCTCGACGTAACCCGGGGCGATGGCGTTGACGTTGATCCCGCGGCCGGCCCACTCGTTGGCCAGCGCCTTCGTGAGCCCGCCGATCGCGTGCTTGCTCGCCGCGTAGGACGGGACGAACATGCCGCCCTGGAAACTGAGTACCGACGCGATGTTGATGATCTTTCCGCCACCGCGCTGGAGCATCCGGGCGCCGGCGGTACGAGCGAAGTGGAACGCGGCGTGCACGTTCACCTCCATCACCTCGTACCAGTCGCCGTCGCTGAACGTCTCGGCCGGCGCCCTGCGGATCACGCCCGCGTTGTTGACGAGAATGTCGATGTCGTGGGAATCGAACAGCGACTCGACGAACGCGGGCCGGCCGGCGATGTCCAACAAATCGAACTGGATTGTCGACGCCCGGGCACCGATCGTCCGCGCCTGATCCGTCACCTCTGAGAGGTCGTCGCGCTCGGACAGCAGAACCAGTTCGGCGCCGACAGCCGCAAAGCCCAAGGCAATAGCACGTCCGATCCCGGTGCCGGCGCCGGTGACAAGGGCACGCCGGCCGTCCAGGCGGAACATCGGCGGCGTCTCTTCCGTCACGGCCACAATGTCCCCTCACCTCTCGCCGGGCTGCTCCCACCATTGGTGGTGCGGACGAGACTAGGCGAGTTGTTGCCGGCCGTTAACAACGGAAATCAAATGGGCGTATCCGCATAACGGATGGCGGCGGCGTGACAAGCCGACGCGCACCGGAGCACACCGGACGCCAACCCGGTCGGTGCACCATGAACGGTCGGGTGGACCCGATGCCTGGCAGCTGCCGGCGGCCGGGCACCCCAGCGCCGGTCACGGCGAGGACCGGGGTGCGTACGACGGCCGTGCCGGCGTTCGGCGGGATTGTCCCGTCGGGCGGAGACAGCGACAACCGCCGACATAGGCGCTTGTCGACACCGACTGTCAGCGCGAATTCGGTATCCGAATGATCGGATCCGTAACTCGAACTTAACCGGCCGCGGCGCATGCCTATAGCATCTGGCCCCACAAACAACCGATCATCTCCCGGGCCGAGCCGGCAAGCTCTTTCACTGACCATTTCCGGCGGGCCGGGACTCGGTGAGGCGCGGCCTGTCCATCGCTCGGCCAAATCACCGCCGGGTGCGGCGCGACGCCAGAAGGGAACGAGGCCAGAAGCGTAAGGCATTGACAACCACGGGTTCGCCGAGAAGCTGTGGCACGTTCCGCCGGCCTCGCCGTCGGGCCCGTTTCCGATCCTGTTACCCGATTTCTGAGAGCGCACAGAGAGGGCAAGAACCTCATGACAGCAAATTCGAACCTCGGACGACGGGGGTTTCTGGGCATGGCCGCGGCCGGCGCGGGCGGGCTGAGCCTGGCGGGACTGGTCTCGTCGCCTATGGAGGACCAGGTCGAGTACGCCACGCAGAACGTGTCGAAGACCTCCAGCCCGTCGGACCTCAAGATCACCGACCTGCGCACCGTCACGTTGCGCGGCGTGCCGTTCCGCAGCACGATCGTCCGGATCGACACCAATCAGGGGTTGTACGGCCTGGGTGAGGTGCGCGACGACGGCGACCGGCGGTACGCGCTGCTGCTGAAGAGCCGCCTGGTGGGCCAGAATCCGCTCAACGTCGAGAAGCTGTTCAAGATGCTCAAGCAGTTCGGCGGGCACGGCCGCCAGGGCGGGGGCGTGTCGGCCGTGGAGATGGCCCTCTGGGACATCGCCGGCAAGGCCTACGGGGTGCCCGTCTACCAGCTGCTCGGCGGGAAGTACCGCGACCGTGTCCGCGTGTACGCCGACGCTGCCGTGTCGAACAACCCGAAGACCTACGCCCAGCGCATGAAGGACCGGGTCAAGGAGGGCTACACGTTCCTGAAGATGGACCTCGGCATCGAGATGATCCAGGACGTCAAGGGAGCCTTCAACGGCAGGAACCTGTGGCCGGGAGACCTCGCCCAGTACAACTTCACTCCCGGCGGGTACGGCGCCACCCTGCACCCGTTCACCAGGGTCCAGCTGACCCGTAAGGGCCTGGACGCGATGGCCGACTACGTCGAAGCCGTGCGCGACGCCGTCGGCTACGGCGTACCGATCGGCCACGACCACATGGGACACTTCGGCATCAACGACCAGATCAAGCTGGCCCAGCGCCTCGAGGAGTACGCGCCGGCGTACATGGAGGACGTCGTGGCGTGGATGTACACCAAGCAGTTCAAGCAGTTCCGGGAGTCGACAAACGTACCGGTGATGACCGGTGAGGACATCTACGGACTCGAGGCGTTCAAGGAGCTCATCGACGCCGATGCCGTCGACATCGTCCACCCGGACCCGGCCACCGCCGGCGGCATCCTCGAGACCAAGAAGATCGGCGACTACGCCGAAGAACACGGTGTCCCGATGTTCCTGCACTACGCCGGGTCGCCGGTGGGAGCGATGGCCGCCGTGCACATCGCCGCGGCGACCCAGAACTTCGTCGCGCTGGAGAACCACTCGTTCGAGGTCGAAGGCTGGGACAACATCATCATCGGTCCGGCCAAGCCGCTGGTAAAGGACGGCTTCTACACCGTGCCGCAGGGGCCCGGCCTGGGTGTCGAGCTGAACGAGCAGGAGGTCAAGCGCCGGATGGACCCCGCCGAGGGATACTTCAACCCGACGCCGGAATGGGACAAGGCCAACTCGCACGACCGCATCTGGAGCTGACACGGGAGCGGCCGTCGCACCCCCAACGCCGCGGCGGCAGACCACGTACCGAGAAGGGGGCCGACCCGTGCGGTTCGGCCCCCTCCCGCGCCGCCGCCCATCCGTAGGACCCGACCGGGCCGCCCGCGTGGTCAGTGCTCGTGGCCGTGGTGATGACCGTCCTCGCCGTGGCGGTGCCCCACGTAGAAGTCGACCGTCCGGCTGCTCGCTGTGCCGGTCACGACCACCTCGGTGGTGAGAAGCGCCCCCGTCACCGACGCCGCGGTGCGCAGCGCGCGAAGCGCCACCGACACTGGGTCGACGATGCCCTCGCCCAGCAGGTCGCGGTAGTCGCCAGTGCGCGCGTCGTATCCGATCGGCTCGGGCAGCGAGGCGACGTGGGCGGCGACATGCGCCCCGTCCGCGCCGGCGTTGGTCACGATCCACCGCAGCGGCTCGGCGAGCGCCTCGCGGACGACGTACACCCCGATTTGCTCGTCGCCCAGGGCCGGCACACCGTCGAGGGCGGTCCCGGCCTTCACCAGCGCGGCCCCGCCGCCGGCGATCACACCGTCGCGGGCCGCCGCCCGGCCGGCGGACAGCGCGCGCTCCACCCGCTGCATCCGCGCCCGCCGCTCGGCCTCGGTATGGCCACCCACCCGAAGCAGACACACCCCGCCCGCCAACCGGGCGATCCGCACGCGCAGCCGGTCCCGGTCCCAGTCGGAGGTGGCCGCGGCGAGACGGGTCCGGATCTGCCGGATGCGCTGGTGCACCGCCGCCTCGCCACCCGCACCGCCGACGACGGTGGTGTCGTCGCGGGTGACGACGACGCGGCGGGCACTGCCGAGCACCTCGAGTCCGACCCGTCCCAGCCGCAGGCCTGCCTCCGGGGTGATCAGCTCGGCACCGGTGAGGGCCGCCACGTCGCGCAGGGTCTCGATGCGGGTGCCACCGAGCTCCGGTGACTTGACGGCGACACTGCGGAACGACTCCTCCACATTGTTCAACAGCAGGGTGGCCAGGGCGCCGTCGACGACGTCGTCAGCGATGACGAACAGCGGCCGTCCGCCCGCCACCACCCGCTCCAGCAGCGGCAGGAGCTCGGCGAGGGCGTCGATCCGCCCGTCGTGCAACAGGATGTACGGATGATCGAGGACAGCCACCATCCGCTGTGGATCCGTTGCCATGTACGGGCTCAGGTAGCCCGCCGGCAGTCGGAGTCCGTCGAGAAGATCCATCTCCGTGCCGGCCGCCTCGGACGCCTCGACCGTCACCACGCCGTCCGGGCCGGCCTTGTCCAGTGCGGCGGCCACCAGTTCCCCCAACTCCCGGTCCCGGGCGGCGTTGGTGGCGACCCCGGCGAGGTCGGCCACACCGGCGACGGGTCGGGCCCGGCCCCGCAAATGCGCGTCGACCGCGTCGACGGCCCTCCCGATGCCGTGCTTGAGCGCAACCGGAGAGGCTCCCGCAGCGATCGCCCGCAGTCCGTGCCGCGTCATCGCCTGGCAGAGCACGATCGCGGTGGTCGCGCCGTCACCGACGTGGCTCCTGGTGGTCTCACCGGCTTCCCGCGCCAGTCGCAGGCCCAGGTTTGCGTACGGATCGTCCAGACTCAGGCCCGCGGCGACAGTGTCGCCGTCGGCGGTGACGCTCGGAAGGCCACCACCGAGGCGGCGGCCCAGCACGACGGTCCGGCCGTGGGGACCGAGAGTCACCCGGACGGCGTCGGCCAGCGCGTCGACGCCTCGCTGCAGGCGCCGCCTGGCCGACTCGTCGAACAAGATCTCGGGCATGGACGCGTTCCTTCCGGTGGAACCGGGCAGCGGGAGCCGGCGCGCGGGCCGCCTCCGGCCCCCACGGCTGCTCAGGTGGGCAGTTGGGCCTTGAGGTACGCGGCCATCGACGTCAGCGAGGCCCGGGCCTCCGCGTCCTCGACGTCCTCGGCCACACCGGCGAACCGGTCGATCGCGGCCTCGCTCTGCTCGGCCAGCCGGTCGGCTGCCGTCAGGTTGGCCTGCATCCGGGCACGGTCGGCGAGCTTGACCGCGCCGGCGGCGTAGAAGCGGTTGACCAGCGCCTCGGCGTCGTCGAGCACCGGCTTGCGACCGCGCTCCATGATCAGCGCCGCCTGGAGCATGGCCCGCGCGTACCCGGTGTCGTATAGCTCACCGCCGTGCCCGCCGCCGCCGACCCCGGCGTACTGGCCGACGATCGAGCCGTTCTCGCGGTCGAAGTCCAGTGCCCGGGGGTGCTCGGCGAGGACGCCGCGGTCGTAGCCCTGGCGGACCAGCTCCCGCATGAACGCGAACATGTCGGTCTCGCCGTTGTCGGGGAACACTTCCGCATACCGCTCGCGCGGCTTGTCCACGGTCACGTTGCGGTAGTGGATGTGGTTCACCCGGTCTTTGGCACCGACGTAGCGCAGGAACTCGACGGCGTCGTGGCCGACCTCGGGCGTCACTCCCGCGTGCACGGTCAGGCCGTTGGACGGGCTGTCGTAGGTGTCGATGAGCCGCTTCCAGTCCGCGACGGACGCGAGCACCTGCGGGTTGCCGCGGCTGATCACCGCGGGCGGGTCGTTGGGGTGCACGGCCAGACGCACCCCGGCGGCCTCGGCCACGGGGATCACCCGGTCGAGGAAGTACTTGTAGTTATCCCAGATCTGCTCGTAGGTCAGCAGCGGCGTGCCGGGGCGCGGCGGCAGGTCCCTCACCGCGACCCCGTCGACCTCCCGGTGGTAGTCGAAGGCCGTGTAGCCGGCGCCCAGCCGATCCTCGTTGTCGATCAGCTCGTAGTAGCCCTCGGTGAGGCGGTGGACGTAGAAGTTGTATTCGACCACGCGGATGCCGGCCTGCCCGGCCGCGATCAACGACTGCTTGATGTACTCGATCTGCTGGTCCCGGCCGTCCTGACCACGCACGATGCTGTCCGTGATGTTGATCAGGTACGCAGTTATGTGCAGACCAGCCGCCTCCAACCGCTGCCGGTCGGCGATGAGGGTGGCCGCGGTCCAGGGCAGCGGCGGAGGGTTGGTGATCAGGGCACCGGTGACTCCGGCCTGCCGCCAGCGACGCACGGTGGCCTGGCTCGGATTGCGGGAGAACCACTGGCAGAGGCGCGGCGTGTTCGCGCTCTCCTTTACCTGCTCGGGCCACTTCAGATACGGGTAGGCCACGCCGCTCGGCCCGGTGGTGACCGTCTCGCCCCCGGCAGCGGCCGCGGCTGGCGCGCCGCTACCCGAGATGGTCAAACCGGCGGCCGAGACGGCCGCCAGTGATGCGCCTTGCTTGAGGACGTCCCGACGGGACTGCGCCATGATGCGTACCTCTCGATCGTCGATGCATGTCAGTGAGTGACCGCGTCATCGACACGGTCGCGGTCGGACCGGCCATGTCGGGTCCGACATCGGCTTCGTATTCACGAGTTGTCGACGGGACGGTGGCCAGCTACCACTTGCCGGGACACCGCCCGGACGCACATCGCATTCCGTGCCCACGGCTCCTTCCGACGAGATCGACGGGCAGAGTCGACCAGCGGGACTGTCGGTGGCTGCGACCGATCGAGTCTCGTAACAAGGCAGTAACGATGGACCTAGGTTCGTGTGGGCAGACGCTAGCCTCGACCGTCACCGGCTGTTAAGAACGAGTTACGGATGATGGCATTCACATCCTTGATTGCTCTTCACCGATGCCGGTCCCTGCCGCGACGTACGAGTCAACGGCGTGCCTGGCCTGCAAGGGGGTTCTAGGTGCTCAGGACGGATACCCGACTAGAGTGGTTCGTCTCCTTCCTGGGGGTGGTGGACACGGGAAGTTTCGTGGCCGCGGCGGAAGCGACACACCGTTCTCAGCCCCGAGTGAGCATGCATGTGGCCGCGCTCGAACGCGAGGTGGGACTACCCCTGTTCGACCGCCGGAAGCGGCCGGTCGCGTTGACCGAGGCCGGCGCCGTGCTCGCGGTGCACGCTCGGGCGGTGCTGCGCGAGCTGGTGGCGGCCGAGGCGGCGATGGCCCCATGGCGCGGCGGGGCACGGGGAGTCGTCACGCTCGGGTGCTACCCGAGCGCGAGCGCGGCCTTCATCCCGACGCTGCTACGCGACGTCTCCAGGACCATCCCGGACGTCAAGGTGGTGCTTGTCGAGCGCGCGACGCTGGATCTCGACCAGGCATTGACAACCGGGGAGGTGGACGTCTGCCTCCGCCCGATGTCACCTGCGCCAACCGCGCCCTCGGTCATCGGCCATCCACTGTGGGGGGAGCCGCTGGTGGTGCTGCACCCGATGGAGCATCCACTCTCCGAACTCCCGGAACCATTGACGGTCGCCGCCGTGGCGGCGTTCCCGCTGATCTCCATCGGACGCCTCGACGACGCGCAGTCGTCGGAGTTCGAGGTCTACCGGCTCTTCCGAGAGCACAACTTCGAGCTCGAACCCGTACAGGCGACCAACCAGCCGCAAACGCTCGTCGAGCTGATCCGTGCGGGGCTGGGCGTTGGCGTGACCAACTGGCTTGCCGTGCACATCGCCGACACCAATGGGGTGCGGGTACGCCGAATCGAGGGCAACTGTGGCCGCCGGGTAGCCGCATACCGCGACATGTCCCGGCCGATGAACCCGGCCGCCCGCAGCCTGCTCGAGCGCATCATTCAAGCACCCCGACCGCCCGGCACACGGCCACTCCCGGCTGCCACGGATATCTCGGACACGAGCAGCTGAGCGTCCAGCGGGTTACGGCGGATCGGGTCGTGAGGCGACGGACGAGCTTACGCGGGCCGGTCTGCCATCCGTCCGGGCCCTCGGCGCGGCGGCAGTCAACCGACAGCGAAGTGAGGTTCCCCCGGATTGTGGACACCGGGTTATGCCGCGACCTCGAAGAACGCTTCGGCCAGGGCGTAGTCGTACGACGAGCCGGCACGCCCATCGAGCGGCGGATGCCGTGCCGCTGGCAGGCGTCGGAGAAATCTGCCGCTGCCGTATTCTGCGCCCTGTCGGAGTGGAAAACGGCGGCTAGAACAACTGCTTACCTGGGCGCGGACACACGGCACGGTGCAGCGTGCCGCCATCGAGTGCACCAGCTCTAATGGCACCGCGTTGACCCGACACCTACACGACCACGGCATCAACGTCATCGAGGTCAACCAACCGACCGAGCCACGCGCCGCTAAAGCGGCAAGACGGACGCCATCGACGCCGAAGCCGCTCCCGCGCGGTCCTGGCCGGTCGCGCAACCACCACAGCAAAGACGACCAACGGTGCAGTTGAAGCACTGCGCCTGTTCAAACTCGCCAAAGACTCAGCGAACAAAGCCCGTACTCGGGCAATCAACCAACTCAAGGCGGCTCAACAATCAGCGCCTACGCACCCGCTGCGCCACCACCCGGAAGCCCGCGGACACCTCAACGCCCGGTAAGCCAGAGCCCTAATTCGGCGGGCATGAACCTCACTGAGGTCATCAGCGTCGAGGCGCCGATTGACGTACCTGTGGAGCTATTCGGATGGCACCGTCCGGGTGGCTTGGATGGCCCGGCGCAGCCGACCGTCGGCAGCCAACTCCCCGAACATGTAGATCTCCGTGGTGATGGTGCCACCCTTACGCAGCTCCGCGATGAGCCGGTACCGGGCGGCGACATGGTCGCCGTCCACCAGCGCCTGCTCCACCTCGACACGGAGACCAGCAGCCCGTTTGCGGGCCGGACGGATGTGATCCAGCAGCCGCTTCCGGTCCAGCAGCACGCCGTCGTTGACCAGCTCATAGTCCGGCGTGTGGTAGCGGTCAAGCACAGTCGCAGGATCCTCGTCGCCCAGCCCCGCTTCCTGCGGATAGTGGATTAGATAGCTGGTCAGATCGGTACGGGGCGTCATTTGATCTCCCTGAAACGACTTATCTTTGACAGGGTGTCCAGGATAATGTCGGGCGGTAGATTAGACAACATGTCAGAGATAACGCGTGGTCGGCGCCGGCGGCGGCGTTCGGACGCCGAGCGCAGCGCCGCCGCTGTACTCGACGCCGCCGTCCAGGTGCTCGGTCAGCATCCGGACGCGAAGGTGGAACAGGTCGCCGCCGCAGCTGGCGTCACCCGCCAAACGGTTTACGCCCACTATCCGTCCCGGCCGCTGCTGGTGGCCGCGGTCATCGACCAAATCACCGCCGAAGCCGTCGCCGCCCTCGACGCCGCCAACGTTGACAGCGGCACCGTCACCGAGGCGCTGCTGCGCTGGCTGGACGTCACCTGGCGGCTGTTCGACCGGTACCCGCTGCTCCTGCACCCGTCGGCGACCGCCGTTGACCAGGCGGACTCCGAACGTCAGCATGCCGCAGTCAACGGGCGCCTGGAGCGGCTGATCAGGCGCGGCCAGGCCACCGGCGAGTTCGACGGCACCCTCAGCCCGGCCTGGTTGTTCTCCGCGACCATCGCGCTCGGACATGCGGCCGGCAGCGAAGTCGCCGCCGGCCGCATGACCACCGCGCAGACCGCGGCAGCGCTACGCCACAGCATCCTGCGCCTCTACGGTGCCCGCGAGCCCTGATCAGCGACGGTCTCCTGCCGCTCCCGGGTCCACTCGATCTTCACCGGTGCACCCAGCCCGGGTCCGGGTTCGGGGATGCCGACGTCTTGGCCTCCGATGACGTTTGACAACAGCGCGACTCGCGGCATGAGGGTGGTTGCCGCGAGTCGCAAGCCCGAGCCGCTCGGGGATCCTCACGCACTCGACTGCGACGATCTGGAACGCCGGTGGTTACGTACCACCCACAGGACGCCTTGATGAACCAATACGCCGAGGCCGGTGTTGGACACAGCAAGCCCCGATGCGGTCAGCAGCGCTAGCTCGATATTCACCACGTCGCTCGCAACAAGCAAGATCGGCCACCCTGCAGCGGCGGCGATGAGAGACAACCGCCACCAGCGTCCGAGCACAAGGCCGAAGAGCATAAGCGTCGGGATCACGGCAGGCCCCTTCGATGCTCTTCCAGAATACGCGCATCGGCTGCTGGAGTAGACGAGAGCGGGTGCGATGCCCCGGTGACCCGCGACGTACGTCTACGCGAATCGCTCCAATTCGGTCGCGGCTAGTCGACGCACGCTCGGGTCGGTGTCGTCGACATATCGGCGGAGGATGCCTGGAGCGGCGTCGGGTGCGAGACGTCGTGCTACGACCGCGATCCGCTGACGGACGAGCGGGTCGGGGTCGTCCGCCAACTCGACCAGGAGTGGCGTCCAGTGCGATCGACTGGCGCCGGTGCTGGTGAGTCCGCTAATCGTGGCTGCTCGAACCGCGGCCTCGTCGTCTCGCGCCAGCATCGTCAGCTGCGGCGTCACGCGGGGATCGGAGTCGACGGCTTTCGGGAGTGCTTTGGCGGCCTGAGCTCGCAGGTACGGGTCTTCCTCGGCAGCCAGTGTCAGCAGGGGCATCTACCGCCGCCGATCCACCGATCGAGCCTAGGGCGTTGACCGCTTCTTCGCGGACGCGCCTGTCGTCGTTGAGAAGGCGCCGCAGAGTCGGGGTCGCTTCGTCGCTGCCGATCCTGCCAAGCGCGTACGTGGCCGTCGAGCGGACGCGGGCGCTCTGGTCGTCAGCGAGGGCGACAAGTGGCGCTACGGCATCCGCACGGCCGGCAGCGGCGCTGAGACTGCTCGCCGCTACCACTCGTACCTGCTCGTCCAGGTCACGCAAGGCCGTTACGAGCACGTCGAATGCCCGGTCGTTGGTGGCCGGATCAGGGATGGAACCGACCGCCATGGACCGGACTTTTGGATCCGAGTCGATCGATGTGGCGGCCAGCAGTTCAATATCCTGTGCTTCGGCCATAAACCCGAGGGCCCATAGCCCTACATGGCGAAGTTCGGGGGTGTCGCCCGTGATGCAGTCGAGCACGATGGGTCGGCTGGCTGCGCGATGAGCGTGCAGCAGTTCGACGATCTCAGCCTGTAGGCCGTCCTGGTCGTCACCAAGATCGTGCGCGGAGGCGCGCAACAGCGTCGGCAGTGCCGCCACGCCCTCAATACCGGCCAAGACACCAGCGATCAGGTCACGGCCGTAGAAGTTTCCCTCGTCAAGGAACCGGTCCAGTGCCTGGCGCAGCTGCGGCACGACGCTGATGTCGCCGGATGCCGCCAGGGCGGTGACGGTCGGGGCGATGTCGTCGTAGTCGTCCTCCAGGTCCACGGCGTGGCGGATCACTGCCTCTGACGCTGCCCGGCTGTCGATCATCCAGGCACCATGCCACACCCCAGTCTGGAACGAGCCCACGCGTCAGAAGAAGTCTGACGGTCTCTGCCGCTGCCTGGGCCGCGGCCCCCTCACCTCAGCCAGCGGAGGCCCCTGATGAACCGCACCGACCCTCTTGTCGAGCTGATCTCCGACCGGCTCGCCGGCGACCAGCCGCCAGCACAGATCGGCGTCCTCGATCCCTCGCCGGGTTCCGCAGCGTCGGCCGGAAACACACCCTGCCGGGCGGCCCAGAGCGTGTAGTCCAGCCAGGCCGGCTAGCACTGCCCCATCGGCCCCGTCCACGCACCTGCTCCCTGATCACAAGTCGACCGGGAGCACCGCGCGGTGGCTGTGGTGTCAGCCCTGGCGACAGTTCCAGGGGCCGGTGCCGGCGTACGTGATGCCCGGGTCTGTAGACATCGCAGAACGTGGCCCGGCCGTCGGCGGAGATCGACGCAGCGGCCCGCTTTTATCGACGAGACCGCGGGCCAGACGCAGTTTCCCGCGTTCGGTCAAGGGTGCATCAGCGTGGGGCACGAGGATCTCCCGGGGGTCGCGGAACCTTCGACAAGCTCCACCTCACCCGGAGGTCCTCACCCATTTCACGATCCAAGTGCTGTCACCAACGTCCATGGCCTTACGTGGTCCTCGAACGCGCTTCGCTCGGCGTCGGGCAGCAGCCCCGCGAGCTGGTCGCTCGCGGCGGTCACCACGCCTGGCAGGTGAACCGGTTCACGACCTCGCCTGCTCGGCGAAACCGGGGACGGCACCCTCGGCCATCTTGAGCCGGGTCCAGACGTTCATGTTGATGACGATCCCGATGATCTCGAGGATCTCCTCTTGCGAGAAGTGCTCGGCGAGCGCGTCGTGCCGGGTACCGAAGTTGTCGGCGACGGTCGCATCCGCGACGCGAGTGAGCGCCTCGGTGTAGGCGAGGGCGGCGCGGGCCGCGTCGTCGTGGAAGTCGGTCTCCCACCAGGCGGTCAGGGTGTCGATCACCGGTCGGGGGATGCCGGCGTCGCGAGCTGCCTCGTAGTGGAGGTTGAGGCAGTAGGTGCAGTTGTTGATCTGAGAAACCCGCAGGCGCAGGAGTTGGGCGAGCTGCCGGTCGATACGCAGGTGAGCCTTGTAGCCGAAGGTGTCGGCGCCATGGCGGGCGAGCTTGGTCAGGTCCTCGTTGGCTGAGCTGTCGGCCCGCCGGTTGGTGATGGTCACATCGCTCATCTCGTTACTCCTGTCGGCGTCGGTGATCTTGCAGCGAAAATACCTGACGCGAGGCGGGTGCTGCTGGCGCGCATACGAATCGGCGCGATGCGGAGGACATGCAGGGGTCGCTGGCAGTGACTGGGGCGTCGGCGGTGAATCGGCATGCGGTGATCTGCGAGGCCCGCCGCACCGAACCGGTGCGACGCACGGCTCCGATGGAGGCCGGGTTTACGCGCTCGGAAACGGGGAAGGGGCGGCCATGCGTACAGCTCTGATGAACAAGCTGGAGCAGGCCTCCGCGCTGGATCCCGTCGGGGACCGGCTACAGCCCAAGGTATGGGCAATACTGAGGCCGCAACGGGTCAAGGACGCCCTGCACGGCGTGTGGCTGGGTCATCCACTGCACCCGGCGCTGGTGCAGATCCCGATAGGCGCGTGGATCAGCAGCGCCGTACTCGACCTGCTGCCAGGGCGGCGGCGGATGCCCGGACAGGAGCAGGCCGCCACGACCCTGGTCGCGGTCGGCACCGCGAGCGCCCTGCCCGCCGCGCTGACCGGCCTCAACGACTGGTCCTGGCTCTGGCAGGAGGAACGGCGAGTCGGCCTGGTGCACGCCGCCGCCAACGCCATGGCGACCGCCCTCTACGCGGGCTCGCTCGCCGCACGGCTACGCGGGCAACACCAACTCGGCCGTACGCTCGGCCTGTTCGGCCTCGCCGCGGTGAGCGCCGGCGGCTACCTCGGCGCCCACCTCGTCTACAAACAGACCGCCCAGGTCAACCAGGGCGCCCCGGACATGCACCGGGTCGAGTACGGGTGGCGCCGGGTAGCCGAGGTCGACTCCCTGCCCGAATCCCAACTGCTGACCCGGCAGGTCGACGACGTGCCGGTGGTGGTGTACCGCGACGGCACCGACATCACCGTCATGCTGGACCGCTGCGCACACCAGAGCGGGCCGCTCGGGCAGGGCACGATGATCCAGGTCGACGGGCAGGCCTGCGTCGTCTGCCCCTGGCACGGCAGCACCTTCCAGTTGAAGGACGGCCAGGTCGTACACGGCCCCGCCAGCACCGACCAGCAGGTGCTGCCCGTACGGGTCGTCGACGGCGTCCTGGAGGCCAGACTTCCGTAAGCCCTTCCCAACCTGATTTTGCAGGTCAGGCTGGTAGGTGGGGGCTGCAGACCATGCCACCAGCCTGCGCCTGAACCGGCGGCGCGCGGACGATGCCAGTCAACCCCGGCGCGGCTGGTCGTCCGCGCCTGTCGACGGCAGCATGCGCTGCTCCTGGATCTCGATCTCCTGCCGCCAGCGATGTGCACCGGGATTCCATGCCTCGTCGATCGGTCCCATAATCTGCGCACCGACCCCGCTGCGCCGAACGCGCCGTGCCAGCCAAGCGAATCCTGTCAGCAGCACGCCAAGCCCGCCGACGACGATCGACAATCCCCATAGCGCGGCCATGACCAGCAGCCTATCCGAGGGCCAGTGCCCTGATGCGAAGTCACAATGTGCGCAGGGCGAGCAGGCGCAATAGCGGCGTGATGGCCAACTCCCGCGCGTCGCGCGCAGACACCTTGTCGCCTTCCAGCGAGGTGGAAAAGGCTCCCTGATTTGGAATCGCGGGCGCACAGAGTGCTTCAGTCGGCGGATCTGGGTATCCGGCTCCCGCTCGTGGCCGCGGAGGCGGCACTGCGCCACCAGCATCCCGCCTGGGACTCGGCATGAAGGTCGTGGTGGCGCCGGAATGCGAGGGCGCCACAACGGAGCACTCAGAACCTCGCCCAAAGCTCTTTGAGGTACGCGAGTAGCTTGCGGAATGGTCCCGACGAGACGACCTCGAGCGCCTCGGCTATCGATCGGGCTCGTTCTGCCTCGCCGGCGGGTGGTGGAGAGAACAATCGCCTGAATCGGCAGGCCGCCGTGCGGGCGTCAATGGTGGCACGGGTCGTTGATATCCAGGCCGCTCAGGTAACGGTCGTACGGCGCGGACGGCTTTGGCGTGTCGACGAGCCCGCATAGTGTGTCCAGCCATGCGTCGAGGTCCACTGCCGAGGTAGTGAGTGATCCGTCGGAGGCGAGAGTGACCAGGTTCCGCCCGGACACCATCGTCATCCGCACTTCGTTGCTCCGCCGCAGCGTCCAACTTCCGGCGGGCTCGGCGGTGCCCGTGTCCCAGAATCGGAGCATGACCTCCGGCCCCGTCAGGACTGGTTGCATGAGCAGGCGGCCGTCCTGGCTGAAGGTCGCGCGGTCGCCGGCCGTCCCCGCCAACCCGGTGGACAGGTCGCCGCTCTCGACGTCGACGATGAACAGCCGGCCGTCGCCGTCGAGCAGGGCGACCTTGTCGCCTCGCGCGCTGACCGTGAGGTCCACGTCGAAGGTGGCCTCCGACGAGAACGGGACAGTCTGAATCTCTTCCAGCTCGCCGTCGGTCCACCGCCAGACCGTGATGGCAGTGGTGAGGTCCATGAGCGCGAGGGTGCTGCCGTCGTCGCTGGCCGCCACGGCGTGGAACGCGCGGTCGTCCGCGCCGATCGTCCGCATCGCCCAGGTGCGCGTATCGAAGAGCAGTGGGCCGTCCCGCCCGAGCACGACGATGTGCACGCCGTCGGCCATGAAGTGGATGCCGTCGTCGGCGCTCAGCGACACGTCGTAGCCGAAGAAGGTCTGGTCTCTCCCAACCTGCTCGCCGGTGCGGAGATCCCAGAGCGTAAGTCGTGCGGTGTAGCTCGCCTCTCCCTCGTCGAGGAACACCGCCCGGGTTCCGTCTTGGGTGCTCGCGATCGCGTCGTCGATCGGATCGAACTCGATGGGGAGAGTACCCAGGCGTCGGATGCCGGCATCCTCGTCTGCTGCTGTCCACACCTCGGTGGTCGAGCCGACCCTACGCAGGGCGAGCCGCCCGTCGGGCGTGAGTTCGCCCGCCTTCGGCACCATGGCCGGCACGGCGCGGCCGACATGCGATTCACCGGCATCGAAGAGGGTCACCGCACCGTCGACCGTTCCGACAGCGACCCACCGACCGTCGCCGGAAGCGGCGACACTGGTGGCGGGCCAGGCAAACGAGCCGAGGGTCGCCTGGGACCGGAGGGCCGGATCGTAGATTTCGACCGCTCCGCCGCGAGCACCCACCACCTGTGCGGGGTTGTCGGCGGGCAGTGTCGCCAGCAGTCCGCCGTCGCGGTCGGTTCCCTGCCGCCGTCCCGCGATCAGGTCCCACAGTTCCGTCCTGCCATTGGAGTCCGTGCTGATCAACGCCCGGCCGTCGGGGAAGAGTGCGGAGAGTCTCTCCTCGGCCTTGATCTGATGTGGCTCGCCGACGACGGTCCACGCTCGGCTGCTGGGTGAAAAACGACGGAGCCGACCCGGTTCCCAGGCGAGCAGGCGGTCCCGGTCGTCGAATGCCAACTGCTCGGCACGGCTCGCGCTCTGAACCAGAATCGCACCGGTCCACGCATCCCAGATGGCGAGCTGGCGATCCTCGGTGCCAGAGGTGTGGTAGGTGGTTGCCAGCCATCGTCCGCTCGGTGAGAACGCAGTCGCCCACAGCCCGTCAGCGGCGTTGGACAGCTCCGTGGGATCGCCGGCCTGCAGCGTCCGCAGACGCGTCGCCTGCCGTACGTCCCAGACCTCGATCTGATTGGGCCAAACCTCGAGCGCCAGGAGCTGGGCGTCTGCGCTGAATTCGAGCCACCCCCCACCCATCGGTACGGAGCCAGTGTCCAGCCTGCGCTCGACGCCCGTGCGGATGTCGTAGAGGTGGACCACCCGGTCGGATTCGTAGTGCGAGTAGTAGGCCATGGTCGAACCGTCGCGGCTGAGAGCCACCTCCGTGGAAGGCCCGCCTGCGGATCCCCGATATCCCGCCACGGCGTTGGCGCCGCCGCGCAAGTGGCGTACGACGTGCTGGTTTGCCTCCACCGCCGAGGCGACGGCCCGCACGGATTCGCTCGTCGGGTGGGCGGCCTGGGAGTACAGCGCGAGTTGGGCGGCGACACGCGAGTCCTGGTCGGACAGTTGCAGTGACTGTGCCGCCATCGCCTGGGAGGCGGAGGTGTGCGCCCGGTCCAGGGCCTCGTTTCGCTGCTGCACGGCGACGATGGACACGCCCATGACTGCGGCAAGGAGGAACACGAGCACGGTGAAGGCGAAACGACGCACCCAGGTGAAGTTGCGGTGCTGACGGATGTCCTCGCTGTCGATCTCGTCCTTGGTACGTCCATGCAGAGGCGCGGCGAGAGTGGCGACGGCGTCCCGGAACTCACTCTGCCGCAGCGAGTATTTTTTACCGATCCGTACCTCGGCGAGGTCTACCCAGAGCGGCACATTCGGGAACTTCCCGCGCAGCGTCTCCGGGAGCGCGTTCGTACGCGACCAGTCGAAGTCGTTGGCGTTCGGGTCCCAAACGAGTGTTCCAGCGCTGACCGCGATGAGCAGACGTTCCATGGGCCGGTTGGCGACCCAGAAGTCGATCTCCTTACCGACCCACGGCGACGCCGCCGCCTCCGGGGAGGCGAGGTAGATGAGGTACTCGCTCTCCTGTAGCTCGGCCAGGATGGATGACCACAGGTCGTGGTTGGCCGACAGGCTGGTGGTGTCCCGGAAGACGCGGATCGCCGAGCGTCGAGCCCACGGTCGCGCGAGATTTCTCAGCCCGTGTTCGAGGGCCTTGGCGAGCTGCTTGTCGCGCTGATGGCTGTACGAGATGAAGGCGTCGCGCTTGATGAGCCGACCTCCCTGTCAACGTCCTGAAGGGTTGGGACGGATCGGATTTCCCGTGAACCGTGAACCCGACGGGCGGTCAGCCGACGTTGCGCTGCGACGGCAGATGTCCCTGGTCCGTCGACGCCGTGTCGCGGCCGGCCAGCTGCCCGTGCAGCAATGCATCGACCGTCTCGTCGCTCATGCCGGCGAGTTTCCCGAGGCCTAACACGTACGAGCCCAACCGCATCTGCATGGCGGAGAGCTCGGCGCGGCATTCGGCGTTGCCTGGCCACTCCTGCTCGGGTCTGCCGGGCGACTCCTGCTCCCAGAGGTGTAGCTCCGGATGCCAGCGCGAGAGGAACGGGGCGAGTTCGTTGTTCATCATCGCGAGCGCTAGGTGCTCGACCGAAGGGGCGGCACCGACGTGCCGGCTCGGTTCCACCTCATCGAGGATCTGCCGCGTGAACAGCACCAGCGCGTGCAACGACGACAGGGCCTCCCGAAGCCGCCCGGTGCCCGGCGCCAGAGGGCGGATCGCCACCCGGCTCGTCATCTCCTTGAACAGCCGCCAGGCGACCTGTTGCGTGTCGCGGGTGAGCACGAAGTTCAGCTCACTCAGCTGAGGCACGGTCACCTTCACGTCCGTCAGACGGATCCCACCTGCGCTGTACGCGTGCACCACCACAGCGGTCACAGCACCCGCGGTCGCTCCGGCGAGGATGAACAGGTTCTGCCCGTCGAGCAGGCTCGCGTAGTAGATCGCCACGCCGACCGCCGCACCGACAATGAGGCCCACCAGGATCTTGAGCCACCACCATCGGCGCATGCCGCCCCACCCACTCCCTGTGACATGGACAGATCTGGCATCGGTCGCCAGGGTTGCCATCCAATCACGACAAGGCATGTCCCGGGGTACACCAGTTCGTGAGTGTCCGGGAACTCGGCAGGGCACAGTCCCCACAGAGCGATGAAGCACGGCATGTAGTGGACCGGTATGAGGTGAACTCCTGGCAGATCGCCGATCGTCTCGGCCAGTCGCACACCAGGAGCGCGTTGTGTCGTAGTGGCCTGGGTGTGCCTGCTCGTCATGCCCGACCCTCCGACCGGCGTGGCGTCGACCTGCACGGTTGATCCGTCGTTCTCGCTGACCGACGCCCAGTGGGCGATCATCGAGCCGCCGCTACCCACGCTGGCCAACATGGATGCCATTCCCGACCGTCACCGGTAGCGTTCGCCTCTACCGGTGACGCCCGGAGGTTCTGTTCCTATCGGATACAGCCTTACCTGGAGATGGCGGATGGCGGCTCAGCCCTGGGCCTTCGGCCCGGTGGGAGACCTCGCGTGGCAACACTTCCCAGAGGCCCGGGAGCAGATCGCGGACCTGGTCTGCACCGAGCTGCAAGGCGCGATCAACGCCGACCGGATGCCGCAGCCGGTGGACCAGTTCGAATACGCGCTGCACGCCGTCGGCCCGCTGATCCGAGACCTCGGCCTGGTCGAGCTCGATCCTGACCTGGTCCGGCGCTTCTGCCTGTTCTGTCGTGACCTCCTGGGCTACACCGGGCCGGACGAGTACGAGGTGTCCCACGTGCTCGGCATGTACGTGCTCGACGGGTTGGACGGCCCACCCGTCGTCCGGGTCATCCGGCAAGCCGACCCGCAGCTGATCGAGCTGGTACGAGCCCGCTTCCCCAGGATGTGGGCGGAGGAGTGAGCCCCCGACAAGCGAGGTCAGCCGACGCCTCGACCCGCGCGGTGTGTCGGCTCCGGCTAACTTGATCTTCAATTGTTGACATCCTCTGGGGACCTTCAGGGGCGGGTTGGAGGCTTAAGGTCCGTCCCGGAACAAAGGCGAACGGTCATGACCTGGCAGGTGACCACGCGTTTCAGCTTCGCGCGGGTGTCTCCCGTTTGCGCCACGGCGCCAAGAGAGCCAAACGGTCGAAGCACCCCTCCGCGGCGAGGAGCACTGCACCGCCGGACAGGAATCTCCGGCGGCGCAGTGATCGGTGCGCGGTGTGCCCCCGGAGTTCACCTCCGTCGCCGATATCCTCTCGGCCCTGACCGTGGATCGCGCCCGCACATGAGCAACCGCGCCCGGACCGCCGCACGATGCAACCCGGGGCGAGGCCACCTCGCTCTTCCCGCCGGCTCAGGCCCACAGCGGCCGCTCATGGCAGGACGAACGAGAAGCCCCTGCAGGTTCAGCGATTCAACGGAACGCCGACCTTGGCGCAGCGAGCGATCTCCCCACGGCTGATGCCCAGCCCCGTGGGCGACGAATCGTGCGCGGCGAGAAGGTACGGAGTCGTGAGAGACGACCGGAACTTGGGCCGGCCAAGTGCTTTCGGGATGGGGCGGGACGACCAGTTCCCCGCACGAGTCCCACTCCAGGCTGCCCCAGCCGCGCTGGGCGAGCAGCGGGTCCAGAACGGCGCGGACGGCCAGGGCGAACGACCTGCCCGAGCAGCCCGCCAACAGGATCGGATCCAGGCACCGGACCGGGACGCCACCGCGAACGGTGATCTTGCTGGCGCGGTCGCGGGAAACACCGGCGACCAGGAGCCCGATGTCGAGGAGTTTACGTCTGGCATTAACGCGGAACTTGCCGTCGCCGCTGCTGGCGAGGCCGGAAAGGCAGCCGGCGCAGCGGACATCGAGCAGAGTAAGACCCGGGCGCCGAAGGGTCCAGGACAGAACGATATGAGGACGCGTAGACATGATCCCTCTGAAGACCTGACGAAAGGCATGGAAAAGGAGCCGACGGCAACGTCGGCGACCGATGCACGGCGAAGGTGTCAGGTCTAAAGAGCAGGCGGCGTCACGCGGGGTGAGGTCCTCTCCTGAGTAGTTCGGAGAAACAGATCAAGTTCCAAGGTAGGGCGGGCCGCTCCGTCGGAGCCATCCATTTTCCGGCCCGGTATCTACCTCAACAGCCCATGCCCACCTGCGGGCTCCCCGATCGAACGGGGACCGGGAAGCACCGCACGATGGCTGCCGTCAGCCCTGGCGACGGTTCCATGGACCGGTGACGGCGTACGTGATGCCCGGGTTGTAGACGTTGAAAAACATGGTCCGGCCGTCGGCGGAGAATGTCGCGCCGGCCAGCTCGCCGTACGCCGGGTCCTCGGCCGTGCCGACGTTGACCCGGTTACGGGCGAAGACGAACACCTCGCCGTCGGCGGTCGTACCGAGGATGTGTTGGTCCCCGACTCCGTCCTCGCACATCATCAGGCCCCCGTACGGGGACATGCAGATGTTGTCCGGGGCGTCGAACTCGGGGTTCTCCGGTGCCGGGGTGGGGCGGGTGAAGATGGTTTCCAGGCGCAACGTGTTGGCTCGGGGGTCGTAGCGCCAGACCTGGCCGTCGTGGTCGCGGACCGAACCCAGCTCACGCCGGGCGAACGACGAGACGAAGTAGGCGCAGCCGTCCTTCTCGCCCCACCAGGCGCCCTCGATCTTGTACCCGCCGGTGATCGGCTTGCGGTAGTCCTGAGCCCGGACCGACTCCGTGGTCGCCAGCGGATCCGGCACGTCAAGCCACTCGATCCCGGAAAAGGACGTGCCCGCCTCGGTCACCACGGACAGGTCCGGCAGGTCCGGAACGTGCAGAGCCTGCAGCACCCCGCCCGCCCGCAGGCTCCCGTGACCGCGCAACGGCCGGTTGGGCAGGAAGCGGTAGAAGCTGCCCAGCGGCGCCACGAACGCGTCCTCGGTCTCGTAGACGATGCCGGTGCGCGGGTCGACCGCGACCGCCTCATGCTGGAACCGGCCCATCGCGGTCAGCGGTGTCGGATCGGTGTTGCGCGCATCGTCGTACGGGTCGACCTCGAAGATGAACCCGTGGTCCTTTGTGTATCCGTTCTTCCCCGCCTTGTCTTCGGTCTCCTCACAGGTCAGCCAGGTGCGCCACGGGGTTGGGCCGCCGGAACAGTTGATGGCCGTGCCACCCAGGCTGACATGCTCGGAGGCGGCGCGTCCTGATGCTTTGACGATGATGGTGCTGGTCCCTCCCCCGCCGGCCGGGTCGTACGTGCGTTCCGGCGGAGCCACGACCCGGATCGTCGCGGTCGGGGAGCACTCATGGTTGCGGACCAGACGGGTGCCGCGCGCCTTGTCGGCGAAGGCGCCCATACCGTCGAACCGGCTCGGCACGATGCCGCCGTCCGGGCGGACGGTGCCTTCGCGGGACAGCACCGTGTAGCGGAAGCCCACCGGCAGGTCGAGCATGCCGGCCGGGTCAGGCACGAGCGGACCGTACCCGACATCCGGACCGGACACCCCCAGCGCGGGTGCCGCGGTGAACAGGGCGTCGACCGAACCGGCCACGGCCACGGCGAGACCGGCTCCGGCTGAGCGGGACAGGAACTGGCGGCGAGACAAGGACACGGATGAACCTCCTAGACGTCGCGGCCCGCTACGACCCGGCCGACATCGACGCAAGCTGATCGATCCACTACGTCACATCCCGCCTCCCCCGTCAAGGTATCGACCGGTTTTGATCACCACGTCGATGGCGGTGCACTCACGGAGTCAGTCGCGGTACTGATCGGGTACCGGTAGCTCGAACCGACGGCACAGCGCCAGGACATCAGCGCGGTCATCCGCATCACCCGGGTAGGCGTCACGGAACTTGACCGCCCACGCGGCGGCGACGCAGTCCACGACCCGGTCTGCGATCGTGCCGCGGCCGGTCAGGGAACCGGCCGGATAAGCATGACCGGCTTCCGGCGGCCCGAGCACGCCGTTGCCGTCCGCGTCGAACACGATCACGTGCAGATCGACGACCGCTCCTGCCCGATGGCGCATCAGGAAGTTCCACGCCGTGGCGCCGTCCTCCCCAACCACGACGAACCCGTGACCCGACAGCGCCTCGACGAACGCGCCGAGATGACGGGCCTCGACCGCGACGTCGAGATCCCCGTGCTCTCGGGTCTGTCCGCCCAGCAGCGCGTCAACACCCCAACCCCCGTCGATCCACAGCCGCGCCCCCGCGCGCTCCGCCAGGCGCAGCACGCAGAGCACGTCATCCAGCGTGGTACACGCGCCGGGCGGGGTACTGGTAGGCACCGAGGAAGTATGCCGATCCGACGCCCGCCGGCTCGATCGGGTTTTGGTGACACCGTGTAGCGCGTTGTCTGCAGCACCTGAGCGCAGCGCCCAGCGGATGCTTCCCGATGTTGAGGGTGGCCAGGCCCGCATGGATGATCAAAGAGTGGATCAGCCTGCCGGGACTCCGAAGACGGACGCACTCGAAGATGCCCTCAAGGCGTTCCTTGATCCGGACACGGCCGGCCGGGGGTCGATTGGCTGGATCTTCGGGGATTCGAGTGAGGCGCCGGCGGGGATCGGTACCGTCGCCATGCTGATCGCGTCGCCGGCAACACCGCACGCACACAGATCGGTCCTCATTCAGTCGCTTGTCCACGCGGTCAGGACGGCGGAGGCTCACCCCGAACCTATCCACACGTATCTCGCGGCGCACCGCGGCTTCGTGTATCGACTGGTCGACCTTGTGGGCGTCATGATCTCCCCTCCTGATCAACGGCCTGCATCCAACCACGTGGCGCTGACAGCAGAGGAGCCGTCACAGAGCCCGCCGGTCATCCCGTCAGATCTTCTGTGACTGCTGTTCGGCGCGACTAGACGTCCCACCTCTCCGTAGGGCGCGGGTTGCCGCTACCGGCTGCCACACCCGATGGCAATCAGGCGCCCATCGCGCATCAGACGCGGACAAAACGTCCGCTGATCGGCAGTGCGGACGTTCACCGAAGGCGGCCCGGCAACGTGTGGGGGCGGCGGCAGGGCCGCGCTCGAATCGGAGCTGTCCAGCCCTGACCACGGTCTCAGTTGTCGTCCGCCGAGGTGAATGCTGCGGTGCACCACTCAGTCGGCAGCAGAACAGGTCGCCGCCGGGTCTCCCGCGGTCGCGGGGACTGTCGTAGTCGGTATCTAGGCTGACGCCGTGAGCATGAACGGCAACTGGCTGCGCGTTTCCCCGGACGAACTGGGACGCGCCAAGACCGACCTCGGCTGGGCCCACGAGATCGCCATGACGGCGCGCGACGACGAGTCCGAACGCTGGACCGCCACCGACAAGGCATGGAACGGTCTCGATTTCCTACTCGACCGCCTCGGCTTCGAGATTCCGCTGGTGCTGGGAGCAGAGAGCTTCGTGGAGCTGCCGGACGTCGACCCCGACAGCGACGAGATGTTCGACTTCCTGGAAAACCTCGAAGACGACTGGGGCTACGGGCCACCCTCCTACCTGACACCGGTCCAGGTAGCGGCCGCGGCGTCGCAACTGGCCACGCTCACCGAAGACGACCTCATCCGCGGCGTCGACCCGCAGGAGTTGAACCGGGCCGAGGTCTACCCCGGGACCTGGGAGAAACCGGGCGAGCTGGCTTGGGTAGCCCACTACCTGCCCGACGTCCGAAGCTTCTTCGCCGCAGCCGCCAAGGAGGGCGACGCAGTCATCTGCTGGCTCGACTGATCCGCACGGCTCAGCCACCGAAGCACTGCGGGAAAGGTGGGGGCGGCGTTCGCGGCTGCCCCCGGAGTACGCACTCATACCGCCGGTTCAGGAGCGCTACCTGCCCTAAAAAGTCAACCGCCGAGCGTGACGCCTTACTCACCGCGCACGGGAGGACAGCGGCATGACCGTGCGTTCGCCAGTGAAAGGATTGCGGTCATGGCAGCTGAAGCAACTCCGGGCCGTGAGGTTGTACTTGACACGGAGCGCCTGCTGCTCAGACCTTGGCGGGTAGCCGAGGCTGTCGTCCAGCGTGAGCTCTGGGCCGAACGTGATCCGCGAGTGCCGCCGCACCGCCGAATCGACGCGGATGGACACCCCACGCTCGAGGAGCTCGAGGATTCGATCCGCACCAACCAGCTGTGGTCGACCGGGTTGCTGGCGGTCGAGCGGAAGGCCGCTCACGACGTCATCGGCTACTGCGGGCTCGTCGACAGCGGGCGAGGATCGGACGGGGAACCGGAACTGGCGTTCGAGCTGCTACGCCGAGTCTGGCGCCAGGGCTACGCAACCGAGGCCGCGTTGGCGGTTCTGGACTGGGCGAGATCGTCCGGGTACGAACGTCTGTGGGCCACCGTCTGGGACTGGAACACCGCTTCTCGCCGTGTGTTGGCCAAGGTCGGGTTCACCGAGACCGAGAGGAAGGAAGTGGACCCGATCCACGGGACCACCCTGTTCACCACAAGACGGCTTTGACACACCCGATGCTTGACCTTGAGGGCGGCTCCGAGCACCGACGGCAGGCCTCAACAGTCCCCCGCCGAGTTCGTGCGGTGTCTGTCCGACAGGCCGGCGGCCTCCGTTGGCGGGATAATCGCCAGGAATGACCGCCCGCCTGGGCCTGCTCACGGTCGCGCTGAGCGGTTGGGCAGGGCGAGGTTGCGCGACTACTTCGCGAGGGTCCGGGTGCGCGTGCGCCCGTATTCGGCCAGGGCGTGGAACGCGGCCTTCGGCGTCCACGAGCCGTCCGGCAGTACCCGCACGATCCCGCGCGCGGCCAGGTCGTAGTCGTGCTCCGGGTCGCCGGTGGTCGGTAGGTGCCGGTTCGCGAACGTGTATACGAACGCCGCCTCCACCCCGCCGTTCTCGTAATCGTGCAGCAGGTCCACGAGGTAGCGGGCCTGGCCCTCCTCGTCACGCTCCAGCTGTGCGGTCAGCTTCGCGGCGCGGCCGCGCTCGTCGTAGGTCACCGGTTCAGCCGCGCCCGCGACGTCGGCCGCGCCGCGGAATGTGCAGCAACCGAACTCGGTCGCCGCGTACGGCTTGCCCTGTCCGACCGCGGCCGCCAGGGTTTGCGGGAACGCTGCGGCGTTGGTCGCGTCGCGGTAACCGGCATCGCTGGCGATGATGTCGAACAGCGCCCAGTCGACGTCCTCCAGCGGGATCGACGCGTAGCCGACGGGGCCGCCGAACCGCTTCCGCACCGCGGGCACCACCTCGGCGAGGAAGTCGCGTACCGCCGCGCGGGCGGCCGGGACAGCCTCCCGCATCCGCATCGGATCGGTGAACAGCGCCATGCGCTCTGCCAGGTCACGGCCGGGCAGGAAGCCGTCGGTAAACATCGAGATCTCGGAGCCCGTGAGGTACACGACCGAGGCGCCGCGGCGCCGCAGCCGCTCGGCCCGCTCGGCGCCGTCGAGCACGAACCTCATGAGCCCGTCGCGGTCCAGGCCGTTGGTGAATGGGCAGTACCACACCTCGAGCCCAGCCTCTGCGCCGAATCGCGCGGCCAGTTCCAGCCGGTCCTGGACACCGCCGGTGATGCGCACCGCGTCGCAGTGCAGCTCGTCACGGATAACGCGCAGGTCGCGCCGTACGGTCTCGGGGTCGAACGGTTCGTGGGTGGTGGACCCGGCGCTGACGAAGCCGGTGTCGTAGTTCATGCCGAACACGCGCATAGATGCCCCTCGCCATTAAGGTACGTCACGTACCCTATAGGGTACGTCGAGTACCCTGCAAGACATGAGCACGAGGCGCCGGGGCGAGGAGCTGGAACGGGCGATCCTGCACGCGGCGGCGGAGGAACTACGCGAGTCCGGCTACGCGGGGTTGACCATGGACCGGGTCGCCGCCCGCGCCGGGACCAACAAGAACGCCATCTACCGCCGGTGGCCGCATCGGGCGGCGTTGGGCATCGCGGCGTACCGCCACCTGTCCGACGCCGTGATGCCGAACCCCGATACGGGCACCCTGCGCGGCGACGCCCTGGAAATGCTCCGGCGGGCGAACGAGACGTGGTCCTCGCCGCACGGAGCGGTCCTACGCGCCCTGCTGGCGGCTGCGGCGGATGACCCGGCGCTGCTCGCCCTCATGCGCGAACGGTCGGGCGCGGACACCATGGACCGCGCCTGGCTGACCATGCTCGAACGCGCCGTAGCACGCGGCGAGGCGCCGCCGGCGGCCGCCCATCCGCGCGTCGCGACAACGCCGATGATGCTGCTGCGAGCCGAGTACGCGATGCGCGGCATCCCCTCGGTCCCCGACGAGGTACTGATCGAAATCGTCGATGAGGTCTTGCTGCCACTCGTACGCGGCCGTGCCTGAACCCCACACACCGAACGTGACCGCGCGCCACTCGACGTTCACGCAAACATGTTCCGCGCAATCCGGCCCTTGCCTCCGCTCGCCAGAACCACGATCAACTGCCCTGACATCGGCAGAGCCAAATGCTCGCGCCGGCGAGGCTCGCCACCGGCAGCGACAGGTACACCGGCTGCCCACGGGCTCGGTGCGGCATGAGCGCGCGGGCGGTGTGCCGGTTCAGGAGATGGGCCGTCGTGCCATCTCCGCCGACGTACGCGGCACGTTGAAGGGTGAGAATCTCTCCTACGTCCACGGACCGTACGGACGAGATCGAGACGTCGACCATCGGGCGAGGGTAGGAGCCGACGATTGCGCCCACAAACTGGATTCGATGTTTTACTCGTCGGGCAGCGGCACCCACCGATCACCGAGGGCTGCGTTCAGCGCCAGCAGCAGAAAGCTCATCAGGATCGTCGCGAGGATGCCGAGACCGAGACCGAGGAGCCCGCGGCCGCGCCGCTCCCGATCGCCGGGTATGGCGGGCGGCGCCGGTGGACGCGACCATGGGCGTTCCCGGAACAACCAGAAAAGCATGCCGAGCCCGTACGGCGCGATGGAGACCAGCCAGAACCAGAACCATCGAGTGCCGAGGGCCGGGACCGGGCCGGCGACGACCACGCCGAGGAAGACGGCGGCGAGAACCAGGCCGATCGCGGTGACGGCGACCCCGGAGGCATCGACCACGCCAGCTCTGCGCTCCAGGTCGCCGGTCCGCAGGTCCTGCCCGATACCGACGGCACCGGGCCCCGAGTAGCGCGCCGGGTCGACGGCGCCGGTGGTGGTGACCTGGCCGAATCGGTCGGTGTCGGTCCAGTACACCCGACCATCGGGCGTCCGCCAGGCGAACAGTGGACCGAGCGTGTTGGATGTCTGTAGCTCGGAGGCATCGAACCACGGCGAAGGACCGCCGCTGTCGCCCCAGCTGCCGCCCCACTGATATGCCGTCACGTGGCCAGCGGCCACGTCCGCTCTCGCCCGCTCGTAGCTCTGCTTCCGGGGTGCCGCCCACCAGCTGAGGACTGCGGTAAGCAGCCACAACAGGACCAGGGCGAGCCGCAACACGCCCCACCACCGCCATGTCGGCCCGGCCGGCGCAACGGACACAGCATGCATCCCGCCCTGCATGACCACATGGTTCCAGCACTGTCCAGCCCCGACAGCCGATGGCAGCCACAACGCGCGGCCGCTTCCACCAGGACCTGCGCTAGGAGCAGTTCGGCGGCTCGGGATCAGGGATCGGGTGCAGCGGATGGGGCGTCGTGCGCGTGACAGTGACGAGACCCGCCCGACACCGAGGACCGACATGACCGTAGGGCACCGACCGGGAGCACCCGGTGCACCACCGCCGCTGGAGTTCACCGGCTTCTACGAAGCGCACTTCCACCGCCTGGCGGTGCAGCTCTACGCGTACCTGGGAGACCACGCCGAGGCGCAGGACCTCACCCAGGAGGCGTTCTGCCGGGTGCTGGAGCGGTGGGACCGCATCAGCACGTACGACGACCCGGCCGCCTGGGTACGGCGGGTCGCCTGGAACCTGGCCACCAGCCGGCTGCGCCGGGTGCGCACCGCCGTCAGGCACCTCGCCCGGCAGAGGGAGGAGCACGTGCCCGGCCCGGGACCCGAACGGGTGGCACTCACCGCCGCGTTGGCCGCCCTGCCCGCGAACCAGCGCCAGGCCGTCGTCCTGTACCACCTGGCCCAGCTCAGCGTCGCCGAGATCGCCGACCAGCTGGACGCGCCCGCGGGCACGGTCCGGTCCTGGCTCAGCCGCGGCCGAGCGGGGCTGGCCAGCCACCTCACCGATCAACAGGAGGTTCACCGTGCGTGAGACCGACCTGGACGACGTGTTCGCCGAGTTCGAGCGACGGACCGCGCCAACCTTCCGTCCGCCCGGCCTCGCGGCAGCGGGACGCCGGGTCCGGGACCGCCGGGTCCGCCGCCGTGGCCTGCTGGCCGGCGTGGTCGCTCTGTTGCTGGCCGGCCCCGGTGGCGCGTACGCGCTGGCCGGGCGGGGCGTTGACGGCAACCGGCCGACCCCGACACCGAGCCCCACCGCGTCGCCGCCCGACGATCGGCCCGTGAAGCGGACGGTGACTGTGCCCGGGGTCCGCGGCGAACTTCGCCAGCTCACGTTCGTCGATGCTCGGCACGGCTGGGCCTTCTTCGACACCTGCGATCCCGAAGACGTCGGGTCGACCGACTGCCGACGTGACCTCGCGCGCACGACCGACGGCGGTGTCACGTGGCGGCGGATGGTGCTTCCGGCGGTGGCGAACGAGCCGACGACGACGTTGGGAAGCCTGTTCCTGCTGCCCGTGGACGACCAGCAGCTCACCGTCGCCATCGGCGACCGGTACCTGGTCACCACGGACGGCGGCGCCTCCTTCACCGAACACCCGATCGACGCCCCGCCGCGGGTGACCCGACTGGCCGTCGCGACCCGCAGTGGCTACCTGTTGCGCTGCCCGGACGACGACCGATTGTCGTCGCACATCCCGTGCGCCCGTCAGCGGCTCGTCCGGGTCGACGGGGCGGCAGTCCCGGCGCAACCGCCCGTCGACCTGGTGGCGAACGCCGACAAGTCGCTCGTCGAGGGTGGCGACAACCGGCTGTGGGTGGCGGTCCGCAACGGCGACCGGATGACCGTCGCGGTCAGCGACGACGGTGCGGTCACCTGGCGGAAACTGCCGACGGTGGCGGGCGCCGCGGGCCTGCTGGTTTCCCCCGACGGCACCGATGTCTGGCTGGTCAGTATGAATCCGGTAAGTGGGACCAGCTCGGCGAGCCCGAGACGGGTGTGGGCGTTGAGGGACGACCGCTGGCAGGAGCAGCCCGGCCTGCCCGACGACACCTTCGCGGCCGTTGCCGCGAACGACGGGGTGCTCGCGGTGACCGCCGTCTACGGCGGCGGCGGTTACTGGGTCGGCGGGCGGTACGTCGACGAGCCTGCCCTTGGTGGGACGCAGCGAGACGGTGGTGAGGCCTTCATTGTGAAGGTGCTCTCGGACGACACGATCGTCTTGAGCTACCCGACGGGTATCTTCCTCGGCACCGGTTCCGGCGTCGACCGCTCCTGGACCAGGCTCTCCTGAGCCGCCCTTAACACGCGGCCGGTCCACCACATTCGGGGGTGGTGGACCGGCACGCGGTCGCCTGGGCTCAGGCGCGGCGGCGGACGAGCCGGCCGGACAGCACGAAGTTCTGTCGGGGATCGGTAAACCGTCGGGCCCGGTGCGGTGTCTTGCTATCCGACGGGGGCTGGGAGGGCAGATGCGAGACTCGCGTGGCACGGAGTTCGACGATTTCGTCCGTGCACGTTCGGTGTCCCTCCTGCGGGTTGCCTATCTGCTGACGGGTGATCAGCACGCAGCGGAAGACCTGCTTCAGGAGGTGTTGGAGCAGTTGTACGTGCGCTGGCGTCACGTGCAGACCACGCCGGAGGGCTACGCCCGGCGCGCGTTGGTGAACCGGGCCGCCAACCGGTGGCGCCGGCGCTCCCGGCGGCCTGAGCAGGCGCTGCGTGACGTGGACCGCGTTGAACAGGACCACGCCGATGACGTTGCGCTCCGCGAGGCGGTCATTGCGGCGCTGCTGACGCTGCCGCCTCGGCAGCGTGCCGCCGTCGTCCTTCGTTACCTGGAGGATCTGTCCGTCGCCGACGTCGCCACCGCGCTCGCGTGTTCGGAAGGTGCGGTCAAGAGCCAGGCATCGCGAGGGCTGGCTCGCCTGCGGGAGGCGTTCTCCGGATCCGATCTCGTCATGTCCTTCGCCAACACTCCCGGGAGTTCGCGATGACGATGCAAGACAATGACGTGCGCGCCATCCTGCGACGCGCGACGGATCATCTGGCCGGCCCTCCAGGTTTCCTCGACGAGGTGCGCCGAGGCGGGCGGCGCCGGGTCGTGCGCCGCCGGGCCGTCCTGGCCACCGCTGTCGCGGTTCTCGTGGTCGCGCCTGTGGTGGGTGCGCTCGAATTCTCGGGCGCCAGGGATCGGGGGGAGGTCGCCTCGCCGCTGCTCGCCCAACCGACGCATGGAGACCTGGCTGGCGACACGGGGTATCTGCGACAGGTAGTCGAGACCTGGCGGCGCCACCTCGAAGAGAACGCGCTGGACGAAGGCCTGCGCGGCGAACCGCACGTGGTCTGGGCGGGCAGGACACCGGTCGGGCCCGCCGCCTACGTTGCCCAAGGCACCGCCGCCGATCGCGTCGTGAGTGAGCCTCAGGGCGACCGCATGGTCGCGGTGGCAGCGTTCGTCGAGCCCACCGCCGACGGGCCACGTGTCATGACCGGGGAGACGGTTACCGACGCCGGCACGCACGGCAACTCGCAGGCAGCGCTGCTGGGACCCGAGCGGAACGTGCTGCTCGTGCTGGACGCAGGAGCGCCGGTGGAATTCTCACCGGAATTGCGGTACACGGCCGACGGCAGGATCGACCGCACATTCGAGCCGGTCGCGTTCCGGGACGGCGCCGCCGTACTCCAGGTGCCACCGCAGCGCACCAAGATCACGGTCGCGCTCGCCAGGACACCCGTCAGCATGGCGAACCAGGTCCACATCACCAACGCCACGGACATTCTGCAACCGAACGGCGGGGACCTGCCGCCGCAACCGATCCTCAGCCACACGCTGCCCGGTGCGGAGGCGGTGTGGGGCGACAAGGACGTCCCTGAGGTGCCAGCGCTCGACGCCTACTACGACGCGGGCGGCGTCCACACCCACGACGGGTCCCCGCTCCTGTACATCCGAGGTGCCACCCCGGACGGCCGACGCCTGCTGCTCCAGACCATTCAGTACGACGACGACCCGCCCCGTGTGATCGTGATGCTCGCCCGGGGCGACGCCCCCTTCACGGTCGCGGCCGGCGGGTTCGCGGACAGGAAAGCGCCGCTGCCGGTGCGGCTGCGGCTGCCGGACCAGCAGGGGGTCCTGGTCGCCGCCGAGGGCGCGGCGCTCGACTATCGAATCGGCGCCGGGAAATGGCACGACGCCGGGCGAGACGCCGCTCTGCTCCCGGCCAACGCCACCGAGGTCCGCGTCACTCCCGCCACCGGCAACGCCACGACCATAACCACCGCCCCCTAACTGTGCCGGGCTTCCAACATGCAGATCGCAGCGGTCCGCCGGGCTGCCGGCGCGCCGGCAGCCCGGCGAGTCGGGTTAGCCTGCCGTCATGGCTAGGCCGTGTTTGACGCCAGATTCCGTCCTGCGACGGCGAGCGCCAGGGAAGCAGTCGTAATCGGCAAGGCGGAGGCGCTCGCTGCGGCCGCTGTCCGGGGACTTGGTGCCGACTACTGCGACCTGAAGTCGGTGTCGACCGACGTCGACAACATCAAGATCCGCCGGCGGAACGCTGAACACTTGAAACAGATGAGCGCGGTTACCGACGTTTGATGGCCTCACACCGGCCCGTCTCCACTTCCGCAGTTCAGCACTGACGTCGGCACGAGCGAGCGCCGACGGGCGAGGCCGCCGTCGCACTCCGCGACCGCTGCGCCTTGGCCAGCGGGCGCTCTGCGGCATGAGCGCCCATGGGGAACCCGTACGCGTGCCGGGTAAGCGGTTACGGCGTTCGCGATTGCTCGACCGGGCGGCTGCTGGCGTTGTATGAGTTCTTGGCTGCGACCACGGCTGCCTGGATGTGCTCGGGGTCAACGCCGTGCACGTTGAGCGGCGGGTGCACACGCCGGACAAGTTCAGCCTCGATAGTCGCCGGCTCCGCGTCCTCTGCCCAGGTCAAGCGCAGGTGCGCGTACATCCACGCGGTCAGCCGCGCCTCATCCGCAGAGACCAGGACAACACGATCGGTCCAGGTTGTCCGGTAACCCTCGGAAACAAGGAGCCCGGCCAATGTACGGCGCAGAGTCGAGCTGCCCGAACGCCTCAGATGGTTACGCAGGATCCGGCCACGCAGGCTGGTCGCCCGTCCGAGATACAGCAGCCGTAGCGACGGGTCGCTTTCATTCGGCGGCCCGGGGAGGTCGGGAAAGATCGAAGGACCAGCCCACCAGGCGTAGACACCGCTGCCACGGCTGAGCCGCTTGACGGCGACCTCAAGTCCGAGAGGCACGCGGGAGAGCAGCCGAAGGGCGTCTTCGACCCGGGCTCGGTCGGTCGGGACGTCGTCGGGTTGCGTTTCGGGAATGGTCATCGAGGCCATCCTAGATCTCGGGCGGTTCATGGGCGGGGCTGCAAAGGGCGGATTCTCGATGCGGATTCGACAGCGACGCGATCGGGCGTGGTGATAGATGAGCCCGGCGGGAGCGTCAGGTGCTCGTCTTGTTCCGGCCGTCGACCTCGGGCCGGTCGCTCATGTGCGGGTCGAGCACAATGATTGCCATGGTGCGGGGGCATGGTCACTCGCGGTGGGTGGCGTCTGGACCGATCGTAGGGACGGCTTTGGGTGCCCTCGACTCGGTGGTGAACCATGTTCCGGTCTGGCTTGGCGAAGTCGGCACCGCGCGCGCCGATCGTGGCGGCTGGTCGCAGGCCGCGGAGTTCACCAGCCTGGTTCTCGACGCTGGATGGGCGTGGGCCGCGACGGCTGTGCTATTGGGCTGGCTGGTGAGCCGGCACCCACGCCCCGCTACGGGGTTGCTGCGCGGGGCGGCAGGCGGCGGCCTCACGTTGGTGTTCGCCACCACCGCCTACTACGGCATGGACGTGCTCTTCGACGGCGGCGCATGGTGGGGCATGGCGACGCGGTACTGGCTTCTCGGCAGCGTGTTGCTCGGCCCTGCCCTCGGGGTTGCCGGCGCGTTAATCCGGCGGCCCGGTCCGGCCGGGACACTGGCCGCCCTACTGGCGCCTGCCGGCGCCGCACTGCAGATGATGGTACTGCCTCCGCCGTCAGACAGCCTGATGGCTCAGCCGGTGCGGCTGACCGTGTGGATCTCGGCGGCAGCAGCCACTGTGCTGATCACCCGCGCGAAGGTCCGTCGCGGGTCCCTGACGCCATCGATCAGGCTGCGCTGAGGCGAGCTTGGCCGGTTCGTTGGGACTGCGCGATGACACGGCCAAGCCGGTCGATCCGCCCAGACATAGGCCATTCAGTGTCCTCTCGTCGGAAGAGTCGGGCGGCAGCGGCTGCCGGGCGTGCGGGCGGCGGTAGAAGAGCGCGACCAACATCGTTTGTGGGTGAGGCGTTCCTGTCGTCCGGCGCGCCGATGGGTCCACCGTCAGCGTCACCACCGACATCCGGCAGCGTTCGCAGCGCAACGCGTAGTGGGTGGTGGACTCTACCTGGCCGACAAGCGTGCGCGGACGCTCGAGGCAACCACGGTCGTCAGCGAGCTGGTTGAGGCGCGCCCATGGTCAGGCCTCTGCGGCCAGGGCATCGGCCGCCTCCTGGATGAGTGCCGCGCTGAGTGGAGGTGACGGATCAGGCCGGGAAGACCTCCACGTGGGTCAGCCGCGCGTCGCCGTGCCGCCAGTCGGCGACCGCGATCGCCACGTAGCGCCCGGAGGTCCGGACGGCGATGTCGGATTCCGGGCGCGGACGCGCGACGGAGGCGACCTCGACGTAGTCGAGGCCGTCGGCGGAGACCGCCACGGTGACCGGCCGGCGCCGACCGGGGGTCCAGGTCAGGTGGAGCGAGGCGAGATCCTGGCGCGTTCCGAGGTCGATCACCATCCGGCCGGTCGGACCGGGCTCCCAGGAGGTACCCGGGTCGCCGTCGACGGCCGCCGACGGGTCGGTCATGCCGGCCGGCAGCGGCGACGTCGGGTAGGTCGTCCGGGACCGGGCGAGGTCGCTGGTCGGCGTCACCGGCGCACCGGCGAACTCGACGTCGCGGCTACGACCAGCGGGTACGGTCACCCGACGGGTGGCACCGCTGGCGGCGCACTCCACCTGTACCGACACGATGTCGCCGGCGGGTGCGGTGATCGTGAGGTGGTGGGAGTCGGTGACGTCGAACCGGGTGCCGGCGGGGACCGCCCTCGCGGGCGCTACCGGGGTCGCGGTGAACCGGGGTGGCTCGACGCGTGCGGTGGCGGCGGCGAGGTTGACCTGGTAGTCGGTGGTGTCGGATCCGGTGACCTGGCTCCCGCGGTACAGGCGCGGCGTCGTGGGCTGCGGGAGCGTGACGGTGGCCGTCGTGATGTCCTCGTCGGACAGGTTGAACACGCTGAGGTATCCGTCCGCGTCGCTGACCCGCAACGCCTCCGGCCCGCCGCTCGGCAGTGCACGGGACGCCGTCGCGGCCAGGGCCGAGTGGTTCGCGTCCGCGTACCCCTCGACGATCAGCCGGGTGCTGCCGGCGGCCGGTCCGCTGGAGAGGGTGACGGTGGTGCCGGTCACAGTGATCGGGTTTTGGCCGTTGTGGACCACCAGGCCGGCACGCCCGTCGACGTCCAGCCAGGAGCCGGCGATGGTCGGGCGGTCCGGCACCACTGCCGCGTCGCTCCAGGTGACGCCGTCGAGCGAGGTCTGGATGACGTACCGGGTGCCGTAGGCGGCCTCCCAGTCCAGGCGTACGCCGCTGATGTCCGTCGGCGCGCCGAGGTCGACGGCGAGCCAACTGTCCGGGCGGGCGCGCTCCTCGCGAGCCACCGCCCAGCGGGTTCCGGTGTTGCCGTCGGTGGCGTTTCGTGCGGGGTAGGCCGGGTCGGCCGACGAGGCGGTGGTGGGTCGGCCGGTGGCGAGGTCTACGCCGCGGGCGTCGAGCACGGCGAGCGCGAACAGCGAGTAGCCGTACTGGGTGGCGGAGGCCTGGCCGAGCATCCGCACCCACCGGGCTGACCGGGGCGGGAGGCTGACCTGGTCGCTCCCGCCGTCGCCGAGGCCCGATTGTCCGGCCAGGGTGACGGACCCCTGCTCGCCGGTGAAGGTGCGGGTGCCGGTGAGCCCGGGTACGCCGGGCATGTCCAGGTTGAACAGCGTGAGGACGCCCTCGTCTTCCGCGATGCCGGTGGTGGCGTACACGACCGTGCCGGTGGGGAGCGTGGCGTATCCGGCGGTGCCGCCGGCGACCCGCAGGACGGTGGCGGTGGCGTCGACACCGTCGCGCGCCACGGTGTACGCGGCGGAGGTGCGGCCGAGGACGGGCGCGGACTGCCTCGGCAGCAGCGACGCGGCCCGCGTGTCGAACAGCCAGTTGTCGTGGGCGGGGGCCCACAGGAACGACACGAAGCCGGTCTTGCTGACCGCCGCGGCGAAGGCGGTCGCGGTCTGCTGGGCGGTCAGGCCGGCCTGCTCCCCAAAGTCCCTCGTGCCGGCGGCCGCGGTGAAGAACGTGGTGCTGTCGACCGGCTGGACGACACCGCCGTTGGCGGCCCGCCAGGCGTGGAAGAGATAACTGATCGCTACCTCGGCCCGCGCCTCCGGCTCGTACTTCGGTTCGCCGCTGAACTTGGTAAGTCGGTCCTCGGGCGGGTAGTTCAGGTAGGGCATGAGCCGGTCGGCCAGGTCCGCCTCGGCCCGGGCCGCGTGCCGGTCACCCTGGACCTGCGCGAGGAAGGCCAGCGGCAGGACGTCGCGGCCGTACAGGTGGTAGCGGTCCGCGACCATCGGCATGAACGGTTCGCCGGCGTCGCTGGCCATCAGTCGCATGGTCCGCCACAGCTCAGCGCCGTTGGGTTGCCGGGTGAGCGCCTCGGGGAGTGGTTGGCCGGCGGTCAGGAAGTGCGCTGCGGTGCGGCCCGCCGTACGCCAGAGCTCTTCCTGGTAGTGCGGCCCGAAGGAGCCGTGGTTCTCGACCAGGAAGGAGTCGTGGATGTTGTGGGCGGTGTTCCACTGCGCGACCGTCCGCCCGTCGACGACGGCGTGGCTGGCGCGGTCGGCGGGGGGAAGTCCGGTCGCGTTGATCGTCCACGTGAGGAACCGCTCGCGCCACCCGGCGGCGCGGTCGTCGTCCGCCGCCCAGGCCAGGCCGGGCGCGATCGCCTGGGCGTAGACGCCCATCTCTTCGAGCTTGGTGTCACCGATCCAGCCACCGGTCAGGCCGTTCGGCGTCCAGTCGCCACTGAGCGGGTCGTCACCCGTGCCCAGGTCGGAGGCGTACGCGGCCTGTCCGCGGGCGATGCGGTCGATGTTGGTGCGGGTCGCCTCGTCCAGGTCGGCCCAGAGCAGCCGGGCGGCCAGGATGAAGTAGAGCTCGAAGGTGCTGTCCCAGAAGAGTCGCTGGCCCCACTCGGTGCCGCCGGCGAGGCGGTTGGTGGCCGCGTACCGTCGGATGGTGGCGACGGTGCGGCTGTGCAGGGTGTCCCGGTCGACGCCAGCGGCTGCCGCGTCGTATCCGGGCGCGGTGAGCAGGACCGCGTTGCCGAGGACGACTGCGAAGCGGAAGTCCGCGAGACGGTAGGCGTTGAGCGCCGGATCCCACTGCTGCTCCGACCATCGCGTGTGGGCGAGCAGCAGTGCGTGGTAGGTGGCGGCGACCGGGTCGGTGGCCGCGACCGGCGACGTGGGCGCGAGCGGCGCGGCCTGGGCGCTGCCGGCGGGCGAGGCGATGGCGAGGCCGCTGCCGATGGCACCTGCAAGGATGAGGAGCCGCCTGCGGCTCAACGCGAAATCGGACATGGGATGGCCTCGCTCCCCCGTTGACAACGTTGTCTCAGTCCGCACAGGCTCCGATGATCTTCTCCGGATGTCAAGGGGCGCGAACCCGTTACCGCTGCTCGACGCCACGGACACCCGGGCTTGGCGCGCGACGGCCGCCGAACGTAACAGTGATGGTTGCTTTTGCCACACGGGTCGGCGAGACTGCCGGGGTTGGCGGCCAACAGCAGGGTGACGATCGCGGCTCATGCCCTGGCCTGGATGGAACTGGCCAGGCGGCGCGGTCGTGAGGTGCTCACCTCCGAGGAGGTGGCCGCCAGCGTCAACACGAACGCGGTCATCGTCCGACGCAGCCTCGGTGACCTGCAGCGGGCCGGCCTGGTGCGGGCACGCCGCGGCAACGGCGCCGGCTACTCCCTCGCGCGGTCGGCGACGGAGATCACGTTGCTGGACGTCTGGCTGGCCGTCTCACCGGAGCCGCTGCTGGCCCTGCACCACGGCGAACCGAACCCGGAGTGCCCGGTCGGACGCGGAATGCTGGATGCTGATGTGCCGTGTCAGCGGCACGGTGGCGGGCGGCATCATGCCCTGCACGGCGAAGCGCATCGGGCCCCCTTGTCAGTCCGCGCTGGATTGCCCGTACGGTGCGGCCCCACTGGCGAGCCGCTGCAGCTCGCCGATGTCGGCGCCTCACGGACTGCTGGGAAGGGGCGTCAGTCCATGCAGCGGACTCGAACCGCAACGTGCATCCACTGGGCGCCGCCAGTGTCCCAGTCGATGACGGTCAACTCGGCGCGGTGATGATCCATAGAAACTGGATCGTCGCCCTCCCGGGCTAGACAGGTCGGATAGGTGCCATCCGAGCGAAACGTCCCCGCGGCGTCCTGCCAATTGTCGGTAAGCACGGAGTAGATCGTGTCCCCCTCGTTGGGTTTGCGGACGGCGCCGTCCGTCTCGAACGCGATCAGTCGCGTCTCCTCGTTCGACCACGTGACAGTCCCCGTCAACACCACTGCGGTCGCCGAATGCCGCTCACGCGACAACCCGATCCGATAGCCACCGAGCCCGGCGATCACCGTGGCGACGACTGCGAGCGCTACCGACACCCGCGCGCGCCGAATCTTGGCTACGGCGGCAATGCGTTCTTCTCCCATGATCGACATCAAAGCAGGGTATGGCGATCCCGGCCGAACGGGTCGACGCGCTGGCCGCTGGGCTCGCCAGTGGCCTGCGATCAGTCCGGGGCTTACACGTGCACACGCCAAGTCGCCGCAGGCGTGAGGCAGTCCGAACCGAGCCGCCAACGGGCCGTCACGGCGCGAAGTGCCGAGCGCGGCAAACCACCGATACGGTTCACCACTCAGTCGGCAGCAGAACAAGCAGCCGGGTCTCACGAGGTGGGTTGAGGGCTCGAGAATCCCTCGGCCCCCATCCTGCGGTGATGGGCGACGGAAGAGGAGACGCAGGTGAGTGAGTCCTCAGCGGGACAGTGGGCATGGGCCGAGGACCCAGGCCGGGTCATGTGGTGTGTGACCTTCACCCAGGGCCTGACCCCAGAGGATGCGCTCGCGCGATACGGTGCCGACCCACGAGCGGCGCGCCTTCTCGACTACCACCATGCCAGCTCGATGTACGGCGAAAGCCCGCAAGAGGAAGCGGTGCTGCGCGTCGGCAGCTTGCGGAGTTGGTCGTTCTGTCTCGAGGAGGAGAGCGTCACGGGCGCCTTGCCGGCCACATGTTCCGCCCTGTCGGAGGGCACTGAGACCCTCAGCATCCTGCGTGGCGGGGACGGCATGAACATCTTCGCCCATTGGCGTGACAAGCAATGCGTCGAGCGGTTTGACCCCGGCATGCCCTACACGAAACCCCAGCCGCCTCGCCCTTGGTGGGACTTGCTGCACGACCGACTCGCCGCGTTCCCTCCGCAGCGCTCACGGCTGGCTCCGGCCCTGGAGATCGTCGCCGCGTATATCGGTGCCCCGCTCGACTCCGGCACCGTCGACGGGCCGTTACTCACCGCGCGCATTTCTGCCCAGCGAACCCACTCGCCGTCCCACCCCCACACCACGAACCTTCGTCCGCCAGGACGCCGGCTCCCCAGTCCCAAACCGAACCCATCTGCGCCTGTGAGGGAAGGGCGAGCGCTCAACAGTCCTTACGCCCCGCCACAGGGAGCAAACCTGGGTGCGTTGGTGCTACGCCCCGACCACGTCGGCAGGCTGGATGGCGACGAGCGCGCTGCGGGCACCGTTCCAACTCGCCTTCGTCGAGGCGGCACGATCTTGACATCCTCTCCGCCCTAAAGGACGGAAATTCCCTCCACGCTGCGCGTGGAACACGCGGCGTCCGGGTGGGTTACCGCTTCTCTGCGCGCTGCCGGCACGGATGCCGGTCTTACGTGCGCTCCACGGTCGTTTGAGTTGTCCGCCTGTCCGGCGGCCAACACGTTAATGGCGGCGTTGACGTCCCGGTCGTGGGCTGCTCCACAGGGACAGTCCCACGACCGGACGTTGAGCGTCATCTTCCCGCTGATGCGGCCGCATGCCGAGCACATCCGGGTGGACGGGAAGAACCGCTCGAGAGGTGGAATGCATACCTCAGCAACCCCTTTCGAGATCCTGGGTGTCTGTCTGAGCCTTGCGGCTTTCGACCGGGCGACCCAACCCCGCGGGACTGTCGAAGGCTGGGTTCCGGCGGCCCCATCGCGCTGGCGTGGGCGAAACCGCGCCGTATAGGGCATGGCCGGCGGCCGCACGGGTAGCCCGCTGGGCATGGAGGCTTCACTGGCGCATCTGCACGGCGGGCCGCTCGACGGTGTGCAGCGCGAGCTGCCCGACGGGCCCGGCGACCTCGTGGATTTCACCCACGAGACGCGCGACGGCACCTGGTACGTGCAGTACCGCAAGGATCGCCCGGCCGGCGACGGCTGGCACTACCAGGCCACCGGCGGGATGGAAAAACAGGACGAGGAGTGACATCGGCGGCGCGGGCCTGATCCGGGGTTTCCGTCCCCGGCACGAGGGAAGCCAGCCGCATGGCCGAAACCTTCGCGGATCAGGACCTCAAGACCCTGCGGTCGATTGCGCGCGCTGCGGGGATGCCGGACACGGACGGGATGCCGCACGACGAGCTGGTCGAGATGTTGCGGCGGGCCGGACTGGCCGAGCCGGACGGTGGGCCGGCCGACACCAACGTGGCCGAGCAGGGCGGTGCGTCGGGCAGGTACGGCGGCGAGGGCGTCGGACGCCGGGAGTCGGCCGGCGGGTCGGGCGCGCAGACGGCCGCCGCCGTCGACCAGCCGACGCAGGACCCGGCCCGGTTGTCCGGCCTGCCCCGCAGCAGTCTGGACCTGGGTGACGAGAGCACCGGCGGTCGGGCCGCCGAGGAGGCGATCGGTGCCCGGCGGGGCGAGTCGGTGATCGACGACCGCGCCCAGGATGCGCGGGGCGTGCAGGGTGAAGACCAGGACCCGGCCGGGCTGTCGGGCCTGCCGCACAGCAGTCTGGACCTGGGTGACGAGAGCACCGGCGGTCGGGCCGCCGAGGAGGCGATCGGCGCCCGGCCCGGCGAGTCCGACACCGAGATCGACGACCGCACGCAGCGCTGACACCGCCGGGGGTGGCGGGGCGTTGTATGACGCCGTCGCCCTGCGGGTGCCTGGACATCGATCGGTTGCGTACCTGCGTCGCGGCGGTGCCGTTGCCGCGCACGGCTGATGGACGTGGCCTTTTGGCCGCCGCGATCACCTGCTGGTTGCGGCCGTTCGCGAACACTTCGCCGCAGCAGATCCTGTGTCACACCTGCGGTCGCGGCAAGGATCAGACGATCATGATCTCGGGCTGGCGCCTGTTTGGTGGTCGTGGCCCTGGATTCGGGCCGAAGTTCATGGACCGTGCCGTTGAACGCGGTGCGGCTGGCGCCGGGTGACCACGCAGCCACGGTCACCTGGGCAGCTGCGAGACATCGTGGGACGGCTGATCAGGGCCGGGCAGTGGTGGGCCGGTGACTGGGGGTCCTGGTCGTGGCCGACGCCTGCTAGGACGCGCCCAGACTGGCGTGCCTCCTGCCTGGCCACCGCCTATCGCACGTAGATCGCACGCCGCTGGTGCGGATTCGATCTGGAGATGGTCCCCGGGCACGTACGGGCGCTAACGTGCCGCATGCCGGCATGGTTCCAGTCCCGCAGCCGACGCCAGCAGGTCATGCCTGAACCGAAGCCCACTCGTGTGGGCGTAGGCCGGGAACCGTGGCTCATCGCGTCGCGGCGAGCGGGCTCTCCGACTGCCGAACCGGGGGACGAAAGCCGGAGCTGGCCCGACCCACGGCCGACAGGGTCCGTGCCCCTCGGTGCCAACCCAGGTTCACAAAGACCACCGCTCGCCGCCTACCCGAACATGCACATAGTTCACTGGGTTAGCCGGAGGTTGAGTGGAGCTAGTGCCCGTGATCTCATCGGGGCGCCAACTCAGGAGTGACATGCCCCGACGAATGACCTACCGCCAAATCGCGGACGACATCGCCGCCCGCATCGCCACCGGCGAGTACCCACCCGCGTCCAAGATTCCTTCCTATAGCCAGTTGTCACAGCTCTACAGCGTCTCCATCGCAACCGTGCAGCGTGCGCTTCTGGTGCTGCACGCCAAAAGCGTCGTATATGGAGAGCCTGGTCGAGGCGTCTACGTCAAGGGGCATGACGACTCGTGAAGTTAGGCGAAACAGGAGGCGTGGACGTTACGCCGACTGCGTGGAGCTGAACCCGTCGGATCCTCGTGGGAGCGCACCAAGTCCAGTAGTACCAGCGTTCGACGATGAAGTCGTGCAGGTAGGGAGGTTATGCGAATCGCATTCATGTTGCGCCATTTGCACGAACGGGCACCCGGCTTGTCCGGGCGCTTAAGACGCCGCTAAGCCCGGCGTCATCGGGGCACGTTCCTCACCCGCGCGCTGAGAGCCCCTCTTCGGCCGCTGCCTTGCGAACTGGCGGGCCGCCAGGACTTCGCCCCCAGCGGCATCAGCCCAGGATCGACACTCGACGCGTCCGCGACTGAACCCTTTGCGGTCGCCGAGATGCACGCCGCCCCCTTCGAGGCGGTTAGCGCCGCCTTTCACCGGGTCGCGGACGAGATCTTCGCCGACCGCCTCGACCTGGTTCGCCTGCGTCAGTCCATCATCGACGGCAGCCGGAACTGCAGGAGCGCGCGCTGCGCGAGACGGGCTCGCTGGCGGCGGCGGTCGCCGCCGCCCTGCATGCCAAGGGCGCCGGCGAGACCACGCCACCCCGGCAGATGAACGTCTAGCTGATCTTGGCGGAGGACATCTCCCGATGATGCCTGCAGCTCGATCTCGATCCGCCGTGCAGGTGAACGCCTCAATGGGGGTGATCGCGAACTCGACGTTGAAGTCGTGGCTTGTTTAAGGGCCGAGCAGGTAGAAGGGCTTCGGTGCGGCGAGGCGTGGGACCGCCATGGACCCGGAAGGCGCATCACTCCCAGATCTGGTCTCGACTCTCTCGCGCTTCTTCGGCGTTCGTTGACAGCACCGCGCCGGGGTCGACAAGACGCAGGCCGACGCCGCGCACCGCCTGGATCCGCAGCGGGCAGTCCAATTCGTCGAGCTTGCGGCGGAGTCGCTTCACCACCGACCACACGTCGCCCCGGCCGCCGAGGTGGTCGTTGCCCCAGACCGCGCGGTGCAGCGACTCGAAGGTGCAGATGCGGCCGAGTTGGGCCAGCAGAAGGTACCGAAGCAGGTCGTGCTCGAGGGGCGACAGGGGTACGGTGCGCCCGGAACAGGTTGCCACCCGCCTGTCCGAGTCGACCTCCGGGACGACATCAGCCGTTCCCATGAGGGCGTGCGGGCGCGGCTCGACGACGCGTGGATGGACTGACGGGGCTTCGGCGGGCGGGGCGCTGTCGACAAGTAGCGACCGGAGCTCCTCCGGCGACGAGACCAGCAGCACCGGAGCATGGTCGGTCACCAGCGACGCCAGGCGTACTCTCTCCGCCGTCGAGGAGGCGATCGCGATGATCAAGGCTGCGCCGTCGGCTCGCGGTGGAGGTTCCATCCGGACATCGCCGATGGACTCTTCTCTCGGAGCGAGAGTCATCTTTCTCCTTACCTGCGGCCTCCTGCGTTCCGCCTGCGTCGCCGATCCGATATGGAACAGGAGCAGACGCTGGTAGGACCGGAACGACCCCCAAAGCCCTCTGGGCGCCGCGCGGACCACGTTGGTTACCCGAAAGGACACTATGAACTATGTGAACGGACTATCAAGTACAGCGCGTGGGCAAATTGTCACTAACAGTCGACAGGGTTGACAATTATCGTCAGGAACGTGGCGAAGTTAGGCAGAAATTTCCCGTCGGTTCCGGGTGAGGTGTAGGGGCTCATGATGCTGGTGTGGCGTCGACCAGCAGCGACACGGCAGCCCGCCGGAACAGTAACCTCGCCGATCTGATCAGGCGACTCGCCGACGAGGAACCCCTCCTGGCGCGACACCGTCGGGTTCTAAGAGGCCGATACCCGTGACCCAGCCGGATTCGGTGATGCCCATGGCGTGACAGAATCCATCCTGAGTCGGTCGGAAGCAGCGACGTGAAAGCCACGAGATGGTCGTCTGCCGTCGACAACACCGCCCGGCCGCCGGGGTCGAGAACACTCTCCTTGATCGGCGGTCAGCCGAGCGGCGAACCGTCAAAGGAGTAACTGAAGTCGTAGAGCTTCCTGCCGCCGCCGACTCGGCTGAGGGCGGCGGCGTGCCGGGCCTCCTGGTGGTCGGCGTACGACACGACCCGGCCGACCGCGGGTCGACCTTGTGCCCGGGGGCGGGCTCGGCGCGGCAAGGCCGGCAACTCCGCCCTCGTAGGCCACGACCGGGCCGAGTGCCATCTGCACCACCCAGGTCTCCGTCGACTGCAGGCCGGCACTCGCGGTGCTGGACCCCGGTACGATGGCGAGTCCCATGGGCACTACGCCCAGCGCACCGGCGCGGCTGTCCGCTGCTGCCAGGTACTAGCGGTTCGATCGTTCGGGCCACGTGGTCCTTCCCTGCCGGCGGTCCGCTTCCGAGCATCCAACGGCCGGAGCCGACACGTGCGGTGCGTGCAGCCTCATGACTTACTCATCGGTCGCCCCTGTCGGAGTCATGCGATGTCGGAGAACCCGCCATCTCGCGGGGTTGGGGCGAGGACCCGGAAACACCGCACGGTTATGACGCGCTGATCATCAGTTAGCCACGAGTTGACCGGAGCGCTCCCGAGTTGCCCATGCCGCCGGGTAGACCCACCTGCGCCGCATCATCCATGTTGGTCTATAGCCCACGACCGTGGGGATCGTGCGCGTCCTGTCTCTGCGGCGCGCTAGTACATGGAGGTTCCGTGCACACACGAACCAGGCATGCGAGACGCGCGTCAGCCGCAACAGCGGCTTTCGCGATTCTCGCGACGGTGATGGCGGGCGCAGGACACGCCGCGTTCGCAGCGCCAGCGACCACAGCACCGTCAGCCAACTCGGCCGACAAGCTCACCTCGGCCGTCGAGAAGACGCTGACCGCGCACGACTCCGCGGACTTCTGGGTAAAGCTGTCGGCGAAGGCCAACCTCGACGCGGCGCCGAACAACGCCGACTGGGGCAAGCGCGGCCAGTACGTCTACGACGCGCTCACCAGCACGGCCAAGACGTCGCAGGCCGACGTGATCCAGCAGCTCGAGGCGAACAACGCCGACTACGAGAGCTTCTGGATCAGCAACCGCATCCTCGTCGAGGACGGCACGCTGGAGCTCGCCAAGGAGCTCGCCGCGCAGCCCGAGGTCAGCCAGATCACCGAGATCACGAAGTTCGACCTCGTCGAACCGGTCAAGCGCGAGAAGGCGCCGGCAAACGCCCCGGCCACGGTCGAGTGGGGCCTCGACTTCATCAACGCCCCTGAGGTCTGGGCCCAGGGCTTCACGGGCGAGGGCATCGTCGTGTCGAGTGTCGACACCGGCGTCCAGTTCGACCACCCGGCACTCGCTGACGGTTACCGCGGTCGGCAGCCTGACGGGACAATCGTCAACGACTACAACGCCTTCGACTCCTCCGGGCGGTGCGGCTCCGGCAACCCGTGCGACGTGAACGGGCACGGCACGCACACCATGGGCACCATGATGGGCGACGACGGCCAGGGCAACCAGATCGGTGTCGCGCCCGACGCGCAGTGGATCGAGGCCAACGGCTGCGACACCTGCTCGGACGCCGACCTGCTCGAGTCCGGTCAGTGGATCACCGCGCCGACCCGCACGGACGGCACCGACCCCGACCCGGCGAAGCGGCCGCACGTCGTCAACAACTCGTGGGGCGCGGTCGCCGCCGGGGCCATCGACGACTGGTACCAGGACATCACCGACGCGTGGGCTGCCGCCGGCATCTTCAGCGCCTGGTCGGCGGGCAACAGCGGTCCCGGTTGCCAGACGACCTCCTCGCCGGGCGCGAACACTACGAACTACTCGACGGGCGCGGTCGACTCCTCGGGCCACATCGCGTCCTTCTCCTCGCGCGGTCCCGGTGAGGGCGGTGGGATCAAGCCGAACATCTCGGCCCCGGGCGTGGCCGTTCGCTCCTCGGTCCCCGGTGATGGGTACGCGGTCTACAACGGCACCTCGATGGCCGCCCCGCACCTCGCGGGCGCCGTCGCCGTACTGTGGAGCGCCGCACCGGCACTGATCGGCGACATTCCGGGCACCTGGGAACTGCTGAACCAGACCGCCCACAACGTCGACGACACCTCGTGCGGCGGCACCGCCGAAAACAACAACGTCTACGGCGAGGGCACGCTCGACCTGGCCGCGCTGATCGACGCCGCGCCGATCGGTGACATGGGCACCGTTGCCGGCACCGTCACCGAGACCGACGGCGACCCGATCAGCGGGGCGCGCGTGACGGTCGACGGCGAGCACGACCGTACCGTCACCACCGGCACGGACGGCACGTACTCCGCCCGCGTCGCCGTGGGCGACTACCAGGTCTCGGCCTCGGCGTTCGGCTACCTGCCGTCTGCCCCGACCGGCGCCACGGTCACCGTCGACGCGACCACCACGGTGGACATCGACCTCGAGGCCGCGCCAAGCCACACCGTGTCCGGCACCGTCACGGATGTCGCCACGGGCAACCCGTTCGTCGGCACCACGGTGAGCATCTCCGCACCGATCGACCCGGTCACCACCGACGCCAACGGCGCGTTCGCGTTCGCCGACGTGCCCGAGGGCACCTACACCGTCTCGATCGAGGGCGGCACCTGCACGAGCACGTTCTCGGAGGAGGTCGTCGTCGACGGTGACGAGACGGTCACCGCCGAGATCGCCCGTCGGTACGACGACTTCGGGTACTTCTGCACGGTCGGCAGCGACGGGGCCGCCACGGGTGACACCCGGGCGGACCTGACCGGTGACGACGCGGCGACCACGGTCCCGCTGCCGTTCTCGTTCCCGTACTACGAGGGCGACTACACGACGGCGTACGTGACCACCAACGGCCACGTGAACTTCGCCGGGCTCACGACCACATACAGCAACACTGTGATCCCGAACAGTGCCGCACCTAACGCCGCAATCTACCCGCTGTGGGACGACCTGTACTTCGACGACTCGTCGGGTCTCTACACCGCGACCACTCAGGTCGACGGCGTGGACGCGTTCGTCCTCGAGTTCCGGAACGTCACGTTCTACGCCAACCGTGCCGACCGGACGAACTTCTCCGTGACCCTCCTGGAGAACGGTGAGATCGAGCTCGGCTACGGGGCTAACTCGGGCGGAGCGGCGGCCGGCAGCTCGGCCACGGTGGGTATCGAGAACGAGAACGGCACCATCGCCCATCAGTTCTCCTACAACACCGCGACGATCAACGCCGGAATGTCGATCCACTACGACTCCGCGCCACGAGGCACGGTGGCCGGCACGGTGACCGACCGGAACACGGGTACGCCGATCTCCGGCGCGACCGTGGCGGTCTCCTCCGAGGCCCAGAGCAAGACCGTGACCACTGGAGCGGACGGCACGTACTCGACGTCGGTCCTCACCGGTGGCTACTCGGTCAAGATCACGGCGCCGAAGTATGAGGCTGCCACCGGCTCGGTCATGGTTACCGAGGACAGCACCGTGAGGTTCGACGCCGCGCTGGCCGCGGGCATGGTGACCATCGCCTCGGACGGCGACACGCACGCCGAGCTGCCGATGGGCGGTTCGCACACCGAGGAGCTCACGATCACCAACGAGGGCACCGCCCCGGCGTCGGTCGAGCTGGAAGCCCGCAGCGGCGAGTTCGCGCCACTCGCCACGGGTGCTCTCACGGCGGTGAAGGGTAAGGCGACCGTCCCGGCGTCGGTGGCCCCGAAGGGGAAGCTGTCGGCGGCCGGCTCGTCGATGTCACGTTCGAACGTCAAGGGCGAGACGGTGACGCCTCAGGCGGCGCCGATCCCGGCCGACGAGATCACCATCACGCACTCCGCGTCGCAGGCGATCATCACCGGCAACTCGGCGTCGTGCAACAACGGCCTCACCACCCGGAACAACTCGTACCTGCGGACATTCACGCTGGCCGACTTCGGGCTCAACGGCCTGGACGTGTCGAGCGTGTCGTTCGGGGTGGAGGTGAACCAGGGGAGCCAGCCGCTCACGGTCAACCTCTACGCGCTCGAGGGCGAGCTGCGGTACGCCAACATGACGCTCATCGGCTCGGCCGACGCCACGGTCCCGGCCGGTAACGGCACGCTAGTGACGGTCCCGGTCGAGGGCGCGGTTCCGTCCGGTGGCACTCTGGTGGTCGAGGTGGCCGTCCCTGCGGATGGCTACTTCTTCATCGGCTCGAACAACGCCGGCCAGACGGCTCCGTCGTACATCGCCTCGGTGGACTGCGGCATTTCCGAACCGGCCGAAACGTCGTCGATCGGCTTCCCGGACATGCACATCGTGATGAACGTGACGGGTAGCACCGGCGGCGCTCCGGCGGACTGGGTGTCCTTCGACAACCCGTCCGTCACGCTCGAGCCGGGCGAGTCGGTCACGGTGGAGGCAACCATGTCGGCCGACGTCGACCAGCCGGGCGCGTACTCCGCCGCAATCGGTGCCAGCACCAACACGCCGTACAACGTGGGTGAGGTGCCGGTGTCGATGAACGTCACCGCCCCGAAGTCGTGGGGCAAGATCACCGGCACCGTCACCGAGGCCGGCGGCCAGCCGCTCGGTGGGGTCATCGTCCAGGTGAACGGCGGCAAGGGGTACCGCACGACGCTGGTCACCGAGGAGGACGGCACGTACGAGTACTGGATCGACTCGAAGGTGAGCCCGCTCACGCTGATCGTCGCGGCCGAGGGCTACGTGCCTGAAACGGCGAAGGTCACGCTCAAGGCTGGGCAGACGGTCACGGCGGATTTCTCGCTCGACCCGCTCCAGTAGCGCGTACGCGGGGCGCGCCGTAGCACGCGTCCCTACGGCGGCGGCGGCCCGGTCACCATCCAGGTGGCCGGGTCGCCGTCGGGCGTCGAACGGACCTGAGCGGCCTGCTCCCCGGCATCAGGACCCCCGACTCGGTGGCCCCGGTCGACGTGACGATGACCGTGACGCCGCCCGGGCTTGCCTTCGTCGTCGAGGACGGTTGCCGAACAGCGGTTGGCATCGTCGACCTAGGTGTACGAGGCCATGACGTTGGTGACACGTTGGTTGAACGCGGCTGCAGGTGGCTGACCGCCAGCGGCGCTGTGGGGGCGGTGGTAGTTGTAGTGCACGTTCCACACGGCAGTCGCGTGCGCGCGCTTGGCCTCCGAGGCCCAGGTGCGGGCATAGAGGAACTCTTCAGCGAGGATCCGGTTGTGCCTCTCGACCTTCCCGTTGCGCTTGGGCGTGTACGGCTTGGTGCGCTTGTGCTTCGCGCCGAGCAGGGCTCGGGCGAAGGCGTCCGCGCGGTAGCAGCCACCGTTGTCAGTGACGATCTTCTCGATGTGCGTGATGTTGTGCGCGGCGAACCAGACCCCGGGATCGAATCCTCGCGGCGGCGCGGGTACATGACGATGGCACACCGGTGCAGTGGACGATCAGCATCGACTCGTCGATCGTGCGGGGCACATCAGCATGCCGCCGGCGCCCGCAAAAAGGGGGCTCCCCGACAAGTCCGGCGACGCCTGGTGCGCAAGATGGCGAGGCCATCGGCCGGTCCCGAGGGGAGCTGAGCACAAAGATCCACCTCGCCGTTGACGGACGCGGCCGGCCGCTGTCGATCCTGCTCACCCCCGGCCAGGCCGGCGACAATCCGCAACTCCTGGCGTTGCTGGACGCGATCCGGGTCAACCAGCCGGGACCAGGCCGGCCCCGCAAGCGTCCCGACGTGCTGATCGTCGACATGGGATACGCCCACGACTCCACCCGCCGAGCCCTGCGCCAACGCGCATCCCGCACGTCATCCCCGAACGGTCCGACCAAGTCGTCCGCCGGGCCGCCAAGGGCAGCCACGGCGGGCGACCACCAGCCTTCGACAAGGCGACCTACCGCAAGCGCAACGTCGTGCAACGGTGCTTCAACCGGCTCAAACACTGGTGCGACCTGGCCACCCGCTACGCCAAACGCGAATCCCTATACCGATCCAGCCCCGTCCTCATCGCGGCCCTCATCCGGCTTCCATGATCGGCAGGGCAGGCCCTAGCCGAGAACCGCTTTCTCAGACCGATCGGGCGGCGGGAACCAACCAGGCCACGTACGGCGACTGGCCCCTCTACTACTACGTCGGTGACCTCGGCCCTGGCGATGTCGACGGACAGGGCGTCGATGGCGTGTGGTTCGTCGTCGGCGCCGATGGGAAGATCATCAGAACGATGCCGTAGCTTGTGCGTCCTCGGGTTCGGCGCGGCGGGACCGGTTGTCGCTGTCCGTGGGCGACTGCTCCTTGGGTGGTTGGCGACGACGCGGCATGGTGATGCGTCGCGGACGCCCCGATCAGCGGGTCCTCGTGGGTCCCGGGGCTGTCCAGGGCAGCCTGTCGGCGGGCGCCCATTAAGGTCCACGGCAACCGGCCCCTGCACACCCGGAGTGCCGATGAGCCGCCACGCTCAATTTTCCGGGATGGTGTCGTATCGAGGCCCAGCCATTCGTGGAACCAGTGTGCGGCGGCCGGCTGGGCCGCCGGGCACGAGGAGTCCGGAAGGCCCTCGTCCGGGGACTGAGAGGAGACGACCATGACGGAGTACCTGATCGCCTTCAACGACGAGTGGGTGCCCGCCCACACGGCGGAGGAGCTACGCGAGAAGCGCAGGGCCAGCCGGGCCGTGATGGCGGAGATGCAGACCGAGGGCGTCCTGATCTTCAGCAACGGTGCGCTCGACCGGTCCACCGCGGTGTGCAGTGTCGAGGCGGTAGACGGCAAGCCCGTCTTCACCGACGGCCCGTACGTCGAGACCAAGGAGCACCTCGGCGGCTTCGCTGTCGTGGACGTGCCCGACGACGAGGCCGCGCGGTACTGGGCCGGTCGGCTCGCGACCGCGCTCGACTGGCCGCAGGAGGTGCACCGGTTCCGAGGCCCCGGAGAGGCCCGGCGTAACGGTCCTGGGGAGAGGTGAGCAGGTGCCCAGATACCTGCTGTCCGTCTACGGGCCGGCCGACCGCACCGAGGTCGACGCCTCCTCCTCGGAGGAGGCCACGCTGAGGTCGTTCACCGACACCCACGCCTTCACCGAGAGGCTCCAGAGGGACAGCCACTTCGTCTTCGCCGGCGGCTTGGAACCCCCGGCGACGGCCACCACCGCCGACGGGCAGGGCGAGAAGCCGGCCTTCACCGACGGGCCCTACCTGGAGACGAACGAGCACCTAGACAGCTTCTGGGTCATCGAGGCGGCCGATCTCGACGTGGCGATGGCGCTCGCCGCCGCGGGGTCGAAAGCGTGCCGCGGCACGGTCGAGGTGCGTCCCTTCCGATCCGGAGAACCCGTCCGGACGCCGCCGACGCCGTGACCGGTCCCAGCGTCGAGCAGGAGATCACCCGTGTCCACCACGAGGAGTGGGCACGGGTGGTCGCTAACCTCACGCGTCGTTTCGGCGACCTCGACGTCGCCGAGGAGGCGACGGCCGAAGCGTTCCTGGCGGCTGCGGAGCGGTGGCCGGCTGATGGCGTGCCGCCCAATCCCGGCGGTTGGCTCGCCACCACCGCGACCCGCAAGGCGATCGACCGGCTCCGTCGCGAGTCACAGCGCGACGCCAAACACCAGGAGGCCCGGCTCGTGTACGACGACAGCCCTCCTGAGCCGACCGGCCCGGTCGAGGACGACCGGCTCAGGCTGATCTTCACCTGCTGCCACCCGGCGCTCGCGGTGGAGGCACGGGTGGCGCTCACCCTCCGCCTGCTCGGCGGCCTCACCGTCACCGAGATCGCCCGCGCCTTTCTCGTGCAGGAGACCACTATGGCGCGGCGGATCACCCGCGCCAAGGCAAAGATCAAAGCGGCACACATTCCGTACCGGGTGCCGTCAGCTGACGACATCCGTGAGCGGCTCGCCGGCGTGCTCGCGGTCGTCTACCTCGTCTTCAACGAGGGCTATCTCGCCGGCGAGGGGGACGACCCGGTGCGCGTCGACCTCACCGACGAGGCGATCCGCCTCGGCCGTCTGCTCCGAACCCTCCTCCCGGGCCACGGCGAGGTAGTCGGCCTGCTTGCCCTGATGCTTCTCACCGACGCCCGGCGGCCGGCGCGGGTGTCCCGCACCGGGGAGCTGGTGACTCTCGACGAGCAGGATCGCGGCGCATGGGACCGCACCCTCATCGCCGAGGGCAAGGCCCTGGTCCGCGAGCGGATCGAGGCGGTAGCGGCCGGCGGTGACCCGCCCGGGCGCTATCAGCTGCAGGCCGCGATCAACCTGGTCCACACGGACGCCCCGTCCGCCCGGGACACCGACTGGTCCACCATCGCCGCTCTCTACGGACGCCTGGTGCTGCTCGATCCCTCGCCGATCGTGCGGCTCAACCGGGCGGTCGCGGTCGCCGAGGTCGACGGGCCCGGGGTCGGGCTCGCCGAGATCGACCGGCTGGCCGAGGTCCTTGACGGCTACCACGCGTTCCACGCCGCGCGCGCCGACCTGTTGCGGCGGCTCGGGCGCGGCGGCGAGTCGCGGGCGGCGTACGACCGGGCCATCGGCCTCGCCGGCAATCCCGCGGAGCGGGCCTACCTCACCCGCCGCCGCGACCAGCTCGCGGGCTGACCGGCACGCGCCGAGCTACACCGCGGCCAGGATTCGCGCCAGCTCTACCGGCCGCGTCACCATCGGCCAATGTCCGGAATCGATGTCGACCAGGTCGACGTGCTTGGCCCGGGCCAGCTCGGGCACGTCGCCCGCAGCGATCCACTCCCGTGCCTGGTCCGGAGTGAACTCGGGGCAGACGATCACGACAGGTATGTCGAACCGCCGCTCATCCGTCAGTCGTACGACGCCCCTGGCCACGCCGGCCGGGACCGGGATCGTGGCCGCCTCGAACGCCTGCCGCGCCTGCTCGTCCAGGTCGGCGGCGTCGGCGCCTTCGAACGGGTCCCAGCCCGGGAACGGCATGACGCCGTCGGTGATCTCGAAGAAGTCCGCGTACGGCTGCCCGTCGTTCGACGGGAACCCGCCGATCAGCACCACCTTCGCGATTCGGCCGGGCCGCGCGTCGGCTGCCATCCAGGCCAGGGTGCAGGCGGCGGAGTGTCCCACCACCACCGAACTGCCACGTCCCGCGTCCACGGCGGCGAGCACCGCCGTCATCTGGTCGGACAGCGTCGCCCACCGATTCCCGTCGCCCTGACCGGGCAGGGTCACCGGCACCGGGTGGCGGCCGCTGTTCTCCAGCTCCGACGCGACACCGGCCCACGCTGATCCGTCGAGCCACAGGCCGCCGAGCAGCACGATCTGTTCTGCGTTCATCGCACCAACCTAGAGGCGGTTCCGGACGATTTCCTTCCGGTACTCTCGCCGTCGTGCCAACCGGTCCGAGTCCCACCGCCCGAGCCTTGCACACGCTCGAGATCCTGCACGACCGTCCCGGCACGACTGCCGACCAACTCGCCTCGCTCCTGGGCGTGACGGAACGGGCCGCGCGGCGCTACGTCGGCATCCTTCGCGAGGCCGGCATCCCGGTCGAGTCGACCCGCGGGCCGTACGGGGGCTACCGGCTGGGCCGCGGCACCCGACTGCCGCCGGTCGTCTTCACTCAGGAACAGGCCCTCGGTCTGGTCATGGCCGTGCTCGACGGGCAGCCGAACGCCGTCGACGCCGAAGACCCGGTCGGCTCGGCGCTCAGCAGGGTCATCCGGGCACTGCCGGAAGGCATTGGACGGCAGGCGGCGGCGCTACGGGCGTACGCCGCGGCCACCCCCGACCGGCATTCGGCCCGCGCGGATCCCACCATCACAAGTGCCCTTGTCGCCGCCGTCGCCGACCGGCGACGCGTCGTGGTCGGCTACCGGGGCGGGAGCGGCGAGCAGCGGGACGCCGAGGTCGATCCGTGGGCCGTCGTGGTGCGGTACGGACGCTGGTACCTGCTGTGCCATTCGCGCCGCGCGGACGCGATCCGCACGTACCGGGTCGACCGGATCCGGGCCGTACGGCAAACCCCGCACGCCTTCACACCACCCGACGACCTGGATCCGGTGGCCGCGCTCGAGGAAAATCTGGGCGCGGGATGGACGTACCCCACCCGGGTGGTGTTCCACGCGCCGTGCGAGGAGGTGGCACCCTGGATCCGGCCGCCGATGGGCCGCCTCCAGCCGGACGGCGTGGAATGCGTACTGGTCGGCAGCACCGGAAACCCCGCGATGTACGCGCAGGAGTGGCTGGCCCCGGTCCCGTTCGACTTCTCCGTGGAGGAAGGTCCTGAACTACGTGCCGCCGTGGCGGCGGTCGCGGCCCGTTTCGGCGCGGCAGTCTCGCGTCCGGCCCGGGACGGCGGCGGGGAGGAACGGCTCATCGGGCACGGAGATTGACCGGAACCGGACTCGAGGTCTTCATCTTCCGTACTGCCGATCGGCTCTCGGCTCTCGGCCGTCCCCTGGCCGGCTCGCGGCGGCGCTCAAGCCTGGAACGAGCGGAACATCAGCGTGAGGTAGCGGTGGGAAGCAACAGCCGCGTTCGGGCCCGCCGCCGCGATGACACCGTGATGGGCGGCAATCAGCAGCCGGAAGTCGACGACGGTGAGGTCGGCGCGGATGGGGCCCGCCGGCTGCGCCCTCGCCAGCAGCACGCCGATGACGCGTTCGGCTTCCCGTCGCTCGTGGGTGAGGCCCCGGCGGGAGACCGTCGCGGCGACGTACGCCCTGGTGAAACCCCTGTCCCGCAGGTGGTATGAGCAGAGCGTGCGGGTCAGGATCCGCAGGGCCCGCGCCGGATCCGGGTCGTGCAGGGCCACTTCCTGCTCGGCCGCGCACTCGGCCCACTGGTCGGCGTACGCGGCGGCGATCAGCTGGTCTCGCGTGGGGAGGCGCCGGGCGGAGAGTGACGTCCGATCGCGAACTCCGCCGCTCTCCTCCGCCCGACGCGAGGCAACGCAACTAGCCGCGGCGGCGGCGAGCGGTCGGCCGACCGGGACTGACCGTGCGCGTGCCCCGGAGGTGATGGCAATGCGAGTTAAGCTCTTCGATTAAGCGTGTTGACGGATGGCGGCGGCGCCGGTTCGCGCGGCTTCCGGTTGTGCGGGAAGGGAGCGGACCTGGCAACGGAGGAGCGGTTCACGACGAGTACCGGCGGCGGCCGGTTGTCTGTCGAGATCACTGGCAAGCCCGACGGAGTTCCGATCTTCCTTCTGCACGGCACGCCAGGCAGCCGCAGCGGGCCGAAGCCCCGAAGCAGCGTCCTGTACCGGTACGGTGTCCGCCTCATCAGCTATGACCGGCCCGGGTACGGCGGGTCGACGCCTCACCCGGGTCGGACGGTGGCCGACGCCGCTCAGGACATCGCCGCGATCGCGCGGCATTTCGGCATCTCACGCTTCGCGGTGGTGGGTCGCTCCGGCGGCGGCCCGCACGCGTTGGCGTGCGCGGCGTTGCTCTCCGAGTCGGTCGCCCGCACGGCCGTGCTCGTGGGTTTCGCCAACCCCGAGGTGGCCGGTCCGGACTGGTTCACCGGCATGACTGAGAGCAACCGGCGTGACTTCACGGCCGCGTCGTTCGACCGGCTGCGGCTGGTGGAGCGGCTGCGACAGCAGGCGGAGCGGACACGGCGCGACCCGGAGAGCCTGCTGACCCAGCTGGAAGCCGACATGACCTGGCCGGACCGGCACGTGGTACAGGATCTGGCGATCCGGCGCCTGCTGGCCCAGGCCTACCGGGAGGCGCTGCGCGGTGGCCCGCAGGGGTGGATCGACGATGTGCTGGCGCTGCGGCGGGACTGGGGCTTCAGCCTCTCGGCGATCAGCGGGCCGGTGCGGCTGTGGCACGGCGAGCAGGACAACTTCGCGCCGGTCAGCCACACCATGTGGCTGGCCCGGCAGATCCGGACCGCGGAGGTCCACGTACAGCCTGGTGCCGCCCACTTCGGCGCAGTGAAGATCCTCCCCGAGATGTTGGAGTGGTTGTCCAACTGGTGAGGCGGTGGTACTTCGGGTCGACTCAGAACGGGTGCGGGTCGATGACCCGGCGCAGCAGCCGGCCCCGTTTCAGCTCCAGCACCGAGGGGTGGTTGGCGCCGATCCGGGCCGCCACGGCGCTGATCGCCTCCTCCGCCTGGCTCTGGTACTCGTTGCCGTGCGTCCGTCGCAGGATGAGGGCCCGGTTCGCCTCGCAGCGCAGGGTATGCGGATGGTCGCGGCCCAGCAGATCGTTGAGCAGATCCGCCGCGCCGGCCATCAACTCGAGCGCCTCGGTGTGCCGGTGCAGGTCGGCTTCGATGACGGCGACGTTGATCTGCGCGGCGACCGTGTAGGGATGCTGGGCGGTCAGCACGTCGAGCAGGCCGTCCAGGGACTGCCGGGCCAGCGTCCGAGCCTCGGCGAGGTCCCCGCTGGCGCGGATCGCGGCGGCGTGGTTGTTCAGGCAGACCAGGCCGTGCGGGTGCCGGGCACCGAGCTGCTGCTCGTACGCGTGCCGCACCGTGCTGGTCTCCGCCTCCGCCCGCTCCCAGTCCCCCAACTCCAGAAGGGTCACCGAACGGCTGAGCCGGCAGGTCAGGGTCTCCGGATGGTCCGGTCCGACGATCGCGACCAACTCCTGATAAGCCACTTCGAGGAGATCGCTGGCCTCCCGGATACGGCCGGCGCTGCGCAACGAGACGGCCAGGTTGGCGTCGGCCTCGTACACGAAGCGGCTGGTCTCCCCCATCACGGCCGCGTACACATCACGCACGTGGGTCAGCAGCTCGACGGACTTCTCGTAGTGTCCCGCGTCGCGAAGGTCGCGGCCCAGGGAGGTGGCTGATTGCAGGGTGGAGAGGTCCTGCTCGCCCAGCAGGCGCCGCCGCTCTTCGTAGACCTCCTGGTCCAGGCGCATCGCATCGGCCATCTTTCCCATGAGGCGGTAGGAGACGGCGAGGTTGCTCAGGGCGTTGAGGGTACGTTTGTTGTCCTCGCCGTACTCGGCGCGCCAGATCTCGTAGGTCTCGGTGTCCAGCGTCAGGGCCTCGGCGTAGCGGCCCAGGCCTCGAAGGTCGCCGCCGAGGCCGGCCGCAGTGATCAGCGTGTCGCCGTGGTCGCGTCCCAGGAGCGTGACCTGCTGCGCGTGGATCGCCTGGTTCAGGTCGTAGGACTGTTGGAACGCGCCCTTGTCTCGCAGCATGTTGGCCTTGTTGAACCGTAGGCGCAGGAGTTTCACGAGCAGGTCCTGCCGCTGCGCCTCGTCGTACTCCCCGAGCAGTCGGGTCCAGACGTCCTCGATCCGCCCGGCGACCTCCAGCCCACCGTCGGGGTTGCCGCGGAGGAAGAAGTAGCGGACCTGGTCGACGAGCAGGTCCCGGACGGACTCGTTGGGGCACATCGCCCCGCCGGAGATCTCGACGTGCGGCCAGAGCGTGCGGTACTTGCGCCACTCCTCCTGCAGATCCACCTCGCCGAGAGTGCGGGCCAGCGCGGCCAGCAGCAGGTGCACCTGGTGGCGGGTCTCGACGATCTCCTCGTCGGACATTCGGGACCTGACCACGGTGTGCAGCAGCCGGTGGATCACAATGCGCGCGGCGTCCCGGTCGGCGTTCTGGCCGTCGTACTCGCTGTGCTGGTCGAGGCGTAGCAGGGCGAGGCGTTTGATCTGCTCCACCAGCCTGTTGATCATCAGTCTGCTGGTGACGATCGGGTCGATCGCGCGCAGGTACTCGGCCATCGCGCTGCTGTAGATGATGTCGAGTGACACCTCCGGCGCCATCACCGAGCACAGTTGCAGCAGGCGGTACGCCGCCGGCCGGCGGGCTTTCAGCTGGTCGAGCGACAGCCGCCACGCCGCCTCGACCCGGCCGATGTCGCTTTCGGAACCCAGCGCGTCGAGGTTGCCCGCCTCGATCGCCTGCAGGTACTCCGACACCGGTGAGCGGGTCTCCACGAGCCACGCGGCGGCCGCCGCGACGGCGATGGGCAGGTCGCCCAGCACCTCGGCGATCCGGTTCGCGTCGCGCTCGTTGAGGGTGGGCAGCAGCCGGCTGAGGTGGTTGACGCTCTCCGTGCGGTCGAAGACGTCCACCGCGATCACCTGCGCCTGCTCGCCCCAGTTGGTGCCCTGGGAGGTGATGACGATGTGGCCCGGGCCGCTGGGCAGCAGCCGTTCGATGCGTGCCGCCTGCTCGGCGTTGTCGAAGACGAGCAGCCATCGCAGGCCGGCGTCGCCGCGCGACAGGGCGTGCTTCACCGCCTGCGCGCCCTCGGGGACGCTGCTGGACAGGCTGAGCCCCAGCCGCCGGCCGAGGTCGTAGAGGGCGCTGTCGACGTCCTCCGTGGAGTCCGCGTCGATCCACCACACGACGTCGTAGGCGCCACGGAACCGGTGCGCGTACTCGGTGACCAGTTGAGTCTTGCCGATGCCACCCATGCCTTGCAGGACCACCGGAACGGCGGCTTCGCTCTGTGCCCGTAGTTTGCCCCGCAGCAGGTCGAGCAGCGCCTGACGGCCGGTGAAGAGCAGGTTGCGCGGCGGGGTCTGGAATACGGTCTGTGGAGTTCCCGGGAACCGGGGAGCGCCGACGAGGAACTCGGCCTTCGGCGGCGGGAAGCCCACCAGGCGGAGGAGCTGTTCCGCGGCGGCGAGTTCCTCCAACCGGCTCAGCCGGGTGGAGTTGCCGCTGGTCGCCGGCGACGCGGCGGCTTGCGTCGCGCCGACGTACACCGTCAGCGGGCGACGGGTGTCCCGTGGTGACGCGCTGGGCCGGCCCACGTCGACGGTGTCGGCGGAGGTGTTGACGACCAGTGGACGAGCGACGACCGCCAGTCCCGTCGGTTTGCCGCCCGGGCCGGGATCGTGTACCTGGATGCCGGCCTCGCCCAGGATCCAGCAGATCCACTCGGCCCAGACAGTGCCGGCCACCTCGTACCTGAGCGTCACCTCCGTCTCGCGCACCGCTGCCATCCGCACGAACTGCGTCTTGAGGCGCATGCGGTCCGCCTCGTCCATGCTGGGCAGCCGGGTGACGCGGCCCTCGGTGATGACCTCGGTGAGTTTCTCGAAGGCGCCCAGCAGGTTGCCCGGAGCCCCTGAGCTGTCCTCGATGGTGGCCAGGGTCTCTTCGTACGCGTAGTAGGCCAGGTACGGCACCTGGACCTCGGCCCAGTACCGTTCCCGGGCCTCGTCGCTGAGGTGGGCTGGTAGCCCGTCGAACCGCTGGCGGGCCACCAGCCGGCCGGTGTCGGCCTTGAGTTTTTCCGCAGGGTCGATGCGCATGGCCACGGGGAGCACCCGGATGCGCCGCGGCAGGGTTTTGCGGCTGATCGATTGAGCGACCTCGGCGGCGCCGTCGATGCCCTGCTCGCTGAGGGTGAAGGAGGCGATGAGGGTGTCGGGCAGGTGGACGGTGCAGATGTCCGCGACGTCGCTGAGGCCGGTGCGGCTGTCGATGAGGGTGAAGTCGTAGGTGCGTTTCATATCGGCACGCAGCGCGTCGAAGAACGCACCGCCGGCCAGCACCTCGTAGAAGTGGTCCCAGTCGAGGCCGGAGATCGACCGGCTGTAGCTGTGGTTGTGCCGGCCCGTCCCGAGGAAGTCTAGTGTCCCGCCGGCGGGCCATCGCCAGTTGATGGAGAAGGCGTGGCGCCGCACGTTCGCGAAGGCGGCGTGCGGCAGTTCGCCCGGCGCGGCGGGGTCGCGGGTGGCCGCCTCCGTCGCCGCGCCTTCGTAGGCCACGAGCATGTCGATCACACCGCCGGCGCCGCGCAGCATGCCGTCGTGGATGAACGGGCGGTAGAAGCGGTGCAGGCCGGGCGATTCGAGGTCCCAGTCCACGACGAGGACGCGGTAGCCGTTCGCGGCGAGGATCCACGCGGTGTTCGCGAGCGCCATCGTCCGTCCGGTGCCACCCTTGAAGGAGTAGAAGGTAACGATCTGACCGTCCCGGACGTCCGTCATGTCTGCTACTCCTCCGGTTGGCTGTTCGAGCGCGGGCGCGGCGGATACCGCCGCTCCACCAGATGCTCTTCGTCGAAGTTCCGGGTGGCCCGGTCGATCGCGGCGGTGATGACCGCGGCCGGTGCGTCGAGCTCGGTCATGATGCGTGGTCGGGAAACCCACCGGGGGCCGGCTGTGGGTGCCCGCCGCCCGTCCCACAGGTCCGCCTCGGGTGGGCGCACGCCGTCGAGGCTGTCCGGCACGAGCAGCGGCTGCACCCAGGTGGGCAGGGTCCGGAGGAACTGCTGGAGCTTCGCCCGTCCGCTGTTCGTTTCCAGCGCCGCCGCGTCGATGAGCAGTACCGTCGGACGTTTTCCGAGACGGTCGTCGCCGGGGGTGACATCGAGCGTCTGGACGTCGAACCGGGCTCCGTTCACGTACTCGGCGACGCGTGCCACGGCCTGCCGCAGCAGCCCTTCGACGGCGGGGTCCGCTGCGGGTCGTTGCCGGTTCGCCGTTCGGTCATCGTCGCTGTCGCCGGGGACGCCGAGCGTGGCGATCACGAAGGCCGGCTTCGCCTTGCGGGGCGGTGTGCCGGGCCAGTGGGCACTCGCCGGAGCCTGCCTGCCCTCCGCCACGTCGATGATCCACTCGCTGAGGAACGCCAGGACCCGGTCGTAGGCATCGCGGTCCGCGTGGCGGCGGCTCAGGGCGACCAGCCCGGTCTCGGCGTACTGCGGCACCTGCGGCAGCGGAGTCAGGGCGGTGTCCAGGGTCGCCCAGGACGCGGCAGCCGGCGGCACCTCCCACAGCACCGGCAGCAGGCGTTGCTGTGGTGGGCGGCCGTGCAGTGTGGACGGTTGGCGGTAGAAGGCGGCCCGTTCGGCGGCGGCTTGCTCGTCAGCGTCGTAACATGCCGACCGCAGCGCCACGAACACGGCGGTGGAGGCGAGTGCGCGGCTGACACGGTCGGGTTCGATCGGCGGGTCCACGCACGGGCGGAACAGCCCGACCGACCAGTCGACCTTCTGCCTCGACCGGCTGCTGACCGCGTGGGACAGGTCGCGGAACACCACCCGCACGTAGTAGTCGGCCTCGATGTGCGGGTCCACGGGCTGCGGATGCGCGTGGCTGAGGAAGAAGTAGAACGTCTCCTGCCCGCCGGTCGGTGAGGGCTGCTCCGGCCTCATTGCGGCCTGCCCCCGATGAAGCCCGACGAGCCGATCCGCACCGCCACGCCCCCAACCGTCCTGTGCGTTGCGCGGCCATCACAATACGTGAAAGCGTGGGTACATACCAGGAGCGGTCGATCACCTGTTACGGGCCATCCAGCCGACGGCGAAGTCGACCGCCCGGCGCATCGGAATGCTGAGGGTGTGCGCACGTCCGACCTTGCCTCGGGTCACCACGACGCCGGGCGAAGTCTCCATCGCCCGCCCGAGGAGCTCGAAGTCGCTGTCGTCCAGGTCGAGACCGGTGAAGTCGCACCGCACACGCTGGTCGCCGTCGCGAAGGAAACACAAGTATTCGCGTGTCCGCCGCCGCGGCAGTCGGTACTCCGCGAGGTGGAAGGCGGTGCAGGCGCCGTAGCCCACGCCCAACAGCAAGATGGTCGCGTCCGCCTCGTACAACGCGCCCAGAGGTGACCGCTCGCCGAGGTGACACTCCAGGTCGTGAACGCGCATCAACTCCGCCGCGCCGTGCCCCAGCGCGGCGAACGAGGCCTGCGGATGTGTGCTGCGCACAGCCTCCGGATCCCGGCGGACGTGCTCGGCGAACACGCCCACACCGAACGACGGCGTCGTGGCCGGGTCGAACCCCTCGATCCGAGCGATGTGACCGGCCACTTCGGCGGGCGTCATTCCTCGGGTCGCCGCCCGGAAGGCGGGGCTGGAGGTGGAGTTGTTCGGAGTCTGTGCGGACACCACGACCGCCGCCCGCCCGATCACCCGGCGCAGCGCCGCCAGCACCGTGGCCACGCCGCCGTCCACCGGACCCACCGCGCGCATCGACGCGTGCACCAGGACGGTACGGCCCGCGGTAACTCCCGCCGCAGCGAACTGTTCGCTCAGTGACGCGACCGTGCCCCTCGCCGTCGTCGCCGTCAACTCGTCAACGCCTCGGCGATGCGACCGACGAACCGTTCACCCGCGGGGGTCAGCGCGCCTGATCCGCGCAGCGCGTCGGCCGCTTCCTCCGTCCACTCCCGGTACTGCCGGTGGCGCTCGTACGCGACGCTGCCGGCACCGTCACGGCGTGCCCGCTGTCGCCAGATGTTCGTGATGGCGAGATGGGCGTACGTGCCCTGCAGCACCCCCTCGATCGGGCGTGGATCGTCGCGCCAGCCGACCTTCACTCGCCCGCTGTGTCCGGGGTCGAACAGGTCGCAGAGGTCGAGCAGGGCGCCCAGCAAACTGTGCTGGAATTCGTGCACGATCATGACCGCGGTCGCGGGGCCGTCCGCACGGGCGAGACCGATCGACGCGAACGCCTGCCGCGCCGTCGAGCTGCGCAAGGTGCCGGTCGGGTCGTCGAGCAGCGGTACCACCGCCCGCAACCCGGCGCCGACGACGGACGCCTGGTGGGGGACGTCGGCCTCGATGGCCGCCCAGGCGCCCGCCAGCGCCTCACCCCACGCGGCGAGCTGCGGTGGGTGCACCCGCTCGGCCGCCTTCCAGTCGTGGCAGTCACGGTAGGGATCGAGATCCTCGAACAGGATCGAGGAGCCGCCGAACGGCAGACGTGTGCTGGCCTGCCAGCGGGCGCCGGTCACGTGCGGCTCGCCCGCGCCCGGCGCGTCCGGGAAGGTGATCCGCGCCCGCTCACCGCCGTGACGGACGGTCCAATTCTGCGGTGTCACGGTCAGCGTCGCGACGCCGGTGGTGGGGGTCGGCAGCACGACCGCGCCGACCGAGGGCAGGTGGATCACGCCGGCCCGCATGGGAACGTCGAGTTCCACGCAGGCACCTGCCCGTACGGCGGCGGCCGCGGCGACGGAGGCGATGTAGGCGCCGGTTCCGCCGTCGACACCGTCGGGTCGTGGCTGCGCCTCGGCCGCCCAGGCGCGGACGTACGGGTGGGCGAGCGTCTCCTCGACCGCGCCGGGTGCCTCCTGGTCCAGCCGGGTCAGCACGTCCCAGCCGGCTCGGGTGGTCGCAGATCCGGGGTCCGCCACCCTCACCAGCAGCGCCCGCGTGATCGCCAGGTGCAAACCGTTGAGGAACCGGAGGTCGTCCTCGTCGGGGCGCCCGGAGCCGATGCGGTCCAGCAGACCGTCGGGCAGGTCCGCGCCTTCACGGTCGACCTCTGTTGGGGTGGGGGCCGATGCGGCTCCCGTCCGCGCGTTCATCGACACGATCAACTCCTTGAGGTCGGCGCAGTACACCGACGGGTTGTCGAAGCCGGTGCCTTCGCGGTATCGGTGCGCGAACAGCCCTCCACCGCACTGGCGTACGACCGGGCAGGCACGGCACGTCGCCGGGAGCCCGTCCAGGCCGGTCTGCCGGCGGGCGACGCCAGGTAGCGCCGACACCTCGTCCACTGCGTGGGTGAACACGCTCATCCCGGTCGCGGGTGCACCCGGGTAGGTGATCTTCAGCGAGTCGACCTGTTCCCAGGTGCCGTCGGTCTCGATGGTGGCGAGGTCCGCCGGGTCGAGGCCGACCCACTCGTTGCAGCTGTGGCCACCCGCCCCGGTGGACAGCAGCGACGTGAACAACCGGATCGGCATCGGTCGACCGTCGGCGGTCCAGCGGTCGTAGACGGCCAGGAGCCACTGGGCGTAGGGCGTGGCCTGGCCGGGCGGTCGTTGCGGCGGGATCGCCCAGGTGGCGTGTGGCAGCAGCAGGTCGACCAGCGGCGGTTCCTCGGCCCGCAACGCCTCGTACACGGCGATCGGGTCGTTGGCGATGTCGACCGTGCAGAGGATGCCCGCGAACTGCCGTCGGTACGTAGGCCGGCGCAGCAACCCGATACCGCGCAGGACCTGCGGATGGCTGCTGCCCCCGTGCGGGAACCGGCGGTGGCGGTCGTTGGCCGGGCGGTCACCATCCAGTGAGACGCCGACGCGAACGTCGTACTCGGCGAAGAGGTCGCAGTACTCCTCGGACAGTCGCACGCCGTTGGACTGCATCCGCAGGTCGAGCCGGCTGACGGGTTCGATCCGTCGCCGCAGTACATGAAGGATCTCCCGCATGCGGCGCGGACCGAGCAGCAGTGGTTCGCCGCCGTGCAACACGACGGTGACCACGGGCAGCCGGTGCGCCGCCGCGTGATCGGCGATCCGTTCGGCGGCCGCCGACGCGGTATCGAGGTCCATGTACCGGGGGCGGTCCCGCCAGCTCTGGTCAGCGTGCTCGTAGATGTAGCAGTGGTCGCACGCGAGATCGCAGCGGCTGTGGACCTTCAGCACGTACTGGCTGATGGGCCAGGTCGCCGGCGGCGATCCGGGGACGGTCACGACGGTCGACGCATGTCAGGCGACGGATCCGAACCGAGCGACCTCAACGGCACCCGTGGCGTTGTCGCGGTGACGCATGACCTTCCTGACGAGGTCCGTCGCCTGGTCGACAGGAATCTCGTGCAATGGTGTGCGCCGCACCTCACCGAGCGACTCGGTCATGGTCGCCCGCTGCTGCTCAAAAGTCTTCACGAGCTCGCTCTTTTCTGCTTTTCTACGACGAATGCCCAGGTCGGTCGGCGACGATCCGGCGCAGGGCACCCCGGTAACCGGGAGCTGGCACTGTGTGGGATGGTGTGGAGGTCACAGCCCGCAGCCACATCGATGGACGGCCGAGACTCCGTACCTCAGGATGACCCCGAGGCATTGACGCCAACACTATCCATTCGGTCGAAAGTTCGCATCACCACACGCGGCTGACCGATAATGGCTACCACTCCTCATCGCGCGGGCTCGACGACCGTAGACGGTCCAGCAGGTTCCGCGCGGATCTGCTGAGCGAGCCGGAGCCCTCGAACGGCTCAAGCGCCTCCCGCGCCTCCGCCGTCGCCCGTTCGCCGCCGACCTGATCGGCGACCCGGCTGTACCACTGCAACGACCTGGCCAACTCCTCGGCGAGCTCCACGCTCCCCTGGTCGCTGACCCACAGGCCGCGACGGAAGTGCACCGCCGCACTGAACAGCGTCTCCGCGTCGACTGCGATCGCACCCGGAGCGGCGTCGAGCGCCGCCACGCCCAGACGTTCGTAGAAAGTCGCCAAGGCACGCGCGAACGACAGGTTGTCGGGCTCACCGGCGATCAGCCGTTCGGCCCGGCTGCGGCCGAGCCGGTAGAACTGCTCCGCCTCCGGGTTTCTCCCACGCCGGAGCGCGAGATCACCCAACCAGAGGTAGAAGAAGAGACCATCACGGGCGAAACTCACATCACGCGGCTCCGCCGCGAGCAGATCCTCGGCAACCGCCAACCCCAGTTGGTAGAGCCGTTCGGCCTCGTCCAGCGGCCCCTCGCGGGCCGCCAGCTCACCGAGCCCACCGTAGGAGACCACCAGGTCGTGGGCGAACAGGGTATTGCGCGGTTGCGACGCATGCAGCCGCTGCCGGATCTCCAAAGCCCGCTCGTAGTGGCGCTGTGCCTCACTGAACCAGCCCGCTTCGAAAGCGAGCTCACCCAGGCGGTGATACGAATTCGACAGGTCGCGAGCGTACGTCGTGTTCTCCGAATCGTCGCGCCACAGGCGCTCGCGGATGCGGTGCCCCTGCTCGTACAGCCGCCGCGCCTCACTGGGTCGTCCCGCCTCCATCGCGAGATCACCCAGCACGTCATAGGAGATCGACAGGTCACGGGCGTACGTAGGGTTCGCCGGGTCCTCCGCGCACAGGCGCACACGGATCCCCAAAACCTCCCGGTACCGGCGCTCCGCCCGCCAACTGTCACCCGCTTCACGGGTGAGTTCGGCAAGAGCGTCCAAAGAGACCGCGTAGTCACGGGCGACTTCGCCGTGGTCGGGGTGCCGGCTCACCAGCCGTTCACGAATCGCCAACCCCTTCTCGTACAGCGCGCGGGCCCGCTCGGCCTGCCCGAGCCGGAACGCCAGTTGGCCCAGCTTGTTGTAGGAGATGGACAGTTCACGCGCGAGGCCGTCGTCGTCCGGGTGCGCCCGCGACAACCGCTTACGAATAGCCAGACCCCGGCCGTAAAGCCGCTCGGCGCGCTCACTCTGACCGGAGTTCCGCGCCAGATCGCCGATCCTGTTGTAGGACACGGACAGCTCGAGCAACTCGGCATCGCCGGCCGGGGCCGCGCGGGCGAGTTCCTCCATCCGCGCCTCGACAGCACCGTCGAGCAGCCGTTGCAAGCCGATCGCCAGATCCAACCTTCCCGGCCGGCCGGTGGTGCCCTCGGCGCGGGTCTCGGCCCGCCCGACCAGTTGCCGGTGCCGATCGAACAACGCGGCCGCGACGCAGCCCACGACTGCTGTGTTGGTGACGACCAGCCGGGCCAACAGGTCCAGGCTCCGTGCCACCTGGGCCCCGTCGTCGAGCCCGAGCACCGCCCCGAGCAACTCCCTGCCGCCGTCGCGTTGACTCTCGAGCACTTCGGCCACCAGCGCCTCTCCCAGCAGATCGGGCCGTACCGGATTGATGTGCAAGGCGCCGGCGTAGAGCTCGGACAGCCAGGCCACCGTCTGGCCGCGCAACGCGGCCCGCGCGTCCCCACGCAGCTCCGGAAGCACCCGCAGCAGCGCATCGGCCTGCTCGTCGGTCTCCGCACCGGCGAGCGTGGCCACGGCCACCGCCGCCCGCCGCGTCCCCTCGGACAGCGCGGCCGGCGCACGGCCATTCCAGTGCCGCGCCTCGTGATCGAGCGCGCGATCCACCGGCGGCCGGTCCGTCACGGTGGGACCACCCGACAGCGCGCGGTCGAACGCCTCGAGCAACACCTCCAGCGGAACCTCGTACCGCTTGCTGGCGAGGTCCGGCACCGGCACCGGCGGCGTCAGTTCCTCGCCCAGCCAGGCACGTCGGAACGCCCGGAAAGCCGCCTCGTAGAGTTCGCGACGCTCAGGCACCGAGATGCGGCGGATGGCAACCGCGTCACCGCTGCTGTTGAGGACCTTCCGCAGCGCCGGCCCCGCCCCCTTGCCGATCTCACGCAGGACGTCGCCGCCGCCCAGTGGATACGCGGCAGCCGTACGCGTCAGGAACACCACCCGCACCGGCGCGAGCGGCGTGGCGTGGGCGCGAAGCTTGTCGAGCAGCGAGCGGAGCGTGTCGACCGCGATCGCCTCGACATAGTCGATGACGATGAGCCGGGGCAGCGGCAGGGCCGCGACGTCCCGCACGGCGGCCGGCAGCGCGGTCAACTCGGTCCACCGCACGACGAGCCAGTCCCGCTGCGACATCACCCGGCACAGTTCGATCGCGTGGCGTGTCTTCCCGGCACCGCCGACGCCGGCGAAACGCCACACCTCCATCGCGGTGGGCTGCTCGCACCAGCGCACCGCCCGCTGCAGGTCCTCGTCGCGCAGCCGGTAGGGCACGACGCGCGAGTCAGCCAGCAGCATCTCCGCCGGCAACGAGCCGTGCGCCCGCTGAAACCCGTCCCAGTCCGGCCACAGTTCCTCGGGAACAGTGACCGGAACCACCGCGTGCCAGGTGCTGCGGTCGGCCAGCACCGCTTCGGTCCCCTGCCGGACCAGGCTGCGCCCGTGATGGATCAACTCATCGGGGACGCCCGGCATCTCGCCGAGCAGCGCGGAGATCGGCGCCGCCCAGCCGCCCAGGTCGCTGGAGCGGTCCCGCGTCCCGGTCATCACACCCACCACGGCACGACGGGTCGGGCACACCAACGGCGCACCGGACAGGCCCGGAGCCGCCTGGCCGAGCTTGAGCCGGAGGAACCCGTCACCGTCGACGCCTTCGAAGGTGAACCGGGCCGGCGCGCCGTACGACGGCCCGCGCAGCTCGCGAGGCGGAAAGCCGTAGGCGTGACAGTCGTCGCCGAGGGGCTCGCCGTTCGCCGCCCACACGCAGGGATGACGACTCACCCACGGCTCGCTGTCGTGCAGTCGCAGCAGCGCCAGGTCCGGAAAGGGCCACAGCGCAGTGCCGTCCGGCACATCGGAGGACGCCACCACATCGGCACGCACCGCGACCTCGCCCACATCGCCGGCCGCAGGTGTCACGACCACCTTGTGGAAGTCCCCCCGGGCACGGTCGAACAGGACGTGGGCGGCGGTGACCACCCAACCGGGCGCGATGAAGAAGCCGCTACCGAGCAGGCCGCCGGCGAGGGCGTCCACGCGCACCACGTGCCGACGCAGTTGCAGGGAACTGACGGCCGCGCCGCTCATCGGGGGTCCGCTCCGATCACGAACCGTCTCTCCACACCAGGGTGATCTTGAAGGTCGCGGATCCGTCTCCCGACACGATCAGGCCGGTGAGCGGCCCCGCCTTGGCGGTCAGCGACAGCCCGAACTCCACGGTCGCCTCCGCCGGCTTGACCTGCTGCCAGACCTGTGTCAGCTCAACAGCGACCGCCTGCACCGTCTCGCGCACCCCGTCGAAGGAGAGCAAAGCCCCCGCGCCGACGGTCTCCGGGCCACCTTCCTCCGTCACTTCCACGAAGAACTCCACGTCACCGGCCTGCACCGGCTCCACGCGCATCTTCCGAGGGTGATCCGGCTGCATGACGTCCCCCGATCGACGAAATCGGCTCACGTTGGGTGGTCGCATGCGCAAAGGTGTCACAGGCAGGCAAGAGTCCGGATCAGACGCTCACGCCACCCGGGCCGAGGGTCTGACACCAGTCCCCGGGCAGCAGTACTAGCCTGCCGTCATGGCGAACGCCGAACTGGACGAGTTGATCGTCGCGGACGCCGACGCGCTGCGCGCGTGGTTGTCAGCCAACCACGCCACGTCGCCCGGCGTCTGGCTCGCCCTCAGCAGGAAAGGTGGCACAGCCACCACGCTGACCTGGCAGCAGGCGGTCGACGAGGCCCTGTGCTTCGGCTGGATCGACGGGCAGGCCCGGAAACGGGATCAGGAAACCTCCTGGATCCGGTTCACCCCGCGCAGGCCCCGCAGCTCCTGGTCACAACGCAACGTCGCCCACGTGGCCCGGCTGGAGGCGGAAGGGCGAATGCTACCCCCGGGCCGCGCAGCGACAGAAGCCGCGAAAGCCGACGGGCGGTGGGCGGCGGCCTACGCACCGCCGTCGGAAGCCGAGGTACCGGCCGACCTGCTCGCGGCCATCGCCGCCGACCCCGCCGCCCAGGCCATGTTCGACGTACTCACCAAGACAAACCGGTTCGCCCTCATCTACCGCCTCAATGCGGTGAAGCGCGCGCAGACCCGGGAGCGGAAGATCGGCGAGTTCGTCGCCATGCTGGCCCGCCACGAGACGATCCACCCGCAGAAGGCCAGGCCGTCGAACCCGCAGTAATGAGCAGAGCGGCTCCGGGCGCGTCGCTCTCGCCGGCAGCGGACCGCGCACTCCCCCATGCAAAGATCCGCGCCGCAGTGAGCGGCCGACCGCCACGCTCAAGACCCGGAAAGTCCTGGCCAAGCTGCGCTGATCCCCACCCGAGCCACCTCGGGTGAGCGGTTCCCCAGCCCCGCCCCTTGTCCGTCAAACAGCCCATCCGTTGCACCCGTACGTCCTTGATGTCGCGGTAGCGGATGCGCTTCGGGCTCCCCGTCTGGAAGTGGTAGCGACGCAGCGTGACGCGCTCCGCGTCGAGCACGACCCTGCCGTCGTCGTACAGGGCTGCAGGAACCATCCCTCGACGGAAAGCGCTAGCGGACCGGGCGTCAATCCGCCAACCACGGTGATCATGTACGCGATCCTCGTACCGCCCTGCGTCCAGCCCATCCGCCGATGCAGGTCGAGAACGGCTCACTGACGGAGCGTTCGCGTGGGTCATCGAATCGCCTGGCTGACCCGGGGTCCGACGAATCGCCGGAGGGGCAAGGCGATGAGCAGTGCGACCGTAACCATGAGGCCGCTGACCCACACCGGGCCGAGGTGGCCGGCATTGAGCCCGACGGTCGCGGCTGCCGCGACGGGGCCGCCGGCGGCACCGATGTTGAGCGCCGCGGTCGCGTACGACCCGCCCATGGTGGGCGCCCCGGCCGCCTCGTAGAGCACCCTGGCGATCAGGGTGCTGCCCAACGCGAAGGAAAGGGTGCCCTGCACGAACACGAGGAGCAGGAGCGCCGCCGGTTGGGCAGCCAGGATCGCCAGCGCGACCCAGCCGAGCAACAGCAACGGGCCACCAACTGCGATCACGATGCCGGGACGCCGATCGGAGAGCCGTCCTGCGAGCGTGACGCCGACGAAGGAGCCGGCACCAAAGAGCACCAGCACGACCGAGACCCACAGATCGCCCAGGCGGCGGTGTCGGTCACGATCGGTGCCAGGAAGGTGAACGTGGCAAAGGTGGCGGCGTTGACCAGGGCACCGAGCAGCATGACCAGGACCAGTCCGGGCATAGCGAGCTGGGCGATCTCGTCCCGGAGAGACGAGTCGACCGGAGTGTCCTGGGGGGTCTTGCCGACTCGCGCAGGGATGCCCTTCACGACGCCGAAGGCAGCGGGAAGGCAGAGTAGCGCGATCGCCCAGAACGTTGCCCGCCAGCTGAGCACCGTGCCGAGTACCGCACCGCCGGGAACTCCGACGATGGTGGCTACCGTCATACCCGAGAGCAGCACCGCCAGCGCGCGCCCTTTCTGGTCAGGTGCGACCAGCGTCGCCGCCGTACTCAGTGCCACAGCCAGGAAGCCCGCGTTGGCTCCGGCGGCGACCACCCGGGTGACCAGCAGAACCGCGAAGCTCGTCGTGACGGCACCCACGACGTGAGCCATGGCGAAAACCAGCACGAAGCCCAGCAGACCGGCCCGGGCAGGCCACCGGCGCGCAAGCGCCGCCATCACCGCGGCCAGCGCCCAAGGGTGCGCGCAAACGCCCATGCAGCGGAGGCTGCTGGGAAGCGGACTACGAACTCAGCGGTTCAGGGGGCTGACGGCGGGACCGAAAGCCCCCACCTTGGATGCCTCAGGGCTCGACATGGCGCAAACCCTACTCACACCCCACCGGTCATGACGCGAGTGGTCCGCGCCCCGCAACGATCAGGTAGCGGCCGCACTCCTGGCCGCAGTCGAACCGGTGATCACGTACCGGATCACATCCGTTCCGGGGTGCGGATGCCGAGCAGGTAGAGGCCTTGCCGGAGCACCCGGGCGGTCAGGTCGCAGAGCACCAGCCGGCTCTCCCGGATCGGTCCGTCAGCGCGCAGCACAGGACACCGCTCGTAGAACGTGCTGAACGTCGCGCCCAGTCGGTACAGGTACCCGGCGAGGTGGTGGAACTCAAGGTTCACCGCCACCTCGTCGACCACCCTGCCGAAGCCGATCAGCTCGAAGGCGAGCGCCCGCGGGCTGGTGGCCAGCGCGGAGCACCAGCCCGGCCAGGGTCTCGTCGGCGACGGTCAGGTTGAGGAAGCCCGGCCCGGAGATCTCCACCACGCTGCACAGGTCGGCCAGTTCGGCGTACCGCAGCACCTCGGCGGCGATGGCGCGCGGCGGCCGGCCGAGCCGCCGGGCCAGTGCCAGCGCCGCGTCGGACTGGAAATCAGCCCGCTGTGAGCGCCGCACAACCGGGTCCACCGGCTCGTCCGCCACTTTCGCGAACGCCGGTGCCAGCCGGTCGGTAAGGAGTTTCTCCAGATCCATGGGTACGCCGATCTCGCTCGGATCCGCAGCGCGGATCACCGGATGAGGCTGCGGGCGGACCGAGGACGATCGACGATGACCGGCGGCTCGATCCGCCGGTCGCAGAGAAGTTCGCTCAGCGCAGGCGGTCGTCGGACCGCCGACGTCGCAGCGCGCCGAACAGGACGTCGTGGGACGCCGCCGGGAACACGCGCGGGCTGATCATGCCGGCAGCCTAACGGGGCGGGCCGGCGGCGGCGCAACAGATTTTCCCGAGCGGATGAAGGCCCGTCTCAGGTTGTGCACGTGGCTCGCCACTCGGCCAGCAGCTTCACCACGTCTGGGTGCCGATCTTCTGGTGTCGGCCGGGTGGCGTGGTTCGCGAGCCGCTTTTGGGCCGGGGAGCCTCGCCAGCCTTGTGGGGAGTTGAGCAGGTGCACCATGGTGCGACCGAGCGTGTACACCATGGTCCGCTGGTCGATGACCGCACCTCGGACGAACTCTTCCGGGGCCATGTAGCGGCGGGATCCGGGCAGGCGGTCGGCGTCGAGGGTGAAGGGACCGCCTCGGCCGAATTCCGGGATCGTGTCCGTTCGTTGCCGGTGCTGACGTCGACGTGCCCGAGGAGGCCGTGGGCCGCGGTGACGGCCGGACGCGGGATCCCGGCGGCGGCCGAGGCGACGCGCAACATGAGAAATGTGCCACTGCGTCCCGCTCCCGGGTCGGCACCGTGGATCACGCTGCCCTGGTCGACCTGCCGATTCCCGGGTCTCGCTGCACCCCGAGGTGGGCTCCGCGTCGGAGCTCCTCGTCCTGGCCCTGGTGCGGCCTTCATAGTTGAATACGCCTCCTCGGCTAGGATCGCGGCGTCACGCAGTTCGCCGAACTTCCGGCGGGGTTCTGCGTCCGCCTGTTGGCAACGGTCCGCAGGAAGCCCCACGAATCCAGGGAGATTCCGATGCCGGAACCTGAGCCCGTTCAAGATGCCCACGCTGAGGAAGCCGATCCGCCAACCACGACCGAGACTGAGACCGACGAGCCCGCCGCTTACGCAAATCGGGCTGCCCGCCGCGGGAAGGGCAAGGTCGCCTCGCCGCAACCGCACGGAAAGGGTCAGCGTCTCAGCGGCCGGGGTTCGGTCCAGGGCCCACGCCAGTGGGGCAACCGCCGAAGCGGCTGATCCGTCGTCGGCACCCAGTTCCAGGGGTCCGAGGCGATGGCAGCGCGCAGCACACGCCCCCGTACCTCGGCCGTCTCACGCTGCCTTCGGCGCCCCTCACATCCAGAAGTGAGCGCTACCGTTGCACCGCTCACTTGAGCGCCACGACATGGGCCGCGGTTTACCGTCGCGACGCCCATCGACCAGAGCCGGAAAGGCCATCACCATGAGCAAACCCATTGATTACGACGCACCGCGCCGACCTGCGGTCGACGTTGAAGACGACAGTCTGGAGGAACTCAAGGCGCGAAGCTCGGCACCGCAGTCGGCAACAGTCGACCTCGACGAGGCCGACGCTGCCGAGAACTTCGAGCTGCCCGGCGCGGACCTGTCCGGCGAAGAGCTGACGGTGACGGTCGTGCCGATGCAGGCGGACGAGTTCCGATGCACGCGCTGCTACCTGGTGCACCACCGCAGCCAGCTCGCCGCAGAGCCAGACGGCCGGAAGATCTGCCGGGAGTGCTCCTGACATCCACCGCCACGCCGAGGTTTCCCGGCGCTCCGCACGACCACCCAGCCATCCGGCGGCGAGGATCTCCGCACCCGCCCGGCTCGGGCACAGGGCGCGGCCTCAGCCGACCTGCGACGCCGCCGCTCTGCGCCGCGACCTCCCGGCGCCGGCCACCGACGCGGACATGGTCCACCGCCAGCGCCCGATCGTTGTGCGGTCGTGGAAGGTGCTGACCCACCCAATCGGGAGCCGGTAGCGCAACGCGTCGAACCGGAACGCCCGGTGACCCTCACCGACCGGGCTGCGGCGCTTCGTGACGCCTAACGCGTCGACGGCTTCCGGTCGGCGTCACCCTCGACACGGAACGGGGTGCGCAGGCGGGTCATCGCGGCCGAACTCACATCGGCGACCGGTATGTGGTCCAAAGTCGCATTCGCTCCCGGCGCTTCACGGAACAAATTCGAGTCATACACGGTTTCATCAGTCAAGAGCTGCTCCAGGTTTTCGCGCCAACGCGCGTCCCACCCGCTCGCACGTGCAAGCCGGGTGCCGAAAATGAGCGGGCCGGCTCCGGCCACCCGCCGGGGCGTCGGATCCGTTTCGCGGGCCCGTGCAAACCCTAACTCAAAAGAGCCGTCGTGTACGGCACGGCCGAGGTGCGGGTAGATTGATCAACGAGTCCGTCGGTTTCCGACCACGGCCTGCACCTGATGTCGACCACCACGCGCCGCGACCAATCGGTCAGCACCGTGCAGGGCGACCCCTTCCACGTTCGGAGACTCCCATGGCGGCACGCCGCCCCAGCAAGACACCCCTTGAAACACCCACCTCCTTCGCCGACCTCGGCGTGCCCGGTCGCCTGGTCGCCGCGCTCGAGCAGGCGGGCATCACCACGCCGTTCCCGATCCAGGCCGCCACCCTCCCGGACTCACTCGCCGGACGCGACGTGCTGGGCCGGGGCAGGACCGGATCGGGCAAGACGTACGCCTTCGCGCTCCCGGTGCTCGCCCGGCTCTCGGCCGCCGCGTCTCCGCGGCTGCCCGGCCGCCCGCGCGCGCTCATCCTGGCGCCCACCCGCGAGCTGGCGACCCAGATCGAAGCGACGATCGCACCGCTGGCCACCGCGCTGTCACTACGAACCCTGACCATCTTCGGTGGGGTGAGCGCCCGGCCGCAGGTCGGCGCACTGCGGGCCGGGGTCGACATCCTCATCGCCTGTCCCGGCCGGCTCGCCGACCACGTGTCGAGCGGACACGCGATCCTCGACGCCGTCGAGGTCACCGTGCTCGACGAGGCGGACCACATGGCCGACCTGGGCTTCCTGCCGGTCGTACGGCGGTTGCTCGACAAGACACCGCCCCGCTCGCAGCGGCTGCTGTTCTCGGCGACGCTCGACGCGGGCGTCGACGTCCTCGTGCGGCGGTATCTCTCCAATCCGGTCACCCACAGCGTCGACTCGGCGAAATCCCCGGTCGCCGCGATGACCCACCACGTGCTGCGGGTGCGCCACGACGACCGGCTTCCCGTCCTGATCGATTTGACGGCCGCCCCGGGACGCACCCTCGTATTCACCCGCACGAAGCGGGGCGCCAAGAAACTGACCAGCCAACTGGTCGCCTCGGGCGTACCCGCCGTGGAGTTGCACGGCAACCTCGCGCAGAACGCCCGTACCCGCAATCTGGCGGCGTTCTCGGCCGGCGACGCCCGCGCGCTTGTCGCGACCGACATCGCCGCGCGCGGTATCCACATCGACGACGTGACTCTCGTGATCCACGCCGACCCGCCCGCCGAGCACAAGGCGTACCTGCACCGCTCGGGGCGGACCGCACGTGCCGGAGCGAGCGGCACCGTCGTCACCCTGATGACCGATGACCAGGTCACCGACGTACGGAACCTCACCCGCCAGGCGGGCATCAACCCGACGATCACCGCGCTCAGGCCCGGCGACTCGCTGCTCACCGAACTCGCCCCGGGCGAGCGTCGCTTCGTGACGCCTCCTACAGCGACGACAGCGCCATCTCATGGGCGAGGCCACAGCGCAACGCGGCGCACTAATCCCCGCACCGCGGCAGGCGGATCGACCGCCGGCGCAACGCGCGGAAGGGCTTCGGAGAGCCGTCGGGCGGGTGCCGCGGAAACCACGTCCACGCCACGGGGCGCGGCGGCATTCTCTGCCGGCACACGGGTCGGTGGCCGACGCGGTCAGCGCTGACCGCGAAGACACCGCGCGCCCGTGCTAACCTCAGCGGGTTGCAACCTTCGGTTTGTCGCATACTTTGCCAGCGCCTGGTGGGTATCTAACCCGCCAGGCGCTTTTGGTTCTGCCGGTTCTTCCGAACCAGCGGCGGCGGCAACAGGACCGCGGGTGCTCCATTCACTACTGAGGAGAAGACATGGCATTCGGCACAGTCAAGTGGTTCAACGCGGACAAGGGCTTCGGTTTCATCTCGCAGGACGGCGGCGGCGCCGACGTCTTCGCGCACTTCTCGGCCATCTCGTCGAGCGGGTTCCGCAGTCTGGAAGAGAACCAGCGGGTCGAGTTCGACGTCGAGCAGGGCCAGAAGGGCCTTCAGGCCGCCAACATCCGGCTGGTCTGATGTTGGCTCCGCCGAGCCGTGGCGACGCGGTCTCGGCCGTCGCCACGGCGGTGGCTGAGACCACGGGACGGCGAATGCCGGCTCGTACCGGCCTTGCGGTCCCTCCCGGCCTCGAACCGCTGCTGTCGCAGGCGTTGTCCAGCCCCGAGAGCGCGGCGGCGTCCGGGAGCATCGACCGGCTCCGGCTGGCCCCGGTGCCGCTGGTGCCGGAGGTACGACTGGTCATGGCCGAGGACGCGATCCTCATCTGGGCACGGCTCGAAGCCGCGGCGGGGCGCGTCCTCCCACCACCGTTCTGGGCGTCGGCCTGGGCCGGCGGGCAAGGTCTCGCGCGTTACATCCTCGATCACCCTGACACCGTGGCCGGTTGCCGTGTCCTCGACGTCGCATCCGGCTCCGGGCTGGTCGCCATCGCCGCGGCGATCGCCGGTGCGGCCGACGTCACCGCGAACGACATCGATCCCTACTCGATCGCGGCGATCAACGCCAACGCTCACGCCAACGACGTCGAGCTGACCCTGTCCTCGACCGACCTGCTCGACAGCAACGTCGACGGCGTGGATGTGGTGTTGGCCGGTGACGCGCTCTACCACCCGTCGGTGGCGGCTCGAATGCTGCCGTTCCTCGCCCGCGTCGCGACGGAGGGCACTCGGGTCCTCGTCGGCGATCCGGACCGGGGCCACCTGGCCCATGACTGGATGGAGCGGCTGGCGACGTACGAGGTGCCGGTCAGCGGCGCTCCGGAAGACGCACAGCTCCAACTGACGAGCGTGCTCGAGCCGCGACGCGACAAGATGGACAACCGGCAGGGCCGGGCCACCCGCGGCTTCGGGCAGTTGATTCATCCAGCACGTCGTTAGTGTTGCGCCCATCATGGCCCGCCTCGACCAGGCACGACACCCAGGGCCCGGCAAAGTCGTGAGGCACGTCCGGCTTGAGGTGGTTGGTGTAGACGCGCCCTGGGTGCGGGTAGCGGGGCGGGCACGGCCTTTCCAGAAGATCATCAAGGTTCTCTAGGCCTGTTGATCTATCTGAAGTGAGCCATGCCCGCGCTGCCATCATCGCTGATCTCATCGTTGTCGACCGCACCGCCCGGGTCATCTGCCGTGGCCTCGGCTGCCGGCCTGCTCGCCGCGTTGGGTTCCCTGCCCGATCCGCGTGCCCGACGTGGGGTCCGACATCCTCTGGTAACCGTGGTCGCGGCGACGGTGTGCGCGGTCGTCGCCGGTCACCACTCGTACGCGGCGATCGGTGAGTGGGTCGCTGATCTACCTGCTGACACCGCTGCTGTGCTCGGGATCGACCCTGGCCGGCGGCCGTCAGAGACCATGATCCGCAGGCTGTTACAGGCCCTGGACGCCGACCGGTTGGCCATGGTGATCGGAGCCTGGCTCGCCACACAGCTACCCGCCCCGCCAGCGGAAACATGCGGGACGATCGCCGTGGACGGCAAGACGCCACGCGGCTCCCGGACCGGCGACACTGTCGCCCGGCACGTCCTCGCCGTCGCCGACCAGGCCCCTGGTGTGGTGCTGGCCAGCACCGATGTCGACGGAAGACCAAACGAGATGACCCGTTTCGCGCCCCTGCTCGACCAGCTCGGCGACCTTGGCGAGGTCGGGCGCGCAGTCCCCGGCGCAGACCGCAGCACCTGCCGCGGCCACTGCCGCCGCGAGATCCGTACCCCGAAAATCCTGTCCGTCTCCACCGGGATCGACCTCCCGAACGCCGCCCAAGCCATCCAGATCCGACGCTGACTCGACCAGCCGAACGCTTCACGACCGAGACCGTCTACGCAATCACCGACCTGCTCGTTCACCAAGCCAAACCGGCGCAACTCGGCGCGTGGATCCGCTGTCACTGGTCAATCGAGAACACAGTCCACCGGATACGAGACGTCACCTGCAACGAAGACCGATCCCATATCCGCGACGGCACCGGACCTCAGGTCATGGCCACCCTACGCAACGCCGCCATCGGCGCACTACGCCTGACCTGGGGGTTACCAACATCGCCGCCGCCAATCGCCACCACGCCTGCGACAGCAATCGGCCACTCGCCCTACTCGGCATCACCTGAGGACTTTGACGGGGAACTGCCCTCGAGCCGCGGTCATGAACACCGCGACCAACTCCGAGGTCAGCCACAAGAGACTGCTATCTGGGTGAGAAAGATGATCTAGCAGGACTGGGAAAGATCAGCTGGCGGCGTCAGGTTCTGCAAGAATTGACCTTGTAGTTGTGGTGAGCATGCCGGGCGGCTAAGGCGATCGGGTCCGCGAACGGGCCTGGCGGAGGTAAGCATGGTGACTCGGGCCAGACGACAAGGGGGCGCTCGGGAACGCGCCAACCCGACGCCGCAGGCCGAGTCCGGGCGCCAGCATCGATCCGACTCTAGGTCCGCGTTCGTGGGCCGTGACGACGCCCTGTCCGCCGTCGTCGACGCCCTGCAGCACCCGTCGCTGGTGTTTGTCGAGGGTGAGGCCGGGATCGGCAAGACTCGTCTGGTCCGCGAGTCGCTGGCAGCCGTGACGGATCGCCGCGTCTTGGTGGCGGCGTGTGCGCCGTGGCGGGACCCGTTTCCGCTTGGACCGGTGGTGGTCGGGCTGCGCCGGTTGTGGCTGCAGGTCGGTGCGGTGGAGGTGAGCCCGCTGGGTGGGGCGTTGCGGCCGCTGTTCCCCGAATGGGTCGACCACCTCCCGCCGGCGCCGGAGCCGTTGGAGGATCCGAAGGAGACCCGGCACCGGCTGTTGTGCGCTCTGACAGAGCTGGTGGAGCGTCTCGAGGTCGACGTGCTTGTCGTCGAGGACGCGCACTGGGCCGACTCGGCCACGTTGGAGTGGCTGTTGATGCTGGCCGCCACCGACCGGGGATCGGATGCTTCGGCGATCGTGGTGACCTACCGGCCCACGGATGTCCCGGAAGGCTCCCTGCTCTTGCGGTTGACCGCGCGCACCCCAGCCGGCATGGACCATTCGCGGGTAGCGTTGGAGCCGCTTAGCGTGTCCGCGACGCGGGAGCTGGTCGCTTCGATAGTCCACACCGGCGAGGTTTCGGAGTCGTTCGCCGAGTTCCTGCACGAGCGCACCGACGGGGTGCCACTGGCGGTCGAGGAGTGTCTGCGGCTGTTACGCGACCGAAAGGACATCGTGCGCACCGGCGGACAGTGGTCGCGGCGAACGCTAGCAAACCTGAAGGTGCCGCCGACGGTGCGGGACTCCGTCCTTGAGCGGGTGGAACGCCTGCACCCGGATACGCGCTCGGTGTTGCAGGCGGCAGCGGTGCTGAATGCTCCGTCGGACGACCGGCTGATCACGGCGGTAGCCGGTTTGGATGAGCACGCCGGGCCGCTCGCCGTGACAGCCGCGTTGGCTTCGGGGCTCCTGCAGGAGACGGCACCGGGACGGTTGGTGTTCCGGCATGTGCTGGATGAGCAGGCGGTGGCGGAGTCGATCCAGCCATCGGACGGACGTCGGTTGCATGCCAGGGCTGCTCACGAGTTGCGGCAGGTAATGCCGACCAACGTCGTCCGGCTGTCCCGCCACTATCGCGAGGCCGGCGACACTCCCCAGTGGTGCCACTACGCCGAAGCCGCCGCCGACCTGGCATGGGAGTCCGGCGACGATCGCACCACGGTCGCGACTCTCCTCGAGCTGCTCACAACCGTGGACCATCCCCCGGACCGGCGAGCCCGATTGGCGCGCAGCCTTGGCGAGTCGGTCGTCTTGGGCACCAGCCTGATCTGGAACCGGACGCGTGAGGTGCAGTATGCACTGCGTGATGTCGTTGCCAGTGAAGGTCTGACACGGGCTGACCGGGGCGAGTGTCGGTTGCTGCTCGGATGGCTGCTTCTGCGGCTGGAGGATGTCGAGGCCGGTTACGAGGAGATCGAGGCCGCGCTGCCCGACCTGGCTGGTCGACCGGCGATGGCTGCTTGGGCGATGTTGTGCCTGTCGGCGCCGTGGACAAGAGCGTGGCCAGCTTCCTGGCATCGGCAATGGCTGGAACGCGCCGCGGCGCTGTTGCCGGGAGTCGAGCCGGAGGAGCGCCAGCCGTTGTTTCTGCGCTACGCACACGCCTTGTTGTTCCTAGGTGACGAGCACGGCTGGCGGGTCGCTGATCAGGTGGCTGTGACCGACCTGCCAGCACAGGAACGGCAGGTGGTCGCGATTCACGCATTCAATGTCGCCCAGTTCGCGGCCTGGTGGGGCCGCTACGGCGAGGCACGCCAGCGGCTCAGCGTGGCGACCGACCTGGCCGCTGGCGTGCCGCGGCTTGTGGACGTGGCTCGGGTCGCTTCTGCCCATCTTGACTGGTACATCGGTGCCTGGGACGGCCTCGCCGAGACCGTCGGCGAGCTGGCGATGGCAGACGAGGTGCATCGCGGCACCCAATTGGAAGCCCGTCTCATCCAAGGGTTGTTGGAGCTGGCCCAGGGAGCACGCGGATCGGCGGAACGGCATCTGCACGAGCTGCAGGCTGAGCTAAATCGGCAGGGCCGCGTGGAGCCGTGCCTGTTCCCCTCTGCCGCGCTGGGTCGTGCGAGTCTGGCCGATGGGGACGCGGAGCAGGCGCTGCGGGTGACTGAGTGCGACATCACCACCATTACAGAAAAGGGCATCTGGTGGTGCGCGACCGAGGTTGTACCGGTGCGGCTTGCGGCGCTGCTGGCTGCGGGAAGAGTTCCCGACGCCGAGCGACTGGCGGATCAGTTCGCTGCCGGGTTGGGCGACCAGAATGCTCCTGCCTCCCGGACCGCACTGTGCGTGTGTCGGGCCGTCCTGGCCGAGGCACGCGGGGAAGCGGCCGAAGCGGCCCGGCGGTTTGCCGAGGCGGCCGAGGCGTGGGCGGCGCTTCCGCGTCCGTATGACGAGCTTTTGGCGCTCGAATGCCGGGGGCGGTGTCTGCTCGTCGTTGGCCTTGAGGACGAGGCTCTGGATCTGCTGTCTGGTGTCGAGCAACGCTTCCGGGATCTGGGAGCGAAGTGGGACGCCGATCGGGTCGCCCAGCTCCTTCGCCATCACGGGGTTGAGGTCGCTCGGGTCTGGCGAGGTGGCCGGCGCGGTTACGGCGATCAACTGTCGCCCCGCGAACTCGAGGTCGTCGAACTCGTCGCCCGCGGGCTGAGCAACCCCCAGGCCGCTGAGGCGCTGTTCTTGTCACCAAAGACCGTCGAGCGTCATGTTCGTGCCGCGATGCGGAAGCTTAGCGTGTCGTCGCGCACGGCCTTGGCCATGACGGCCAAGGACGCCGGGCTGCTCAGCTCAGAATCTGGAGCAGTCGCTGATCGGTAGGGCGCACCACCCGACCTCGACGTTTAATGAGTGAGTCGCCTACTCGCATCAGTGGGTGCCACGGCGGATCGTTAACAAACGTGGACAGCAAGGCGAACGCTCCGACGCCACCGCGGACCCACTTCGAACAGACCGTGTCTGACGATCGTGGACCATCGCCGCGGGAATCGCAGCGTCTTGATCCCTTCGACCCGGCCCAGCCAGACCCCGATGACGAGCTGCCGCCGGACGAGGATCTCGAACCCTTGTAGGCCCGTGTCCAGCTCCGGCGATACCGAAGGCCGCCCGTACCCGAAATGAGGAGACCCACCATGCTCCGACAGACAGTTCCCCGAAACGGCGGCCGATCCCGCCGCGGGCGAATCCTGGCTCTGTTGACAGCCCCGCTCCTGGCCCTGCCGCTTCTCGTCAGCCCGCCAGGCTCGGCCGGAGCGGCCGCGCCAGCGGCCACCGAATCTCGCCGGCCGGTCAGGCAAGCGACGTTGTTGGACCCGACCTCGTCGGCGCACATGGGCGGCAAGGGTGTCGAGGTCACGCTCATCACTGGCGACACGGTCGTCTGGGAGAAGAGCGGCGCCGATCCAGTCGTCGACATCAAGTCGATCGCGCCCCGCGAGGACGGCCACAAGGTGCAGTTCTTCACGCAAGGGACAGTGAACGACTTCTACGTCTACCCCAGCGATGTCGTGGCGTCCCCCGGTTCGGGTGTTCTGGATCGAGAGTTGTTCAACATCCCGGCTCTGATCCGTGATGGTCTGAGCGACCGCTCCAGCGACACCTTGCCCGTGATCGTGACCTTCAACGAACGGTCGACCAGGTCGCTAAAAGTCAAGGCCGAGTACGCCCAGCTGGCCAAGGACGCGGACTCCCTGCCCGCGACCACACACCCAGTACCAGTACGAACGCTGCACGGTGCCGGTGTGCAAGTCGACCGAGACAAAGCGAACCGCTTCTGGGAAGCCCTCGACGACGAGGGTGTCGAGCAGGTCATGCTCGACCAGCCCGTGCAGACCGATCTGGACGAAAGCGTGTCGCAGATCGGCGCACCGGAGGTCTGGAACGCCGGATACACCGGCGAAGGTGTCACGGTCGCAGTCCTCGACACCGGCATCGACACAGGCCACCCGGATCTGGCCGGAAAGGTGACCGCCGAGAAGAACTTCACTGACTCCGACTCGGCCACCGACCGGTTCGGCCACGGCACCCACGTTGCCTCCACCATCGCCGGTGCTGGCAGCCAGTACAGAGGTGTTGCCCCAGACGCGGACCTCATGAATGGAAAGGTACTCGGAGACAACGGTAGCGGCTTACAATCGTGGATTATCGCCGGCATGGAGTGGGCCGCCAGCAATGAGGCCGACGTGGTGAATCTGTCACTCGGCGTCTGTTGTGGTTCCGACGGCACCGATCCCATGGCGCAGGCAGTCAACCAACTGACCGCGCAGTACAACACTCTGTTCGTGATCGCCGCCGGCAACAGCGGCGAGTTGGGGCTTGGCACCCCCGGCACTGCGGACGCGGCGCTCACCGTGGGAGCGGTCGACAAGGCCGATCAACTCGCCGAGTTCTCCTCCCGAGGGCCACGGCTCAACGACTTCGCCGTCAAACCCAACCTGACGGCTCCGGGCGTCGGCATCATCGCTGCCCGAGCAGCCGGCACCACCTTGGGCAGCCCCGTCAATGACCTCTACACAGCGGTTAGTGGCACCTCGATGGCGACACCCCACGTCGCCGGCGCCGCCGCCCTCCTGTCCCAGGCGCGGCCCGGCCTCGACGCGGGCGCCCTCAAGGACGCACTGGCTTCCACCTCCGTCGCCGGCGACTTCAGCTGGCGGGAACAGGGCACCGGCCGAGTCGATGTGGTCCGCGCTGTTGAACAAGGCGTGTACGCGTCAGCCGCCCTCGACTTCGGTAGCCTCGATGAGGTCGGAACTCCGATCTCGCGGGAGTTGACTTACACCAACCACACCGACTCCCCGGTGACCCTAAGCCTGAACTCCGAGCTCGAGGACGGACACGGCGACCCGATCGCTGACCTGACCCTGTCGACTGACACGGTTACCGTGCCCGCCAACGGCCGAGCCACCGTTGCGGCAAGCGTCGACCCGGCCGACTACGACGTGCTCGGCGGGTTCGGCGGCACGATCACCGCCGCCGGTTCGGACATCCGACTGAGCACTGCGGTCGGCTTCGGCCAGGCCAATGCGCAGGACGTCACGATCAAGGTGCTCGACTCTGCCGGCAACCCGTACGACCCCGACGCAGTGGTGCTCATTCAAGACACTTACGACTCCGAGAACCCACTCGGGCAGCCCGTCTACTTCCTTCCCACCGAGAACGGGATAGCCACCGCCAAGGTCCCCGCCGGTAGCTACACGCTAATGACCAACGTGGCCGAGGCCGATTCTGCGACTGGGGACGTTGTCCGCTATAGCCTCATCATGACGCCTGATGTCGCCATCGAGGAGGACGCAGCCTTCGCGTTGGACGCCGCGACAACAGTGCCCGTGGAACAGCCGACCGTCCCACGCGACGTTGCGGTGCGCAGCCACGTTGGCAACCTGAAGCGCGAAACCCCGGCCATCGCCGGTGGGGGGTTCAACTGGACCTGGCAGGATTTCACAGCCTCGCAGAATCCGCTGACTGTCTCCGTCTCCCCATCCCCGCCCCCACAGCTGGGCATCGTCACACTGTCCGACTATTGGCTGCTCGCCCAACCCAAGCCACTCAAGGCAATGTCCGCCTTCCCGGGCGTCTACAGCGACGCACCGGCATATAGCTACCACCTCGCGTTCGGCTACCCCAACGGCATCCCGGACCGGATGGAACACACCGTGAAGCGGCGCGACCTGGTCGAGGTACCCACCCGTTACCACGCAGAAGACCCGGCTGCGGTCGTCAAGCTCAGCGAGCTCGCCGTTCCGTCTCATTTTGACCAGTACCTCTACCCCTTCCCCCACCTAGCCATCCGGCCCGGCGAGGTCGCCCAGTACTATCTCGCCGACGGACGGTGGTTCTGGCTACGTGACGTTCAGATGTTCACGCACCCCGAGCAACCGAACGATGCGTCCATCACGATGAACTCGACAGATCGATTCTTGGACCTCCAGGCCGGCGCCCGCCGCGCAGCGGAGGACTGGTTCGAAGCGCCCCTGCATGTCGGCACTGTCGAGACTCGTGACGAGTTCCTGGACTATTACCAGGGCAACCCGTTTTACGAGAGCCGGTCTGCCACGTTGGCACGCGGTGGACCGGACGGCAACGAGTTCGTCCCCGCCAACGAGCTCGTGGACAACGCTTCCGGCCACTCCACAAGTAACAGCCGTGGCGGTGTCTGGGCTGGGGACGCATGGGCAACGTGGCGGATGTGGAACGCCGTAACCGGCGCCGAACTCGAGCCGGACGACAAGTACGGCGCCTCGCAGCCGGTCTTTCACCTCTCCGCCGAGCCCGCCATATACCGGCTCCGGCAGGTCGAGAACTACCCCGACTTCGCTAGCGGGTTGTTCGACACCAGGCCGAGGGCAACCACCGAGTGGACGTTCGACTCACGCCCGTCGAAAGCCCAGGTTCCCGCCGGGTACGACTGCTCACGGCTCGGCGGCGGCAACCCGCTTCTCGATCCGTTCGTCGATCCTGATGCCGATCTGACCTGCCAGTTCCAGCCGCTGATCCAGTTGCGCTACGAGCTCGGGCTGGACCTGCGCAACAAAGCTAACGCAGGACGGATGCACCGGTTCAACATCGAGGCCGGCGCACACTCGGGCGCGATCGACCGGGCCCCGGTGACTGATCTGACCGTCGAGTACTCCACCGACGGCGGCCAAACCTGGCGCGATGGCCGAGTCGTCGGCAAGCCCGAGACCCGAGACAGCTACCAGAGATTCGAAGTGACCCTGAAGCACCCACCGCTCCAACGCACCAACGGATCAGTCTGGCTACGAGTCACCGCTGAAGACGCGAACGGCGGCACCGTGGAACAGACCATCGAACGCGCCTACCTCCTCAAATAGCACCCCTCGAAGTCGGGTGGCCGGCCCGCGGATCCTTTCCCGCCTCCACGGCCGGCCATCCGTCTTCTCCAGATCCCGCTCACAGGCTCGTCCGTCGCAACCGAGTCGAATCCGCCCGTCGCCTGTACGGTGCCAGAACTAGCGCACACGGTGTGAGCTGCGGCGTCGCTCACTGCCGCCCGATCACAGGTGATCTCACAGGCACGGCCGGAAAACGTCGCTGGATTCACATTGTCTTCGAGCGGCGGTATCGCTGCGCTAGCTTGAGTGCAATGTCGACTCGTGGCGTGCATCTCGTCGGTAGCGTTCCGCTTGGCGATGCGGAAGAAGTCTTCCGTGCCGCTACCGCCGAGTTCGGAAGTCACCTCCGGCGTATCCCCGACGGCGAGACCGGTGTCCGGGCCACATGGCTGGCCTGGCAGGGGCAGGTGTTCGAGAATACTCCCGGCTTGATCAGCGACGAGGTGGAGCAGGCCAGGTACACCCAGATCTCCGTCCCGAAGTACCGGCTGAGAGACGAGGTCGACCTGGCTGACCTGCACTTCGGGGCGCTCGGTTACGCGGACGCCGCGCTTGCCTCCTGGGCTGTCTTTCAGCGCCTGCAGGCCGCCGGTGTGCTGCCTGACATCCGTTTCCAGGTCAGCCTCCCGACACCGTTGGCTCCGGTCCGGTTCCACGTCCGTTCGAATGCCCAGGCGGTTGCAATCGAGCCGGCATACGAAACCGCCCTGCTCCGCGAACTGAAACTGATAACGGACGCCATTCCGCACGACCGGCTCTCCATCCCAGTGGGACACCGCGGTGGAGTTCGGCATGATGGAGGGCGTCTTCCCCAGCTGGATCGCTGATCTGGAGCAAGGCATCTTCGACAGGCTCATCCGCCTGGGCAACGCGGTTCCTGCCGACGTCGAGGTCGGCTACCACCTCTGTTACGGCAGCGGCAAGAACCGCCATTTCATCGAGCCGCAGGACGCGGGGCGGCTCGTCACTGTCGCGAACACGCTGACCGACAAACTCGCCCGCCCGATCACTTGGATCCACCTGCCCGTGCCGATCGACCGGACGGATCCGGCCTACTTCGCGCCACTGCGTGGCTTGCGGCTGTCCGCCGACACGGAGCTCTACTTGGGGCTCATCCACCTGACCGACGGCGTCGAAGGGGCGCGGCGGCGTATTGGCGCCGCGCGAGCCGCCGTCGACACGTTCGGTGTGGCGACGGAATGCGGTTTCGGTCGGCGCGCACCGGAGACCATACCGGCGCTGCTCGCCCTGCACGCGGCCGTCGCCCGGCTCACGAGCTGAGGCGGGTCGACACTGAGGGCCGGGTGACGGTCCGCGCTTCCAGGCGCGCGTTCAGCGTGCAGCGGACCCGTCACCAGCCCGGCGGTGGCGTCGTCGGGTGCGCCCGGCCGGGCTGGGCTGGCCGCCACCGGTGTGAAACCGAAGCGGTGAGGCCGGCCCAGCCGCGGACGCGGTGCGCGGACGCCAGGTAGCGCAGGTTGCGATGGGGATCGGTTCGCTTCCCGAGGTGCCCCGACTTACGCGACCTTGATGACGATCTTCCCGAAGGCGCCCTCGTCGAGGCGGGCGTAGGCCGCGCGAGCGTCGTCCAGCGCGAATACGGAGTCGATGACGGGCCGGATCTCGTGCTCGTTGATGAACGTGACCAGGCGCTCGAACGCCCGGACGTGGCCGACGGCGATTCCCTGCACGCGTGCCTGGCGCCAGATGACGCTCATCAGGTCGACTGCGGACACTTGACCCGCGAGGAATCCGACGACCGCGACCATGCCGGAGCCCTTTACGGCTCGTACCGAATCGGTGAGTCCGTCACCTCCGGCGACATCGATGACCATGTCGACCCCTTCGCCGCCGGTGAGCTCGAGTGCGGCGGTGGCCCAGTCCGGTGTGGTGCGGTAGTTGATGGTGTCGGTCGCGCCCAGGTCGCGGATGCGGGCGAGTTTGTCGTCGCTGCTGGAGGTGGCGATGACTCGGGCGCCGAGTGCCGACGCGATCTGCGTCGCGAAGATGGAGACCCCGCCGGTGCCCTGAACGAGCACGGTGTCGCCCGCGCCGATGTTGCCGTATTCGCGCATCGCGAACCAGGGGGTGAGGGCGGCGATCGGGAGGGTGGCGGCTTCCTCGTCCGACAGGTGGGCCGGCGTTGCGATGGCGCCGGCCGCGCTGATCACGGCGTACTCGGCGAGGCCGCCGTTCAGCGGCCCGCCGGTCTGGCGGTCGGTGTACGTCTCACGCCACGGGCCGTCGAGCCAGTCCATATAGAAGTGTGAGGTCACGCGGTCGCCGACGGCGAACGTCGTGACTCCCTCACCCAGTGCCGTAACGGATCCGGCGAAGTCCGCGACCGGGATGAGCCCCTTGGGCATCTTGTCGGGGGCGTAGATGCCGTCGACGATCGCCTTGTCTCGGTAGTTGAGCGAGGCGGCCGCCACCTTGACCAGGATCTCGCCCGGGCCGGGGAAAGGGACGGGGACGTCGTCGTAGAGGTGAAGGTTCTCGGTGCCGAAGTCGTCGAGTTTCCAAGCGCGCATAGCCGTTCCTTTGGTCTCGTTCGTCGATGTCATGCCGGTCGGCGGGTGCCGGCTCCTGAACGACAAGCGTATCTCGATACGAGTCAAACTTCATGCACATCAAACTTAATGGAAGTCACTGTTCGAACCGGAACCCCGGGGCGCACGGGCCGAGGTGGCCGCCTCCGGCATCACCCGCGGCCTGGCCGGCCTCACAGCGGCACAACTTCGATGGGCGTCGTATTATCGGGGAGTCCGTCACACCCAACGAGGAGTCGCCGTGCCCCGTCCCCGTGCCGCCGGCCGGACCATCGCGCATCCCAACCTGTCAGCGGTCTCCCTGCAACAGGTCCTGGACGCCCTCGTGGACCCGGTCCGGCGTGCCGTGGTGACCCAACTGGGCCGGGCGGGCGAGGAGATCAGCTGCGGCTCGTTCGACGTACCCGTGTCGGTCTCGACGTTGACGCACCATTTCAACGTGCTGCGTGAGGCCGGTGTGATCCGGCAGTACTACGTGGGGACGACCAAGATGAATGCGCTGCGCAGCGAGGAGATGCAGGAGCGGTTCCCCGGCCTGCTGTCGGCCGTCCTGGCCGCCTCCGGCTCGGACGCGCAGCCAACCGAGGCGTGAGCCGGCCGAGCACCGGGCCCTCGCTCTTTACGGCAGTCGGCCGGAAGACGGTCGTCCGACAAGACCCCGGCTCAGCGGAACGCGGGTGGCGGTCGGTACCCTAGCCGATCCAGCGGCCCTCGGCGGCGGTCCGGGCGACGTACTCCTCGAACGCCGTGGGTGGCCGGCCGAGGACCCGTTCCACCCCGTCGGTCAACGCCGCCGAACCGTCCAGGCCGTCGCGGACGGCCACCCGGAGTGCCTGGTTCCTCTGCGCCAGGTGAGGTGGCATGCCCGCGTCGAGCAACCGCTGGAGGTACGCCTCGGGCGTGAGGTCGACGTAGCGGATCGTGCGCCCGGTGGCCTTGCCGATGAGGTCCACCGCCTCCGCGAAACCGATCGCCCGGGGACCGGTCAGTTCGTAGATCTGGCCGTTGTGGCCGTCCCCGGTCAGCGCCGCCACCGCGACTTCCGAGATGTCCTCCGCGTCGACGAAGGACGCCAGCCCGTCGCCGCAGGGCAGGTGAAGCGCCCCGTCGAGAACGCTTCGCAACCAGATGCCTTCGCCGAAGTTCTGCGCGAACCAGGTCGGCCGTAGGAAGGTCCACTCGGCGACCGACCTGCGCACAGCCGCCTCCACGACCTTGAAGGGGTGATCGTCGTCTGCCACCCGCAGGCCGATGCCCGACAACATCACCATCCGTCGCACGCCAGCGGCCGCCGCCGCGGAGACGAACCCCTGGATGCTCGACAGGCCGTTCGGAGTGAGCACCGGGTTGGGTGCCACGAGGTAGACGGCGGTGACGCCGTCGAGCGCGGGTGCCCAGGTCGCCGGGTCGAGGAGGTCGAAGTGAACATCGCCGTCGGCGCGGGCTGCCGACCGAACCGGCCGGCCGGCGTCTCTCAGCCGCCGGACGATGCCGCGGCCGGTCTTGCCGGTACCACCCACGACGAGGATCTCGCCAGGTCCGTTCATCACGTAAACAACCCCTCTGTCGGTCCGTCCGGCGCGTACGTCAAGAGCGCCCCGACCTTCCGGCGGCCTCGGATGTGGGGCCGCCGGAAGGTCGAGACATCAGGTGGCGGATCCGGGTGCTTCCGGCCCGGTCGCTACCGGTCGATGAGCGCCGACGCGCGCTCGGCGATCGCCAGGACGGTCGCGTTCGGGTTCGCGCCGACGATTTCTGGCATCACCGAGGCGTCCACCACCCGAAGTGCGTCCACGCCGTGCACCCGCAGGTCGGCGTCGACGACGGCCATCGGGTCGGTGCCGATCCGGCACGTACCCGACGCGTGGAAGTAAGGCCCGGTGACCTGCCGGACGTACGCCTCGAGCTCGGCCTCGTCCTGCACCGCCGCGCCGGGCAGCGCCTCCTGGACCCGCCAACCGGCGAGCGCCTGCGCCTCGCCGACCTCGCGTGCCATACGCAGCGCGGTGACCATCCGGGCCAGGTCGCGTTCGTCGCCGAGGAAGTTCGGGTCGATCCGCGGGGCGGTGGTGGGCTCGCTGCCGGCCAGGCGGACGCTGCCGCGGCTGTACGGCAGCATGAGGCTGAACCCGATCGTGTAACCGTTCGCGGGGCCGGCCAGCCCCGGCGGGTGGTAGGCGATGTCGAGGAAGAGCAGCTGGATGTCCGGAGCCGGGAGATCGGGCCGGCTGCGGACCATCGCCACGAGGTCGCTGTGCTGGTTGACGGTGGGCGGGACGGGCTTGGTCGCCGCGTAGGTGATTCCGGCCAGCGGGTGGTCCTGCAGGTTGGCGCCCACGCCGGGCAGGTCGGCCACCACGTCGATCCCGAACTCGCGCAGGTGCTCGGCCGGACCGATCCCGGAGAGCATGAGCAGGTGCGGCGAGCCGACGGCGCCGGCGCCGGCGCTGAGGATGACCTCCCGATCGGCCGTCGCCGAGCGCAGCTGCCCGTCGACGGAGTACTCGACGCCGGTGCAGCGGCCCGCGGACAGGGTCAGCCGGCGGACCATCACGTCGGGGATCACGGTCAGGTTCGGCCGACCGAGAACCGGGCGGAGGTACCCGTCGGCGGCGGACTGCCGTACGCCGTCAACGATGTTCGTGTCCAGCCATGCCACGCCCTCCTGCTCCTTGCCGCTGAGGTCGGCGGAGAGGTGGTGCCCGGCCTCGAGGGCGGCGTCGAGATAGGCGACGGCCAACGGGTGCCCGTCGGTGGCCGGGGAGACCACCATCGGCCCTTCGGTGCCCCGATAGCCGGAGTCGCGCCCCGGCGCCCGCTCTGAGCGTTTGAAGAACGGAAGCAGATCGTCGTAGCCCCAGCCGTCCGCCCCGTTTCGAGCCCACGCGTCGTAGCCGCTGGCGTGCCCCCGCATGAAGGCCATGGCGTTGATGCTGCTGCTGCCGCCGAAGACCTTTCCCCGTGGGTAGGGATGAACGACACCGTCGTTGCCGTTCTGCGGCACGGTGGCGAATCCCCAGTCGGCAGTGCTGCCGATCAGAGCCGGCCAGGCCGGTGGTACGGCCACCAATTCCGGTCCCTCGGCGGCGCCGGCCTCGATGAGAAGCACCCGGTTCTGCGAATTCTCCGACAGCCGTGCGGCGAGCACGGAGCCGGCACTTCCGGCTCCGACGATCACGTAGTCAAATGACTGCATCTACTTCAAGTCTCACTTTCAAGGGCTTACAGCTCGTCGCCGCGTCAGGAGGAGCGTTGTGGACCGTCGCCGAACGCCGTACGGCCAGCCGGCATCGTGTGGTTTGAGCGGGCGTGGCACCCGTCGTCCGGCGAGAACTGCCCGCCGTGACCTTCCCGCTGGGGTGGGCTTCCGAGCACGAGCCGCGTCGCCCTGTCGGCCGGCTGCTACCGCTGCCCATGCGGCAAGCCGACGACGTCAGTTCGTCATTCGGTGATGATCGGGGTGGGCCGCCGGGTCATGCGGGTTTCCGGGAAACGGTTGCCGCAAGGCGCGTCGGCGGATCGGGTGGACGGGCGGATGGCGCCGCCGTCGGCGTGCACCACCTGACCATTGATCCGGCGGATCGCTGCCCGCTGCGCCGTGCTCATGTCGAGCCTCCGTTGACCCGCGTTCGTTCGGTTGTCGGCTCGAGTCTGCCCCGCATCGGCATTGCATCCAACGAATCATTTTGATTGGCAGCATCTCTTCTGTTGATCCAGCGAATCATCTGGACAACCGGAAGCGCTCCGTGAACTGATCTAGATCTCGCTGCTTGAGCGGATTCGCCTACGCCGCCCCATCCCCCATGGGTGTGGCGACTGCTACGTGAGCACCAGCTGTCCGAGTTCCTGCGTGCATCGGGTGAGCGCGACGTAGAGGCCGTTCCAGCCGCGCGGTTCAGCGGCGATGCCCCGGGGGTCGATGAGCAGCGTGGCATCCCATTCCAGTCCCTTGGACTGGGTCGCGGTGAGCACCGGCACATCGCCCGGCACATGCCGGAGTTCGGCGATGCGGTCGGCGGGGGCGATGACGCCGACGGTACCGCCGTACCACCGTTGCTGCAGTTGTCGCACAGCCTGGGCGGCGGCGCCGGCAAGCTCGGCGGGCGCGATCGTGAGCACCCAAGGGGCGATTCCGGAGGAACGTACCGCCCGTGGCGGCGCGTTGTGGCTGCCGGCTTTCTTCAGGACGGGTCCGGTGAGGTCCATGACCTCAACCGGGGTCCGGTAGCAGATGGTCAGTTCCGCAGCGGTCCAGCGGTCTCCGAAAGCAGCCTGCACCGCCTGCGCCCAGCTGGTGTGCCGGTGTGCTGCCTCGGCCTGATCGATGTCGCCGACCGCGGTGATGGAGCGACTGGGACAACGCCGTAGGACCATCTGCCACTGCATCTCGGACAGCTCCTGTGCCTCGTCGACGACGACGTGTCCGTACGCCCAGTCGCGCTGCCGACGCGCGTGGTCGGCGACGAAATCGCCCGGTGGTTGCGGGGCTTCGACCTCGCCCAGCAGGTCGGCGACCGCGTCGAGCAGGGGGATGTCGCTCGATGCCCACGGTGCGGGCTCGGCCGAGACGGCGGTGATCTCCTCCGTGGACAACTGCGGAGCGAACCGGCCCAGCTGGGTGCGGTCGGTCAGGAGATCACGCAGCAGGGCCTCGGCGTCGAGGGTGGGCCACCATGCCTCGATGAACCGGGCGATGGCGGCGTTCTCCGCGATACGGCCACGAAGATCCTCTACTTCTTCCTCGGAGAGCAGTCCGTCGACGTCACTGCCGGTGGGCCGGCCGCCGAAGTGGTGGTCCTGCTGCATGCTCTTGTCGACACGGGCGAGGATGTCCTCGAAGCCCTCCTCCATCTCGTTCATCAGCGCCTCGCGCTGCTCGACGACGACTTCGGCAAGGATGTGGTGCAGCTGCTCGGCGAACGCCTGGCGGGCCCGGTGGTGCGGGCGGCCCTGCACCGCCGAGGCGAGCGCCTGTGCCACCGTCGCGGCTGGGATGACGTAGAACTCGCCCTCCCAGCGCAGCTTCAACTCACGGGGCCGGGGCAGCAGCGACGTGATGTAGTTCTCGAGCGCGGGTTGCCAGAGGGCACGACCCTTGATTTCGGCGAGAAGCCGGCTCTCGTCGCGGCCCACGCGGATTCCGGGCAGCAGGGTGTCGCAGGTCGCCGAGACGACGGCCGTCTCACCGAGCGCGGGCAGCACCTGGGCGATGTACTGGAGGAACCGCGGCGAGGGGCCGAGGACCAGGACCGCTTGCTCGGCCATCTTCGGGTGGGCGAACAGCAGGTAGGCGACGCGGTGCAGGGCGACCACGGTCTTGCCGGTGCCGGGACCACCCTGAACGATCAGCGGGCCGCTCGCCTCCGCCCGGATGATGTCGTCCTGTTCGCGTTGCAGCGTGGAGATCGCCGTCGACATGCGTCCGGTGCGCCGCTGGTCCAAGGCGGCCAGCAGAGCGCCCTCACCGACGAGTTCCGCCGTCATGGTCCCGTCCAGTGGCTCGTCGTCCACGCCGACAACGACCGGTCCCGCCGTGCGTATGTGACGACGCCGTGCCTGACCTTGTGGGTCGACAGCCGTCGCGGTGTAGAAAGGCCGAGCTGCGGGAGCGCGCCAGTCCATCAGGAGCGGCTCACCGTCCTCGCCATCGTCGCGCAGACCGACCCGGCCGATGTGTCGCACGAGGCCGTCAAGGCCGTCGAGGCGGCCGAAGACCAGCCCGTCCCCTGCTCGCCGTAGCTCCTCGTACTGCTGGCGGAGCATGCGCCGCCGCGCGCGTTCCAAGGCGTCCAGGGCAGCTGACGAAAGCTCGGCCTGCAGGTGGTCGGCGAGCCGGTCGCGCCGGGCCATGGCCGAGTCGAGAAACTCCTGCTCCTCGGCGACCGCGGAGCGACGGGCGACGCCCTCGGCGGTGGAGGCCGGCGGTTCGCCGTTTGTTGCTGTTTTGCCGACGCCAACGGTGCCGTTGTCCAGAGCAGAGTTCCGGCGCATCCGCAAATCCTTTTATTGGTGCTTTTCCTCGGCCCGGCCGGCCGCAGGTATTCGGCGGCAAGCATAGGGCCGGTTTCTCTCCGTCGGGCGGCAAACCTGCCGGCGGAGATGGGAGTCTCAACAGCTTGCAGTCCGTGGACCGTTTGTGGCCTCGCCCAATCTTGATTCGCCTATTGACAGTTCGGTCCTTGTCTGGCCTGGATGCAGACGGTGGCGCTGCTCGCGGGCGACACTCGATCATCGGGCGAATGTCGGCCAGGCCGGGACCACTGATGGTTCGACCAAGCGATCTCGTACCCGTGACGGAGCCGCAAGCGGCGTGCGGAGCGCAACCAGGTTGCGGCGCCTACCAGGTCGAACACCGTGACGCCCACCAACGCGTCCACAACCTCACCATCGAGGCCGACCGCGGGCACATCATCGAGCGCGCGGGAGGGTGGCTGACCACGAATCGCGCCGAACTCGACAATTCGTCGCCTAGGTTACTGCGCAGAAGACTGTCGAGACCGGGGGGGCGACGTGGAGAGCTATCCGGCGATCGAAGATCACGGGCTCATCGGCGACCTGCAGACTGCCGCGCTGGTGACGTGCGACGGAACGGTCGACTGGTTCTGCGCGCCGCGCTTCGACTCGCCGAGCATCTTCGCCGCGCTGCTGGACCGCGAGCGGGGCGGCTACTTCCGCGTCGCCCCGCACGACGTCCGGTACGTCACCAAACAGCTCTACCTGCCCGGCACGCCGATCCTGATCACCCGGTTCATCAGCGCGGACGGCGTCGCCGAGGTGGTGGACTTCATGCCGGTCACCGGCGAGCGCGCCACCGACTCGCACCGCCTCGTCCGCATGGTCAACATGGTGCGGGGCAGCATGCGCTTCCGGGTGGAGTGCCGACCCCGGTTCGACTACGCCCGGGAGAGCCACGAACTGGAGCGCCACCCCAACGGTTACCTGTTCCGCAGCCCGTCGGCGACACTCACCTTCAATCCGGTCGACCCTGTGCAGCAGCTGTGGGCCCAGACCGGGGAGGTCCGCCTCGAGGACGGCGACCTGATCGCGTACGGCACCCTCAACGAGGGTGACACCGGTGGGGTGATCCTGGAGACGGGCAGCACCGAACCCCGGTTCTTCCCGTCGGACGAGGTCCAGGGCATGCTCGAGTGGACCCGGGACTACTGGCGACGCTGGGTCGAACGCTCCCGCTACACTGGCCGGTGGCGGGAGATGGTCGAGCGCTCGGCCATCACGCTGAAGCTCATGACGTACGCGCCGACCGGCGCGATGATCGCCGCGCCCACCGCCGCGCTGCCCGAGCTGGTCGGCGGCACCCGCAACTGGGACTACCGCTACACCTGGGTACGCGACACGTCGTTCTCCGTGCACGCGCTGCTCGGCCTCGGCTTCACCGAGGAGGTCAGCCGGTACATGAACTGGCTGGACGAGCGGATCCGCGAGGCGGGTGACCACCAGATCCCTCTGCGGATCATGTATCGGGTGGATGGCTCCTCGGACCTGCACGAGGAGGTGCTCGACCATCTGGAGGGGTACCGGGGGTCGAGCCCGGTGCGGATCGGCAACGGCGCTGCCGACCAGCTCCAGCTCGACATCCACGGCGAGGCCCTGTATGCCATGCATCTCGCCGACGAGCAGGGCATCCGCGTCTCGCACCAGGTGTGGAAGAGCACCGTCCGGCTCGTCGACTGGCTCTGCGAACACTGGGACCAGGCCGACGCCGGCATCTGGGAGAGCCGCCACCACCCCCGCAACTACACCTTCGGCCGGGTGATGTCCTGGGTCGCGATGGACCGGGCCGTCCGCCTCGCCAACCGCACCGGTCGCCCCGGCGACATCAAATGCTGGACCGAACAACGCAACCGGATCTACAACCAGGTCATGGCCCGCGGATACCACCGGGAACGCGGCAGCTTCGTGCAGGCGTACGACGAGAACATGCTGGATGCAGCGCTGCTCGCCATGCCGTCGGTGGGCTTCGTGACGCCGAGCGACCCTCTCTGGCAGTCCACGCTCGACGCCATCGAGCACGAACTGGTCTCCGACAGCCTGGTCCACCGGTACGACCCGATCAACTCCCCCGACGGCCTGCCCGGTCACGAGGGCACCTTCAACATGTGCACGTTCTGGTACGTCGAGGCGCTGGCCCGCGCCGGCCGCCTGGACGACGCGCGGCTCACCTTGGAGAAGATGTTCACCTTCAGCAACCACCTCGGCCTGTACGCCGAGGAGATCGCCGCGACCGGTGAGCAGATCGGCAACTACCCGCAGGCGTTCAGCCACCTCTCCCTGATCAACTCAGCGCTGACACTGAACGATCTGCTCGACAGCGAGGCCGACGCCCGGCGCCGCCAGTAGCGCGCCTCAACCGCCCCGGTCTGCAACAGCGAGACAGGCGTAATCACCTTGCCGCCCAGCCGGCCGCTGCCTACCGTGCGGTCATGAACGCTCGACAGCTGACGGTCACCTTCGATGCGCAGGACGGGGCCCGCCTGGCGCGGTTCTGGGCCGAAATGCTCGGCCGGGAGGTCATCGAGGACACCGGTGGCGCGTTCCTGCCTGGCGGGGACACCCAGCTCGGCCTCCGGTTCGCCCCGAACGTCGCGCAGCAGGAGGGGCCGAACCGCAGCATGCACCTGCACCTGACCAGCCCCCGCCCGGACGACCAGGAACGCACGGTGGCGACGGCGTTGAGGCTCGGTGCCAACCATCTCGACGTAGGACAGCGTCCCGAGGAGGGACACATCGTCCTGGCCGATCCCGAGGGCAACGCGTTCTGCGTGATCGAATCGGGTAACAACTTCCTCGCCGGGTGCGGCCCGCTCGGGGAACTCGCCTGCGACGGCAACCGCGAGGTCGGCCTCTTCTGGAGCGAGGCGCTGGGCTGGCCGCTGGTGTGGGACCAGGATGAGGAGACGGCGATCCAGTCACCGCACGGCGGCACGAAGGTCGCCTGGGGAGGCCCGCCCGTGTCCCCGAAGAAGGTGCGGAACCGGCAGCGCCTCGAACTCACCCCGGCCGGTGGTGACCAGCAGGCTGAGGTCGACAGGCTGGTCTCCCTCGGAGCCACTCGCCTCGATCTCGGTGCGGACGGCATAGTCGTGCTCGCCGATCCCGACGGCAACGAGTTCTGGGTGAGAGGAAGCTGACCGCACCACTGGCGTGGGCGACCGTACGCCACGGGGCGAGCCGGTGACCATTCCGGCATGGGTCCGCTCCGCACGCTGGTGACAGGCGCCGGCGACGCGCATCGGACAACGACCCGAGCCCACCCGGCACCGCGGTTTCCCTCGTCGCGCCCGGCACCACGATCGGGTGCTCCCCTGGTCCCCCGTCCCGGGCGTGCCGTCGGCGAGCCGGCAGCACAGGAACACGATGCGCTCGGACCGGCGACCGGCAGATCGCGCACGCCTCGCCCGGCGGTTCGGACAGTGCGACGTCCGTGGGGCTCCCCCACCGTCGATCACCGCCTTCCCAACCCCGAGCACGATCGGGTGCGCCCCGCGGGGGCCCGACGCTCCGATGGGAGCGTGACCATAGCATCGGGTGGTGACGTCGATTGACACCAATGTGCCGACGATGTTTCAATGAATTGACCGTCGAGTGTTAACGCTAACATTGTCGTCACAACCCGCTAATCATGTCGAACACCTGCCCACCGAGGGGCTGCTTCGCCATGCCCGCATAGGCGAGCGCCAGCACCACCACACCTCGTAGTTAGCGGTAACAGTATTACCGCGGATTGGCGCAGAACAGCGCGCTTCCCACCCGATGTGCGATTCCGCCAGCAGTAACAGAAATCTCCATCACTGTGACCGCCCATCGGACGGTCCGAAGAACACCGCCACCGGCGTCGCCAGCGGGCACCGAAAACACCCGCCCCACCTTCAGGACTCGCGAAGAGGAGCTGTTGCGACATGGTCAGAGCACCCAACCGTCCCGCACGTACGCGAACCTTCGCCGCTCGTACCGCCGTGGCGCTCGCCCTGGTCGGCGCGACGCTGACGATGGCGCCGGCGGCGCAGGCCACGAAGCCGGCCGCGCCGCCCAGGGCGGAGGGACCCTGTGACATCTACGCCGCGGGGGGCACCCCCTGCGTCGCCGCGCACAGCTCGACCCGCGCCCTGTACTCGTCCTACGACGGCCCGCTCTACCAGGTCCGGCGTACCTCCGACAACGCCGTCAAGGACATCGGCGTGGTCGCCCCCGTCGCGCTGCCCTTCGCCGACGCCGGCGGGTACGCGGACGCCGCCGCCCAGGACGGATTCTGCGAGAACACGCTCTGCCTGATCACCGTCATCTACGACCAGTCCGGCAACGGCAACCACCTCTACCAGGCACCGCCGGGCACCTTCCGCGGGCCCGATGTCGGCGGCTACAACACTCTCTCGATCGCCGACACGGCGCCGATCACGATCGGCGGGCACAAGGCGTACGGCGTCTACATCATCCCGGGCATGGGTTACCGCAACAACGACGCCTCGCACCTCGCGAAGGAGGACGAGCCGGAGGGGATCTACACGGTCTTCGACGGCACCCACTACGACAGCGGCTGCTGCTACAACTACGGCAACACCTCGACCAACAGCCGCGCGGTGGGCACCGGCACCATGGAGACCGTCTATTTCGGCACCGCCACCGCCTGGGGCCGCGGCACCGGCCCCGGCCCGTGGATCATGTCCGACATGGAAGCCGGCCTGTTCTCCGGATACAACGCCCGGCAGAACGACGCCACCCCGACCATCGACTCCTGGCGCTTCGTGACGGGCGTGGTCAACGGCGGTGGCGGCAACCAGTGGGACCTGCGCGGCGGCAACGCGCAGCAGGGCCCGCTGACGACCTACTACAGCGGGATCCGCCCCGGCTCCCTCACCAACAGCAACTACTTCCCAATGCACCGGCGGGGCGCCATCCAGCTCGGCAACGGCGGCGACAACGGCAACGGTTCCGCCGGCACCTTCTACGAGGGTGTGATGACGACCGGGTACCCGACCGACGCCACCATCGACGCCGTCCAGGCCAACGTCGTGGCCGCGAAGTACGACGTGCAGCGGCTCAGCCTGTCGCGGGCCACCACGTTCACCCCGGGCTCGGCGCAGGAGGTCACCCAGACGTTCACGAACACCACGGGCGCCAGGGCAGTGGGCGTCAAGCTGAGCCTCTCCACGCCGGCCGGGTGGACCGCCGTGGTCAAGGGCACCGACGACACCTCAGCGACCTTCAGCCCGGTCGCGCCCGGCGCGAGCGTCAGCGCGACCTTCACCGTCACCGCGACGGGGACCAGCGCCGGCTACCTGACCGGCCGCGCCCAGTGGACGAACCCGACCCGCGGCGGCCGGCAGTCGACGGTCACCAACCAGGCGGTGCGCAGCGCCCTCCCGGTCCGGATCAACGAGGTCCGCTTCCGCACCAGCAGCAACGCGACCGACCAGTTCGTCGAGCTCTACAACGCCTCCGCCGACGAGGTCGACCTCTCCAACTGGACCCTGACCAACAACCCGAGCGGCTCGGCCGCCGTCACGCTGGCCACGGTCCCGGCCGGGACGAAGCTGGCGAGCGGTGACTACTACCTGCTCGGCCTCTCCGGCTCGGGGCTGGTGGCTCCCGCCGGCGCCGGCGCGACCAGCGTCAACGTCCGGAGCACCACCGGCCTCGCCGTCGGCCAGCAGATCCAGGTCGGCACCGGCTCCACCCGGGAGACCCGTACGGTCGTCGGCGTCGGCTCGGCCGCCACCGCCGCGACCACCCTGTTCGTGCCGGTGACCCACGGCCCGATCACGATCCCCGCCGGATCCACCACCATCCCGGTCACCAGCGCGGCCGGATTCACCGTCGGCCAGCAGATCGGCATCGACGCGGGCGCCGGCTACGAGCAGGCGACCGTCACCTCGGTCGGCAAGGCGGCCACCCAGACGACCCTGTCGGCGCCGGCGGCTGCGGGCGCGACCAACCTCAAGGTCGCGGCCAACGCCAACCTGACCGTCGGTGACACCCTGACGGTGGACGCCGGGGAGTACAAGGAGACCGTCACGGTCACGGCGATCGGCACCACCGGCGCCAACGGCACCGGCGTGGACCTGACCGCGCCGCTGCGGTTCGCCCACCGGTCCGCCGTCGACCTGGCCGGGCCCGGTACGGGCGTCAGCTTCTGGCCGCCGACCGCCCGGCCGCACCGCAGTGGTGTGTCGGTGCAGGCGCTCGGCGCCGGCATCACTCTCGACCAGCCCCTCGCCAACGACCACCCGACCGGCGCACCCGTGGTCGATCCGCAGATCACCACGGCCGGCTACCAGGGGTCGCCGACACCCGACCAGTGGTTCGGCGGCAGCCTCTCGGCCAGCGCGGGTTCGATCGCGCTGCACGACGCCACCGGCTCGGTGGTCGTCGACGCCATCGTCTACGGCTCTCAGCAGAGCAGCTCGAGCGGTAACGGCACCATCACCAGCCCCGAGCTCGCCGTGCTCGAGGCTGACCAGGCCGGCGGCGGCTGCATCGCGGTGGTGGCCGGCGCGGCCGCCAACCCAGGTCGCAGCAACGCCCGCTGGCCCGACGGCAGCGACACCGACAGCCTCTGCCGTGACTTCGTCACGACCACGGTCCCCACGCCCGGCGCGGCGAACACCAGATAACGCCGCAAGCGCCGGCAGCTTCCGGTGTCCGCCCGGGACGGCGGGCACCGGAAGTCTCAGGCCCGTGCGGTGCCGCACCGCGTGCGTACGCCCGGCGACCGGTCCCGCCCGACCGATGGGCCGGTCGCCACCCGCCCTCTCCCCCACCCCCAGGAGGCATCGTGTCATCTGGATCGCTCAGTCGACGGCGGCTGCTGCAAGCCGCCGGTATCGCCGCCGCCTCGGCCACCGGAACCTTCGCCCTGGGCACTGCGGCGATCGCGGCCGTACGACCGGCCCGGCCGGACATCGGGGCCGGCGCCGTCCCGTTCGACCTCACCCAGGTACAGCTGACCCCGGGTCGCTGGCTCGACAACCAGACCCGCACCGTGAACTACCTGCGCTTCGTCGACGTCGACCGGCTGCTCTACAACTTCCGTGCCAATCACGGCCTGCCCACCGGCGGCGCCGCGCCGAACGGTGGCTGGGACAGCCCGACGTTCCCGTTCCGCACCCACATGCAGGGGCACCTCCTGACCGCCTGGGCCCAGGCGTGGGCGGTGCTCGGCGACACCACCTGCCGGGACAAGGCCGACCAGATGGTCGCCGAGCTGGCAAAGTGCCAGGCCAACAACGCCGCCGTCGGATTCAACCCGGGATATCTGTCCGGCTTCCCGGAGTCGGACTTCGCCGCCCTGGAGGCACGGACGCTGCGCAACGGCAACGTGCCGTACTACTGCATCCACAAGACCCTGGTGGGTCTGCTCGACGTCTGGGTGCACCTGGAAAGCGCGCAGGCCCGCGACGTGCTCCTGGCGCTGGCCGGCTGGGTCGACGAACGCACCGGCCGACTCACCGCCACCCAGATGCAGGCCATGTTGGGCACCGAGTTCGGCGGCATGAGCGCCGTCCTGGCCGACCTCTACCAGCAGACCGGCGACGACCGCTGGCTCGCCGTCGCCCAGCGCTTCGACCACGCCGCCGTTCTGAACCCGCTCGCCGCCAACCAGGACCAGCTCAACGGGCTGCACGCCAACACCCAGGTGCCGAAGTGGATCGGCGCAGCCCGGGAGTTCAAGGCCACCGGAATCACCCGCTACCGCGACATCGCCGGCAACGCCTGGGACATCACGCTCGGCGCCCACACGTACGCCATCGGGGGCAACAGCCAGGCCGAGCATTTCCGGGCCCCGAACGCCATCGCCGGATACCTGCGACAGGACACCTGCGAGGCATGCAACACCTACAACATGCTCAAGCTGACGCGGGAACTGTGGCTGCTGGACCCGGACCGGGTCGCCTACTTCGACTACTACGAGCGGGCCCTGCTCAACCATCTCATCGGTCAGCAGAACCCGGCCGACGAGCACGGGCACATCACGTACTTCACGCCGCTGAACCCCGGTGGCCGCCGGGGTGTGGGACCGGCCTGGGGCGGTGGCACCTGGAGCACCGACTACGACTCCTTCTGGTGCTGCCAGGGCACCGGCATCGAGACCAACACCAAGCTGGCCGACTCCATCTACTTCCACAGCGGCAGCACCCTGACGGTGAACCTGTTCATGCCGTCGCGGCTGGTCTGGTCGCAGCGCGGCATCGTGGTGGAACAGCGCACCTCCTATCCCGTCAGCGACACCACCACCCTCACCGTCCGCGGCAACGTCAGGAAGTCGTGGACGATGCGCATCCGGATCCCGGCCTGGACCAGTGGGGCCAGCATCCAGGTCAACGGTGCGACGCAGGACATCGCCACCGCGCCCGGGACGTACGCCAGCCTCACCCGGTCCTGGTCGCCGGGGGACGTCGTCACGGTCCGCCTGCCGATGCGGGTCGTGTTGGAGGCCACCAACGACAACGCCGACATCGCCGCGATCACGTACGGCCCGGTGGTCCTCTCGGGCAACTACGGTGACGCGACCCTGAGTGGCCTGCCGTCGCTCGACCCCGCCTCGATCACCCGCGCCGGCTCCAGCGCGCTCGCCTTCACCGCCACCGCGAACGGGAGCACCGTCGACCTCGGGCCGTTCTACGACGCCCACGGGCACAACTACACCGTCTACTGGGCCACCGGTCCGGGTGGGGAGAGCCCGCCGAGCTTCCGCCTGGTCAACGCGGCCACCGGCCTGGTCCTGGGCATCCGGGACATGTCACTGGCCGACGGCGGGCTGGCGCTGCAGTGGGGTGACACCGGGACCGCCGACCACGACTGGCAGCTCGTGGTCGACGGAAACGCCCTCCGGCTGCGCAACGTCAACAGCGGCAAGGTCCTCGGCGTGGAGAACATGTCCACCGCCGACAACGCCCGTGTCCTGCAGTGGAGTGACAACGGCACCGCCGACCACCTGTGGACCGTGGTCGACGTCGGCGACGGGTCCCACAAGTTGCGCAACGTGCACACCGGCAAGCTGCTCGCCATTCTCGACGGGTCGACGGCCTGGGGCGCGCAGGCGGTGCAGGACAACGACAACGGCACGCCAGACAACCAGTGGCGGTTCGTGCCCAACGGTGTCTGCCGCATCCAGAACCGGGCCAGTGGGCTGGTGCTCGGCGTGACGGACATGTCGACCGCCGACGGCGCGCCGGTCATCCAGCGGGGTGACACGGGAACCGCCGACCACCGCTGGACCGCCGTCGTCGACACCGGCGGCTACCTGCGGCTGCGCAACGCGCACAGCGGGAAGGTCCTCGCGGTCGACGGGGACGCCGGCAGTGCCGGGGCCTCCGTCGTGCAGTGGGCCGACAACGGCGCGGGCGACCACCGGTGGCGGCTGCGCTACGGCACCGACGGTTACTTCCGGATCCAGTGCGCGGTCGGCGGCCGGGTCCTCGGCGTCACGGAGGCGTCCACGGCCACCGGAGCGCAGGTCGTGCTCGAGGACGACAAGGGCGCCGACGACCACCTCTGGCGCTTCGTCTGATCTGGCCGACACAAGGGCGCACCAAGTGTCGGCGGCAAGGAAGTTGTCCCTGTTCGGAGTTCCGGCAACCCAGGAAGGTTAGGAGCCCAATGGCTATCGAGAGAACCGCCGGAGTGAGTCGACGAGGCGCAGCGGCCATCGGCCTCGCTCTCGCGGTAGGAGTAGGGATAGGCCAACTGACACCGATCGGACCGGCTGCGGCGGAGAAGCCCGCGCCGCCGGCAGCGCCGGGTGGCGGACCCCAGACCCCGTCCGCCAAGGTGCCGCTGGCCGGTGTCGACATGTCACAGACGTACACGAACCCGGTCAATCTGCCGGGGATGGCGGTCCGCAACATCGTGGGGACGATGCCGCCGACCGATGCGAATGTCGCGAACACATCGCAGATTCCGGCCAGCTTGAACCAGGAGACGTGGACGGCGGCGTCCGGGCGGACTCTCGCGAGCCGATCCACCGCCGGATTCAGCAGGATCTCGGAGAACTCGGCCCGCACCGGGGCCGACTGGTCCGCGCTGAACGTCGACGGGACCATCTACCTCTACGCGTCCGGCGCCATGCAGAACGCGCCGAACAACAACCGCACCGTCTGGTCGACCACCGACTACCTCACCTGGACGCCCCACCAGATGAACCTGGGCCTGGTCGCACCGACCGTGGTGCAGGTCGGCGACAAGTTCTACATGGCCGGCAACAACACGCCGGTCTATCAGGCGGACTCACCCACCGGGCCCTGGACCAGCATGGGGAGTTTCCTGCGCCCGAACGGCCAGACCCTGAGCGTCGGCGACGTGCAGTTCTTCCTCGACACGGACGGTCGGCTGTACCTGACGTACAACATCGGCTCGCCGATCATGGGTGCCGAACTCGACCCGAACAATCCTCGGCAGCTGATCAGCGACTCGGTCGTGATGTGGACGTTCGACCCGCGCCAGGAGTGGCAGCACATCGGTGACAACAAGGCGACCTACACGCACGGGTACGTGGAGGGTTCGCAGCTGTTCAAGGTGGGCGACACGTACTACCTCTCGGTCGCGTCCGGCGGCACCGAGTTCACCACGTACTCGACCGGGGTCATGTCGTCGGACAAGCCGCTCTCAGGGTTCAAGGAAACGCAGCAGAACCCGATCGGCTACGGCGACAACCACCCCAGTGCGGTGTATCCGAACGCCGGGCACGGCAGTTTCGTACTCGACAAGTTCGGCAATCTGGTGTTCTTCTACACCTACGTCATCGCGTACGAGGAGTTCTTCGAGCGGCGACTGGGAATGGACGTCTGCAACGTAATTCCCGCCGGCCCAAAGAAGGGCACGATCGATTGCGAGTTGTCCAACACGCCGCAACTGGCCCCCGGGAAGAAGATCTCGGGCCGGGACGACGTCGGGCTCTACAACGTGGCGACCAACAGCCAGGCGTACTGGACGAGCAGCTACGCCCCGGGGCGCAATCCGTACTACGGCGGGGACCGATCCCTGTCCACCTGGTGGGAGCCGGCCGACAACGACACCGCACCGACGTACATCAGGGGTTTCGGGACGGTCTTCCACATCTCCGCCGTCCAGATCCAGTGGAAGGAGCTCGGGCGGAACTTCACGAAGGACAACGCCGTGCAGTACACGCTGGAGTACAAGGACATCGCCACGAACACGTGGCAGCCGCTGGTCGACAGGAGCACGAACACCACCGCGTACACGGCTGACTACGTCACCTTCGACCGGGTGCTGACGAACGCGGTCAGGCTGAAGATCCTGGGCACCACCGAGAACGTGAAGGTCGGGGTGCACGAGCTCAACGTGTTCGGGGAGAACTACAACCTGGCCGTCTCGAAGGGCATGATCAACCCATAGCCTGAAGGTGGTGCGCCCGATGTAGCCTGGCTTGCTGGCTGGGAGCGGGTTGCTGAGCTACCCGGTAAGGAGCGGGCGAGATCAACCGACCTCGCCCGCTCCTTGCTGTGGCTCATCTCAGCACGCCTCGGGGTGCGTGTGGCAAACCGCAGTGGGACGGTTGTGCGACCTCTCGGCGGTGTTGCGGGCTTCAGGTCCGGGCTGCGGGTCCGGTCGAGCCGCGCACGATGAGCTGAGTGGGAAGCAGCCTGCGGGAGCTGGCCCGGCCTTCCCGATCGTTGAGAAGTTGGACCAGTAGCTCGACGGCCGACCTGCCACACTGCTCCTTGGGCATGTCTACGCTGGTCAGCGGCGGGTTCACCAGGCCTGCGGTGGGGATGTTGTCGAACCCGACGACGCTGATGTCGGCGGGCACGTTCACGCCGCGGGCGTTGAACCCGCTGAGGAGCCCGAGGCCGATCATGTCGTTGAACGCGATCACGGCGGTGACCGAGGCGGCGAGGATCTGGTCGGCGACTGCGATGCCACCTTCGAGGGTGGGTATCACGTTGCCGGCTTCGACGACCTCGAGGTCCATTGCCGTCGCCACACTCCTGATGCTGCGGAGACGCTCTCGGTTGACCCACGAGCTGCGGGGGCCGGCGACGTACGCCACCCGCCGGTGGCCAAGCGCGGCGAGGTGGGCGATCGCCTGACGGATGCCGTCGGCGCTGTCGAAACTCACCGATGGCAGGTGGCCCACGCGGCGGTTGACGAAGACGACTGGGGTGTCGCCACTGACGGACCGCAGGTCCTCGTCGCTGGCGCGCGGGCAGCACAACAGGAAGCCGTCCACCTGCTTTGTCATCGTGCGGATGAGCTCGAGCTCGGCGGCCGGGTCCTCGTCGGTGTCGGCGAGGAGCACCGCGAGATCGAACTCCCGCGCCCGGCGCTGGACGGCCTTGACGACCCCGGGGAAGAACGGGTTGGCAATGTCGGGCAGCACCAAGCCGATATTGCCGGTGCGGCCGGTGCTGAGGCTGCGGGCGACCCGGTTGGGCCGGTAGCCCAGCTGCGCGGCGGCCTGGTGCACGCGCTCCCGGGTGGCGGGGCGCACCTGGTCCGGCGCGGCCAGCGCGCGACACACCGACGACTGCGACACCCCGGCCAGCCGGGCGACATCCTTGATCGTCGCCGCCATGTGGCTCTCCCTCGCGCTTATCCATCCAGCATGGCACAGCCAGCCAGGGACACTGCCCAGACCGCAGGTGCTGGAACCGATTCCAGTGTCTGTCAGTAGCCGTTGTCAAGCCGAGAACCCTACCACGATGCCTGTTGATGAGTTCACTACTCTGTGCTCAAGGTATTGACAAACGTGATGGTGTCGGGCCACTGTTGGAATCGGTTCCAGAAGGTTTCACCCCACCCACTCCACCCCCGCCCAACCAGTCCAGCCATGAGCTGCCCGAGATCGCCACGAGTTCGATTGCCAACGTTCCGGGTCACTCCCCGTCGCGGCTTAACCACGCGCGACATCCCCGGACGGCGCAGTCCGATCGCTCCGATCGCATCGAACCCCCAGGCGGCCGGACCATCCACTCTGTCCTCACGGTGGGCGTACAGCGCATTCCGCCGTTCGCACGGCGCCGGTTGGCGGCATGGGGCTCCACGGCCCCGACCGATCAGTTCGGTGGGTCCGCCGTCGACGGGGCCCACGGTGCTCGACAAAGCGGGTGACCAGTGATCGAGGGGAGGCGATAGCCGATGGCGATGAAGCGTTCGCGCTAGCACCGATCGGAGTCTTCGCCACTCGAAAGAGGGAATGCAAATGAACGTACTTTCGAAGTCCAAACTGAGGCGGAAGCTTCTCGCGCTGTTCATAGCTTCCACCACGGTCGCCGCCAGCCTGGTGGTTTCCTCGCCATCACCCGCCTCCGCCACGTCCTTGGACGACAACTACAGCGGTTCGCAGATGTGGCTGCACTACGTGCCTGTCAGCAACCCGGGCCTGCTGCGTCAGTACCGGCGTGTTGCCTCGACCGTCATCGTGGAGAACGTTGACGAGAACAAGGTGTACCGGCACACGGCGGATCTGAGTATGGAACCGGGCTCCACCGAGAAGCTGGTGGAGAGCAGCCTGGAAGCGGCGCGGGATGAACTGGAGAGGGGTCTCGGCACGTTGCTGGACCAGCCGGTAACGGTGCGGGCCACCTCGGGCGGCGACATCCCTGACGGCTCGGTCATCGTGGGAACCCCGGACAGCTCGTCGGCGGTGGCGCAGTTCGTTCCCGCCGGCGACCTTGCCTCGGTCGGCGACGAGGGATACGTCGTCCGTTCGGTGTTGAAGGGACGCAGCAACGTTACCGTCATCGCCGGCAACACCGAGCTCGGCGCCCTTTACGGAACCTTCGCCTTCCTGCGGCTCATCCAGACACAGCGGCCCGTCCAGAACCTCAACATCTCCGAGTCCCCGAAGATCAAGCGCCGGGTCCTGAACAACTGGGACACCGAACGCCTCTATGCTGGTAACAACGCGACCGGGACCGGCGGGTTGAACGGTGAGAACGGCCAGATCTTCGACTTCGCCGCCACTGGCACCAGCGCCGGGCGTAACCTGCCCGTCATCCTTGACCGCTACATCGTGGCGGCGCGGGCGATGGCGTCGGTCGGCGTCAACGGCATCACGATCAACAACGTCAACGCCGATAACGTGTACCTGACGACCAGGAACATTGCTCAGGAGGCGGCGCTGGCCGATGCCCTGCGCCCGTACGGCATCAAGCTGGCCGTGTCGATCAGGTATACAGCGCCCACCGACAGCCGGTTCGCGCCGGACACGCTGACCAACAGCCAGTTGGATCCCTACAGCCCCGCGTTCCGGGGATGGTGGACCCGCAAGGCACAGCAAATCCAGGCGTCCATTCCGGACTTCATGGGCTTCACGGTAAAAGCCAACTCCGAGGGTCAGCCGGGACCCCAGGACTTCGGCTACGACCACGGGGACGGCGCCAACGGCATCGCGGCGGCGGTGGCGCCGCTGGGCATGACGATCTTCTGGCGTACGTTCGTGTACAACGCCGAGGTGGACAACGACCGGTTGAAGCGGGCCTACTTGGAGTTCGGCTACATCGACGACGAGCCTCAGCCTGACGGAACGACGGGACGCATCGCGGACAACGTGTTCCTGCAGACCAAGAACGGCCCGCTGGACTTCCAGGCCCGGGAGCCGTTCCACCCGATGTTCGGCCGGATGGAAAACACCAACCAGGCCATCGAACTGCAGATCACCCAGGAGTACACCGGCCAGAACAAGATGCTCACCTACCTCGCGCCGATGTGGGAGGAGGTGCTGAAGTCCGACACCTACGCCACCGACAAGGACGGAAAACTGCTGAAGAACCGTCTGGTGGGCAACATCGTGGACGGCACGGCCCAGCACCATCCAGACACCGCGATTGTGGGGGTGGCCAACCTCGGCAACGCCGAGAACCTGACCGGTCACCACTTCTCCCAGGCCAACCTGTTCGCGTTCGGACGGCAGGCCTGGGACTGGACCCTCAAGTCTCAGGACATCGCCAAGGACTGGACCCGGATGACCTGGAGCAACGACGGCCACGTCGTCTCCACCATCGTCAAAATGATGATGGGCTCCCGGGAAGCCCTGGTGAGCTACCAGACCCCACTGGGTATTGGACACCAGTTCACCGGCAACCACTACGGCCCCAACCCGGCGGAGTGGACCACCCGGGACGACTGGAGCCCGGTCTACTACAACAAGGCCGACAGTGCCGGCCTGGGCTTCGACCGCTCCCCCACCGGTAGCAATCTCGCTGCCCAGTACTTCCCCACGCTGGAAAGGCAGTACGGCAACATCGACACGGTCCCGGAGAACCTCATGATGTGGTTCCACCACGTGCCGTGGGACCACACGATGAAGAGCGGCCGGAGCTTCTGGGACGAGCTGGTCTACCGCTACCAGATGGGCGTGCAGTACGTGACTTGGATGCGCGAGGCCTGGGACTCACTGCAGCCCTATATCGACGCTCTACGCTTTAGTGAGGTGCGGGCCAAGCTGGCAACCCACGAGGTGGACGCGGGTACGTGGCGCGACACCAGCGTCAACTACTGGAAGGAGTTCAGCGGCAGGGACATCCCCGTGGACGGTGGTCCGCTTTCGGCGAAGATCGCGGTAAACGGCAAGGAAATCGGCGGGTTCAACCTGTCCGCCGCCTCCTACACGATCCCCGTGTCCGCTGGCGCGTCGCCGACCATCACCGCCGTGAAGACGGCCGACCCCGCCGCCCGCTACGAGATCGTCTCTCAGGCGGACAGCGTCCCCGGTCAGGCCATCGTCAAGGTCACGAAGGAAGACTTCTTCGGTCCCATTGTAAAGAACTACGTCTTCAACTTCGTACACGACACGACGCTGAAGATCCTCAAGGTCAACGGCAAGGACTTGGCTTCCTTCAGGCCGGACGTCCTCAGCTACACCGCGCTGCAGGCGGCGGGCGTGGAATCCGTCGCTAAGGTGGACGCCGTCGCCAACGATCCCGCCGCCACCGTCACCATCGACCAAGCGACCACCTCCACCGGGCAGGCGAAGATCACCGTCACCAGCAATGGCGCGTCGTCGGCCTACACGGTCAACCTCAGAACCGCCATCACCGGTAGCGACGAATTCGAATCATCGCAACTGGGCTCCCAGTGGCACTGGGTACGGCCAGACGACAGCAAGTGGCGCCTTGCCGACGGATCGCTGGTCATCACCTCCCAACAAGGCGATTTGCAAGGCAACACCAACACGGCGAAGAACATCGCGTTGCAGGACGTGAGCGGCGACTGGACCACCGACTCGAAGGTCGTCTTCTCGCGACCGCTGGCCAACAACAACGAACAGGGCGGCATCATCGCCTACGCCAACGACAACAACTACGTGAAGCTGGCCTGGGAGATGAGCAACGCGACGGCGGCCACCAACAAGCTTCGCGTCGTGCTCCTCCGCGAACAAAACGGCACGGCGGCTACGGTGCAGATCACCGGAGCCGACGCGCAGCAGATCATCGGCGCAGACGGCGCCATTTGGTTCCGGCTCACGAAGGCGGGGAACACGTATAAGACGTACTATTCAACCAACGGGAGTGTATTCAGATACATTGGATCGACGACGCTGAACGTCGAACCGACGGAGGCCGGGCTAGTGGCCTTCAACCGGGGCGGGACCTCCACCGATCTCAACGTCGCCTACGACTACTTCCGCATCGCGAGCCAGGGCGAACAGGTTCCGTAGCCCTCCGCTGGCGTCCGAGTACCCGCTGGACGAATGCGACGGCGGACTCGGTGACATCGGCCGGCTTGTGACGGCCAGGAGGTGAGTGGGTCGGCGTGCGTCAGCACGTCGACCCGCTCGCCGTCATCGAGCAATACGTACGGTCGGAGGGTGGACGTGCTGCTGCGCGGCGGGCCCGGTGACGGCCAGGTGGTGCCCGGCAGCGGGGAAACCATCGTGTGGCAGGCCTGCCTGTACGAGATCTACCCGAGTACGGCCACCGCGATGGCCACGATCTGCGGGTATACCGCCATCGCGCCGACTGCGGCGAGCCGTACGGCCGGGGTCCGAAGATCGCTGCGAGTGACCAGCCACGTCGGGCCTGTTCGCTCGGCAAGTAATCGGACGTATGCACGATCACTGCGTGGAGGAGGCGACCCGAAGGTGGTGGAACGGAAATTGCTGATGCCTCGCGCGCCGCGACGTGTGGCTCGTCCGCCACACGCGCTGGAAGGTCATCGCCCGCGCCGGGGACACCGAGACGGGGGCGGTGCTGCGGTGGGAGTTCAAGACGGAACGGGAACTGGTCTGCCTGGCCGTGGCGGTTGAGCTATCCAGTAGGGAGCGGGCGAGATCAACCGATCTCGCCCGCTCCCTTTTGTGGCTCATCTCAGCACGCCTCGGGGTGCCCACAATCCGCGTGCAAGAGGTGGACGACCTGTGGATCAAGATCCTTTCTTTGCTGGCTGCCGCACCGTCAACGTCTGGTAATTGGCGGCGTAGGGCTGGTAGGTCGGGTTGCCGGAGTAGGCAACGTGGACCCTGTACTGCCCGGGCCGCAGATCGGCAGTCTGCAGTGTGACGATGGCCTCGCCGTCCACCAGTGGTGCGACCTGCACGGTGCCGCCGAAGGTGACGGTGACCTCGCCGGTCGGGGTCGGAGCCTGCTGCTTCTGCCCGCCGGTCGGCCGAACGGTCACGTTCAGGCTGAACGTGTCGCCGCGGACCACCGATGCGGGCGCGGCCTTCGCCTGGACCTTGACGGCGGCCGGTCCGGAGGGCACCTCGACCGACGCCGCACCTCCCGACGCCTTCAGGTAGTCGAAGCCGAGGTACTCGGCCTTGACCGTCCGGGCGCCCGCAGGCAGACCCGTCGGCAGGGTGACCGTGGCCGCGCCGTCGTCCAGGTAGGCGAGCGTCGACCACGAGCCGACACTGAACCGCACCTGACCGCCGGTCTCGAACCCGTCGGCCGCCTTGACCGTGGCGGTGGCCGTGGTCGTCGGGGCGCCGCTCGCGTACGGCTCGACAGCCACCTCGGTGCTGGTCGTGACGTCGCTGTTCGGGATCTCGCGGATGTCGTTCCACTCGCGGAGGGTCAGCGGGATCACGGTGCCGTGGCGCGGACGGACGACGCCCGCGTTGGTCATCGTGATCGCCTTGGCGTTCCAGGTGGGAGCCTCGATGTTCTCGTGGCAGGCGGCCTGGTAGCCACCGCCGTTCGTGTACCGGTCACCCCAGAGGTAGAACTGGCCCGGGCAGGAGGTGTCACCAGGGTTGGCCTTGAAGATGACCGGCCCCTCGTACCCCTGGTTGGCGGCCCAGGTCGTGCGCCCCAGAGCCGGCGCGACCAGCGTCCAGTGGTCGATGTCGCTGTCCAGGAAGTCGGTGTGCTTCTCCGAGAAGATGTCCGAGCCCTGGTTGCCGGCCTCGTTCTTCGTCACGCGGTAGTAGTAGTCACCGACCCGGATCGCGGTCGTGTCGATCCGCGACCTGGGGGCCGGGTTCTGCCAGACCTTGGGCTCGGAGAACGTCTGGAAGTCGCGCGTCGTGGTGTACCACATCTGCGCGTTGCCCTGACCGGTACGGTTCACGGGGTCGTTCCAGAGCGACTGCGCCCAGAACACGGCGTAGGCGCCGATCTCGTCGACCCACAGCGACTCGGGCGCGAAGGCGTTGCCCGCGTTGTCGGGCGCGACCTTCACGTGCCGCTGAGGAGTCCAGTGCACAAGGTCGTGCGACTCGAACACCTCGATGTACTGGGTGTCGTTGATGGCGTATCCACCCTGGTCGTACCAGTTCAGGTCGGTCGCGATCATGTAGTAGGTGTCGCCGTCGGGTGAGCGGACGATGTGCGGGTCGCGAAGGCCCTGGTCGCCCAACTGGGAGATGAGCGACGGCCGGCCTCCGGTCAGACCGGTCCAGTCCAGAGCGGTGTTTCCGTTGGACGTCGCGAACATGATCTGCTCACCGTCGGCGATCCCCTCGCCCTTGAAGTACCCCATGAAGTACCGCTCGTACTCCTCGGAACGGGGCATGGCGGTGATGGTGACCGGGAACGACTTCGTCTGCGAGGCGGAGCCCTTGGTGATGGTCGCCGTCAGGGTGGCGGCAACGTCCGGACGGCCGAAGGCCGGGCGGGTCACCTCACCCGTCGGGGTGACGAGCTCGGTGGTGGACTTCCAGGTGATCTTGGAGCCGAACTCTCCGTCGGCGTGGAGGTTGAGGTTTCCGCGCACGTCTTCGGTGTCGTACAGGGCCAGGTCGAACCGGTCACGGTCCACCGCCTGCGCGTCGTCGAACTCGGCCTTCACCACGACTGGGATCTCCCGCGTGGTGACCTCGTCGGCACCCTTGCGGACGGTCGCCGTGAGCGTGGCCGTCGCGTCCGGTTGCCCCTGGGCGGGGCGGGTGATCCTGCCGGTCACCGCAACCTTGCGGGCGCTGGTGACGGCCGGCGGGGTGTACACCGCGACGACCGACGGGTCCGAACTCGTCCACGTGATGGCCGAGCCCGCCACGGGGCCCACCTTCGGCAGCGTGATGTCACGTACGATCGCGCTGGTCAGGCCGAGATCGATGGCGTCGGCGTCGGCGTGGACGCCGGTGGAGACGGTCCTTTCCGCCAGGGCGAGTGTCTCGTCGAGGCTCACTGCCCGGTCGTAGACCCGGAAGTCCCGGATCGTTCCGCGGAACGAGTAGTTGCCCGACGTCTGCGAGCGCGCGAGGAAGTTGCAGTTGGTCCCCGCCGCGTTCACCGAGGGCGGCGTGGTCAGGTTCGTCGACGTCGCGTGCGGCACGCCGTCGAGGTAGAGCCTGCCGGTCCAGCTCGTACCAATCGCATTCAGTGACTGGGTGTAGGTGACGTGCGTCCACGCCCCCTCGGTCATGCGGACCCGGTTCTGTTGGAGGTTCGCCGAGCCCACCGCAACGCGGAATCGCTGGGTGTTCGACGCGAAGATGGAGCCTTGGGCGCCGGTGTCGGCGTCGCACGAGCCGGACTTCGCGCCGAAGCTGAACATCTGGTGCTCGCCGACGTTCGCCGGGTCGATCCACACGTCGTAGTCGACGGTGAGGTTCGACATGCCGGCGGTGATGTCCTTCGGCAGGGCCACGTACGCACCGTCGAGGGCGCTCTCGTAGGAGTCGGGGTTGAACCTGATTCCCTCCCCGGTCAAGGTCGCCTTCTCCGGATTCACGAGCGTGGCGTTCGCGGCCGAGCCCGCGCTGCCCGAGTTGACCAGCGTCGTCCCGCTGGTCTCGTCGAGGGCGAAGTGGTGCACCAGCCCCTCGTCGAGCCCCGCTGCGGCGGCGTGCGAGGGCGTCGGCGCGAACGAGATCGAGAGCAGCGCACCGAGCGCCAGGCCCGCGACACCTCCACCCTTCGGACTCAGCCTGCGCCGCGACCTTTTCTGTTGCATTCTCAATTGATTCTCCTTAATCGGCCTATTTCCGGTTTCTCTTAAGTGGATGGACGTTGTTAACGCTAACAATCGGCGTGCTGCCAGGTCAACGAGACGATTCATCGCGGTCCGAGGTCTGGAGTTGCGCCGCCGGTTGGGATCCTCGCGCTTCACACCCATCGGGCGGCTACGAGCAGGCATGGGCGTAGTCACGCAATCTTCAGCGCCCGCTACGCCACAACGACCAGGAAACACAAATCTCGCCCGGCGACGGACAAATGCTCATCGACCAGCAGAGATCCGTAAGCCCCTCGACGGCTACTTGTTCGGATTGGCGCAGGAGCTCACCAGGCCGGCCCCGCAGCCCCAGGTTGACGGCGGCACCCGAGTTGATCTCCCTAAAGTGATGCCGATGCCGTCGCGGATGAGAGCCATACGAAGAGGGCCAGGAACACCTGGCTGCCGCGAGCCGGCCCTGTGCGGCAGCCGGCACCGACGAGGTGCGGGGCGGCGCGGGGCAGGGCGGGGCGGAAAGACGTGACCGAGACCCGTCCGACCGGCACGTCTCCCGATCGGACAACGCCTGCCCCAGGTACGGCGGGGCGGGTCGGCTGGTGCCTGGGCACCTCGCCGACCCGCCCCGCCGTCGGTAGGCAGACGTACAGATTACGAGCGCACTGCGATCGGCAGCGTCTTGAGCGGGCCGTCGCCGTTGCCCAGCACCAGCGCGCCGATGTAGAGGCGGCCCGGGGTGAGCCCGGACCAGCGCAGCGTCAGATCCGCCTTGGCACCCGCTTGCACGGCACGGTTCTTGGGAGCGACGGTCAACTTGTCGTCCGCGCTACCGGGCGCACCGGGCAGCAGAGTGGTGATGGTGTAGGTGTTGTCCTCCTGGCCGACCGGCATGTTGAGGGTGTAGAGCTGCTCGATGACGAGCGTGTAGTCACCGGCGCCGGGCAGCACCGCGCTGGCGCCGGTCTGCCCGCCGTAGACGACGGTCACCACCTTGCCGGTGCTGTCGTAGACGTCGATCATGAAGTCCGCGCATTGCGGCAACGGATCGGCACCCCAGTCGATTTCGGTGCAGCCCGGGTTCGCCCCGGTCACCAGGATCTGCGGGTTGACCGTGCCGGCCGGTACGTGCACCGTGCCGCGGTAGAGCGACGCGGGCAGCGGTACCGGCAGGTTGTCCGGCGAGCGGGAGTCCCAGAGCGGCACGTCGCCGTGCAGGGTGGTCGTGGTGCTGGTTCCCGCGGTCAGGCCGATGGGCTGCGCGGCCAGAACGCCTCGGTAGCCGACCTGCGCGGTCATCGAGAAGCTGCCGGAGGTACCGGTGCCGGTGATCGCGTCCGGGGCGATCAGTCCGGTGTTGTTTACGACCAGCGGGATCCTGACGTGGTGCTGGAACTGGTCGCGCCAGGTCAACGAGCCGTCGGCCCAGGTGTCGAACGCACCGGCCTTGTTGGTGATCTCCACTCTGAAGCTCACGGTCCGGCCTGGCCGCACATGGAGCTTCGCCGGGGTGACCTTGACCGAGTAACCGGGGGGTGCCTGCACGTGCGAGGTGTAGGTGCCGGCCCGGTCACTGACGTTGGTGACGGTGCGGGTCACGGTCTGCGTACCGACCATGTTGCCCATCGCGATCGACGGGTAGTTGAGCTGGTTCGTCGCGATCGCGCCGGTCGTCGCACAGTCGTCGGCGGGCACCGAGTAGCCCTTCGCGGCCAGCCCGCACAGGTACTTCCGCCAGTCCTGTTCGGTGGAGTCGTAGACCAGACCCGGATCGAACGCGTCGCCCGGGTGGACCTCGCCGGCACCGTAGTTGAACGGCGTGGCGTCCACGTCACCCAGCTTGATCGGGTTGCCCTTGTCCGTGGTGTCCACCGCGGTCGTCATGAGCGCCGATCGGATCGCCGACGGCGACCAACTCGGGTGCTGGGCCCGAAGCAGGGCGGCGATGCCCGCGACGTGCGGAGCAGCCATCGACGTGCCCGATTCGAGTGCGAAGTTCTGCCCGCCGATCGCCGGGGAGAACGCCGCCGCGACGTTCACGCCGGGGGCGCTGATGTCCGGCTTGAGCAGGTCGCCGTCGTTGATGTTCGACGGTCCCGCCGAGGAGAAACCGGCGGTCTCCGGCGCTTCGACCGAGGTCACGAAGCCCGCCGAGAGCGTCGCCGTCGCACCGCCCGCGGCAATGTAGTCGGCGATCGGGCCCGCAGCGGTGTCGGTGATGTGCACCGTGGGCACCGCGTGGAGGTCGGCGTCCAGGGAGTTCACGCCGTCGTTGTACAGCACCATCGCGATGCCGCCGGCCTCCGCCACGGCGGCACTCTTCGCGACCCGGTCGGTGACCCCGCGCTTGCAGAACACGATCGCGCCCTTGACCTTCGAAGGGTCGAGAGTGCCGGCCTGGCACAGTTCTGCCCCCTGGCCGGCGCCGGGATCCACCGCGCTGGCCTTGGCCGAGACCAGCGGGGCCGGTCCGACGCCGGCCGCGCCCACACCCACGCCCGTGACGGTCCTGCCGTTGCCGAGGGTCAGCGTCCGGCTGTACTGACGATCGGTGGTGCTGGCCGCCACGGTGGTCACCCACGGCGTGGAGTTGTCGATCGTGCCGGCCTCAGGACCGGCGTTCCCCCCTGCCGCGGTGACGAAGACGCCGGCCGCGGCGGCGTTGAAGAACGCCTCCTCGATCGCGGTGAAGTTCTCCGAGTCGTCGCCGACGGAGTAGTTGATGACGTCCACGCCGTCGGCGACCGCGTCGTCGATGGCGTGGACGATGTCGACGCCGCTGCCGCTCGCCGAGCCGGCGCCGTTGTCGTAGAGCGCCTTGTAGATCGCCAAGCGGGCGGCCGGCGCCACCCCGGAGATCGCGCCCATCGGCTGGCCACCGATCGTGGCCGGCACCCCGTGGTCGCCCGCCGCGGTGCTTGCGGTGTGGGTACCGTGCCCGTTGCGGTCACGCGGCGAGGAGTACTCATCGGGGAAGAGGTCGGCGAGACCGCTGTACCAGCGTGCCCCGATCACCTTGTTGTTGCAGGTGACCGGCGCCTCGATACCGACGTCGCAGGTGCCCTTCCACTTCGCGTCGATGGTCGCCTGGTCCGGGCGCGGGGTGGGCAGCGCAGCGAAACTGGCGCTCTCCGGCCAGAAGCCACTGTCGATGACGCCGATGATGACGCCCTCACCGGCACTGCTGGTCCCACCGAACTGCTGTTGCCACACGCCCTGGTGGCCGGTCAGTCCGAGGTAGTCCGACGTGCCCGCGGTGTTGGCGTGCACCTGCACGTCCTCATAGACGGCTCGTACGCCGCGGGTGGCGCGTAGCCGGGCGACCTGCGTACGGGTCAATTCGGCGGCGAAACCGTTGAAGGCGGTGTCGAAGGCGACGTCGGCCTTGCCGGCCGGGACCTGCGCACCGGTCAGCACGGTCTCGCGCTTCTGGCGCAGGTACTCCTTGTACGCCTTGGCACTGCCGGACTTCCGGTCGAGCTTGAGCTTGCCCCCGGGCGTCGCCTTGGTCGCCGCCAGGCCCGCTACGCCGCCGGCGTAGGTGGCCAACGGCGCCTCCGCGAGCTGAACGAGGTAGCGGGCGGTCGGTCCGCTATTGGTCGTGATGCCCGCTGCTGCGGCAGCCCCCGGCGCGCTCGCCAGGCCCGTCGCGGTCAGTGCGACGGTGGCCAGGATGCCGATGAGGCGGCGTCTGGCCCGACCGGGCGCGTATGGGTTCACTTGTGGCACGTAGTTGCCCTCCACATTCGATTCCGACTGCCACGGTGGTGACGGTCGCCGAAATCTAAGATCAACAACGCGCGGTTGAGAAGTGCCCGTTACGCGACTGTCACCTTGGAAGCACCTCGCGACACCTGGTCTCGGCGCGCGTCCGCTGCGGTGCCGGGCCGTGCGCGCCGGATTTCGAGCTGGTTGTCGCGCTGTGGAACAGCCTGATCTCCGACACGGCCTGATCGCACGGGACCTCGCTATCGGACCGTCCCTGCCATAGTGGGCGCATGCGCTTGATCAAA
>NZ_JBEXFP010000003.1:298611-303808 GCF_040606825.1 Micromonospora sp. NPDC005367 | reverse complement strand
GCTGCGCCTGCGCCCCCGGCTGCGCCTGCGCCCCCGGCTGCGCCTGCGCCCACGGCCGCTCCGGTGCCTGCGCCCCCGGCTGCGCCTGCGCTACCGGTTGGGGCTGGGCTGCCGGTTGCTCCGGTGCGTACGGCTGTTGCCATGCTCGCGTCTCCGGGCGAGGATTCGAGGCGGGGCGGCGTGGGTGGTGGTGGCGGTGGTCCGAACTGGTGTCCGAGGTCGTGGGCGTAGTGGTGGGCCATGCCGCCCACGACTGAGGAGACGAAGGTGGCGCCGGGGTTGAACCCCCCGCCACCGACCATCATGGTGAACAGCCCCTCGAACAAGGTTTCGGAACCCCCGGAGTAGCTCTCGGTGGTCCACCGGTTGTTCTTGTTGATGACCTTCGGGAAGAACTTGTTACCGATTTTGTGCATGCCGGAGACGCCGCCGCCGATGAACATGCCGCCGAGGAACGCCATCTTCAGGTCGTCGCCGTCCAGGCCCTTACGTTTGCCTTCCAGGATCTGGACGATGTTGCCGAGACCGCTCTGCCACAACTCCTCAAGACCCTCGTCGATGGCCTCCCGGACCATCCGCAGTGAAAGCTGGCGCAGCCTGGCGAGCAGCTGCTCGACCATCGCCTTGACGATCTCCTGGCCGACCTTGATTAACGCGGGTATGGCCGCGATGCCGAACCCGGTGGCAATGGCGATGGCGATCTCGAACACGATGGTGAACGCGGCGATGACCACCCCGTACTGGGTGCTCTCCGAATCCAGGGCGAACGTCTCCGCCGAATCACCAAGCTGCCGGGAGATACCGGCCCCGGTGGGCACATCCTCGGTGAGCCGCACATGATACTGGTTGAACGCGTCTGCCGCCGGCCCGTTTAGGTAGCTGGTCAGAGCGTTACCCAGATTCGCGGTAGTGGCCATCCCCGACAGGATTTGACTACCAAACGCGTTGAGATCGGCGCTCATCGCGCGCAACGCGGTCGGGTCCGCCTTGGGGAAGTTCTCACCAACCGTGTACAAGATAGCGTCGTATGCCCACTGCCACTCGGGGTCGTTCGGGATGTGGAAATCAGGCATCGACGTCGCGCCTCAGCTTGGTCGAGGGAGAGAAGCGATCGCACCGTCAGCGGCGACGCTGACGTACCGGGGCTGGTAACCCGGGACGGTCGGGTCGACGTCCGGGTTGTTCTTGACCACGAAGAACCGGCGATCACCCGGGTCCAGGACCTGTCCACCAGCGTCGGTCACCGGGGTGTCGCCCACTGGCGTCACAGAGTCATACACATTGACATCAAGGTGGACACTGCCGTCCGGCAACGGAGCGAAGGCCTGCAGGTGGTGGCCCGCGGGAATCGGTTGACCGTTGACGCTCGCGGTCGCGTACGACGGATCCGCCACATACGATGACATCGCGGGAGTCATCGACGTCAACGGCCGCGCCTCAATCATCGGGGAGAGCGGCTCGACGGTCGGCTCCAGCGGCCGACCGACCCTCGGTGTCAACGGTGTCAACTCTCCCGCCGGAGCGCCCGCACCACCAGCGGTGGCAGCGGCGCGGACCACACCCGCCGACCTAAGGTTGGTCTCGAATGTCCTGGCCATTTTGTGGCTGCTGTCGGCGGCGTCGTCGTCAGCCTGACGATAGAGAAGCCCGGCCTCTCGCAACCCGCCGGCCGTGTATTCGAGCTTCGCCTTCACCCCCTCCAGGATGTCTTCGAGGGAACCCAGCTCCCCCAGGAACTGTTTCGAGAACTGCTGACCCATCTCGTCGTCGCCCCAACTGCTGCTGTAGCGGTCGCGCAGCTCGCTCACCTGGGCCAGATAGCTCTGATAGAGCGCGACGTGCTCGGAGTACGAGTCACCGACCGAACTGACACCCTCCGGATTGACCCAGAGCCGACCGTTGGGAAGGGTCACGTTGCAGGCCGTCCCATCCCGAGGATCTCCCTGACGCTGGTCGCAATCCTGGGCTCAGGAGGTAGGAAAGCGTCCGTCCCCGCGGTGCCACGGACCAACGCGTGGGCGTCCATGCCTGCTGGCAGCATCGGCTCCAGCACCGCCGCAGCTTCCTTTGCGGCCTGCTCCTTCGCCTCGGAGAAGGTCTCCATGATGATCGCGGTCAGGTCGGCCGGGGCAAGGCGCTTGTACGCGCCGGTCGGGAACTTGATGTCGGTGAGGGTCCCGTTCTGCCCGACGGTGACCGTCACCTCACGACGAGCTGACGTTGTCGTGGCCGAGATGTCGCGCATCTTCTGCATCATCTCGGTCAGGCTGTTGCGCTGCCGCTGGTACTCCTCGAAGAGGCTCTCGATCCGCTCGTTGAAGTCCATCCTCCCCCAACTCCTTCCGCTCTCCGATCGAGTGAAGCTCGCGCAACGTGTGGACGGAAGGCTGCGACCGTGACGTGGGCACGAAGGTGCACCGAACCCTGCCTGGGATTGCACCCGCCGGCGGAGCCGGACGGGGCTGCCGGGGTGAAGCGTGCAAACTTTCCCCGACTTTCGGACATGGTCACCGGCGTCGTCGGCTGTCGGGCGCAACCTTGACAAACACTTGACCGCGCAGGCGTCGAGCCGTCGAGGGATCGACGTCGCGATCGAGCGAGGTGAGGAGCACCGCCCATGACTATGCCAAGGGTTGCAACCACCCAGGGCGGCATGGAGAACGCCGCCCGGGAGTTCGCCGACAAGGCCAATGAGTTCAACGGATACCTAAAGAGCGTCAATTCCCAGATGGCCGTGCTGCAGGCGTCCTGGACCGGCAAGGCGTCCAATGGCTTCAACCAGGCCATGGACAGCTGGGAGAAGGCGTTCCAGGGTGTTATCAACGAGCTCGTGCACATGCTCGAAGCGATGCACCAGAATGTAAAGGGCATCACTGCGGCCGAGGATCAGGCCGCCAACACGGCGCAGTCCTTCGTGGACGCCCTTCCCGGTATCTGACGTTCGGCATCGTCGCCATCCGGGAAAAGGGTGACGACCCGTAGAGAAAGGTCGTGACGTTGTCCGACTACACGTTCGACTTCAATCAGGCTGACGCCGTTATCTATGATATGAGCCAGATCAACACCAGGATCAGATCCGCACTCGACGAGCTGCAAACCAGCTCTGAAGCCCATCTGCAGGAGTGGGAGGGCGAGGCGAAGAACCAGTACTGGATATCCAAGGATGAGTGGAACCGTCAGGCCGGTCTGATGTCGACGTTCTTGGATCAGGCGCGGCAAAAGCTGCTCGACATCTCCGACGGCTACGGTTCGTACGAGCGGCGCCATGCGGCGCTCTGGAACAACGTCCGAGGCGGCTGACCGCGACCGCCGGCCGCCGGGCCGATGTGGCACGGTGGCCGGCGTCTCTTTCAATGGCATCATCGCGCGGCGTCGGGCACCCAAGGGGTGATGCGCACGCTGACGACCATTCAGAGGTGGACTTATGGCCGACTTGAGTTATGCGAATGACGACGCGATCGACCAAATTGGTGTGCTCGACAAGTACGACAAGGACCATGATCACCCGGAGGGATACTCCCGCGCGATCATTGACAAAATCGAGCATGACATGGACCAGGAGACGCATCACGGCGAGAATAACGTTCCGCATGACATGAGTCAATATACCGAAGATGAACGAGCCGTCTGGGACTGGTACCGAAAAGACGTGGTCGACCAGGATCACTGGAAGAAGCTGGTCGAGGAGTACGAAAAAGACGCGGCAGCAAAGAATAAGACCGACATCCATGCCGAAAAATTCGACGAGAGCCATCAGTACGTACCAAAAGTGGGCTCGGATTTCAAGCCGCCGGCGGTCTCGGAGTACAGCGGTAGTGACAATAAGTCGCACAAGGTGGCGGTCAGCACTGAGGCGTTGGAGTACTTCGCGAAGGAGCTGGACCAGGTAGCGGGGGATGGCCACGGCATGCTGCTCGACGCCCACAAGAAGCTGGATGGAATCGACATGCGCCCCGGTGCGTTTGCCAAGGCCGAGTTGCTACGGCAGACGATTATCGGGACCGGATCGAAGGACCTCGGTCTGCGGGGCGACACGATGAACGTGCTCCAGACCGTGCATGAGGCATTGTTCACTGTCAAAGAGAGCGTGCGCGCGATGATCAAAGAGTACGACAGTGGCGAGGAGTTTCAGCGCATGAGCGTCGATCAATTGAATGATGCGATGGAGGGCGCCTGGGGAAAGATCGACAAGATCAAGGACTACGGCAGCGGCGAGGGCACGACAAGCGGCGGCGACGCCTAGGGTCGGCGCGAAGCGTTGCCTGATCGTCGCCCGGACTCCGTGTCCACACAGCGAGATCCGGGATTCCGCCGGCGGTGACTCGTGAATCCGGTGGTGCCGTTTCGGGCGGTGTCAGCCGCAACACGTCTTCGTCGGGCAGGCCCACAGCCGGCGGGATCACCGCCATCGTCACGTACGTGAAGAGGTCAGTTAATGGCAGACGATAAAGATAACTCGGCCGACAAGGAGAAGTGGAGCGATCCCGCCGAGTCGAATGCCACCTTCGCTCCCACCGACGTGGACACGACCAACCTCAACGACTACGACGAGTGGGCGAAGGAGACCGGCGGCTGGCGGAAGCTGCTGGCCGCGGTGCGCGGCGGATCGGCGATGGCGACCGACGACGGGAGGGCGAGGGCAGCGCAGCTGGTCGACCCCCGGACGCTGATGACGAGCGGTGCGGCGTTCCAGGTCTCGTACGACACACTGAGTTGGTTGGAGGCGTTTCTCCGGGACCATCCCAAGGCGATCGCCGGCCCGAAGCGGCCGTGGCAGGGCCCGGCCGCTGACGCGTTCCTCGCGAAGATGGAGTACCTCGCCGACTGGGTGGGTGCAGAGGCCGAACGGATCGCCGGTGCGGACGGCACGGGCGGCGCGAACTCGGTCCCGAACCAGCTCAACTACAGCGGCAACTACCTCGCCTGGGCCCAGGAAGCGATGAACTATTACGACACCGCTTGGGCGAAGGCCGCGAGGGAAGGCGGCAACGCGGTCGGCGACGACGGGCTGGTGGCGATTACCGGCAGCAAGTACGAGCGGCCGATGACCCAACAGATGCATCAGGTTGTTTCGGGCCTCGCGGCGCAGTACAACTTCACGTACGACAAGGTGACGCCGCCGACGGGCAACGGCGAACCTCCCATCACCACGCCCAACCTGGGCAACCTCACTCCTCCGCCGGGTGGGGCTCCTCCG